>CASFUX010000001.1 GCA_949297975.1 uncultured Bacteroidales bacterium
CTCTTCGGCGGCATGTACCGTTCCGTGCCGATGATTAGCTTGGTCAAGACCATCCTATCCGTGGGCACGCTGGTGGCAGTGATGCAGAGCGGCGAGTGGCTGCGGCGCGAGGACACGCGCTATAAGCAAGGCGAGTTTTACGTGCTTACGCTCTTTACCCTGCTGGGGATGTTCTTCATGGTGAGCGCAGGTCATTTCCTCATGTTCGTCATTGGGTTGGAACTGGCTTCCATCCCCATGGCCTGCCTGGTGGCGTTCGACAAGTACAAACACCATTCGGCCGAAGCGGGTGCCAAATACATCCTGTCGGCCATGTTCTCGTCGGGGCTGATGATGTATGGGCTTTCGTTCGTGTACGGCACTACGGGTACGCTTTACTTTGACGATGTGGCGGCGCACCTCACAGGTACGCCTTTGCAAGTCATGGCGTTGGTATTCTTTTTCTCCGGACTGGGCTTCAAGATTTCGCTCGTGCCCTTCCACTTGTGGACGGCAGACGTGTACGAGGGCGCACCGACCAACGTGACGGCTTACCTGTCGGTCATCTCCAAGGCGGCAGCAGCTTTCACCCTGTTGGTGGTGCTGATCAAGGTGTTCGCCCCGATGGTTGAGGCGTGGGAAACGATGCTCTTTTGGGTCATCATCGCCAGCATCACGGTGGCCAACCTCTTTGCCATCCGGCAGACGAACATCAAGCGGTTCTTCGCTTTCAGCAGCATCTCGCAGGCGGGCTACCTCATGTTGGGGGCTATGGGCGGCACGCCCGGTGGTATGACATCGATGGTGTTCTACGCATTGGTGTATATGATAGCCAATCTGGCCGTGTTCGGCGTTATCTCGGCCATCGAGCAGCGCACGGACGGCAAAGTGTCCATCAGCGATTACGACGGTCTGTACCGCACCAATCCCAAGCTCACGCTGGTGATGACGTTGGCTTTGTTTTCCTTGGGCGGTATTCCTCCTTTTGCCGGGTTCTTCAGCAAGTTCTTCATCTTCATGGCGGCCTTTGGGGCGGGTTTCAAGGTGTTGGTATTCGTGGCCTTGGTTAACACCATCATCTCCCTGTACTACTACTTGCTTATCGTGAAGGCCATGTACATCAACCCGAACGAACATCCCGTGGAAGCCTTCAAGAGTGATAGTTGGACGCGCGTGAGCCTCGTGGCCTGCACGCTCGGTATCGTGGCCGTGGGCATCATCAGCGGCATTTACGATGGCATCAATGTGTTTGCCTTCGGAATGTAACCAATTAGTAGCTAACAGTTGGTAGTGAGTAGATAGATCTATCGGAGTAACAAGATAAAAGCCTGAAGGACTATGAGATGTTATGGGGAAATGCCCATGTGCTCATGGTCCTTTAGGCTTTTTTTGTTGAGGGATGGGGGAGGAGGTGCTGGGATTTGCTTCCTGAGACCTCTGCAAAACTCAAAATGTCATATTGTATATAATACATGACGAAAAACGGACTTTTGCAGAGGTCTCTTCCTATAGAAAAGTCTTGTATTTCTCCTGATTATTCGCACATTTCGCATGCCACCACACCCCCGAAGGCGACTGCAAAGTGAACCTGCCCATCGACGGCATGTCCTTGGCCATTGGCCACCATCCGAACACCGAGGTGTTCCCTTCTGGCTGGACACGGATGAGGTGGGATACATCCTCACCACTCCCGGCACACCCGACACGAAAGTACCCGGAGTGTTCGCCGCTGGTGACGTGGCTGACCCGCATTACCGCCAGATCGTCACCGCCACCGCTGTCGCTGCCGGCTGCCAGGCCGCCATCGAGGCGGAA
>CASFUX010000002.1 GCA_949297975.1 uncultured Bacteroidales bacterium
ACGGATGAGACAGATAAGACGGATTTATACGGATTTAAATACCATTGATTGTCAAGGATTGTTGAAATAAGAAATCTGTGATAATCTGTATAATCCGTGTTATCCGTGTGCTAAATCCCATTTTGACACATCCTCTTGGGGGTGAGGTGGTTGGCTGACAGGACTGCTTTTTCCTATCCCAAACTCGCGTATTGCATGGTAGATGAAAGCCCCTCCCCGGGAGGGGTTGGGGAGGCAAAAAAAAGCCGCCCCCTTTGCGGGAGCGGCTGTCGCAGTGTATCGGATTAAGGTTGTGGCAGGTGTGGGCTATGCGCCGGTTGTTCCTTCCTCATCGGGCTTCACCACCACCTCCACCGCGTCGTTGAGCAGGGTTTCGGTGCAGGCGAAGGTAGCTTTGGCGATGGCCTCGCGCAGCGTGTCCGAAGGCATGAAGCGCACCCGGACAGCTTTCACCAACTGGGCGGTGACTTCCTCGCGCGTGTCCGCCCCTTCGGACGATGCGGTGAGGTAGAGCGTGCCCAAGTCGCCCAACTTCACGGTCTTGCCATCGGTGAGGGCACGCACGGCCACCTTGAACAGCTGGTAGAAGGCCATCTCGGCTTCCTTGGGGTTGAGGGTCACCTCGTCGGCCATTTCCTCGGCCAGCTCGCGTTCGCTCACTTGCATGCGGCTTTTCAGCGTCACATACCATTTCCGCGCCCCCTCGGGGTCCTGCGGATTGCGTCTCTGTACTTTGTTGTAATAAATCATAGTGTAATTTGTTTGTGACGATGCCCGGCAATCACCGTCGGTAAATACTGCATGTTTCAGGTAACTTTGCCGGAAGCTCCCTGTTGGAGTACTCCTTGTTTGTAATTACACGGCAAAGATAGGAGTATTATACTGACATAAGAAATATTTATACATATATTTTGTTTTGTTTATGTTTGTTTAGAAATCCCACCGCAAAGAGCGCAAAGGATGCAAAATGTTCCCATCAGCCTCTGCGTCCTTTGCGGTGAACAAATAAAACCTCGGCGGTTAAGCACCCCGCCCACTTGCCTGGTTGAAAGTTTTATCCTACATTTGCCCAAGTGCTTCCATCGCCCGAACTGGCCCACCGCTGGCGCAAGTCTGCGACTTGTGCCGAAAAACCGGGCAGTTTGCAACTGCCAAAGAACGCGATAGAAGTTACAAACTTCATGTTGACAGGCACAAGTCACAGACTTGCGCCTGTTCGGGTAACAAATGGAATGGGCAAGGCCAATGGCCTTGTGGCGTTCAGCGTAGGGCATCGCCCTACGTGCGGAGGCAAACGGATAAAAAACAGTTGCGCCCATCTGCGTCATCTACAGGAAACAAAAAATCCGTGTAAATCCGTTCATTCGATGTATTCCGTGTGCCAATCTGAAATTTGAAATTTGAAACCTATAATATTATATGTACCGATACAGACTTTACATCCTGCTCATCATTTTTGCTCAAACGGCCGGGTGGCTGCGGGCGGAAAATCCGTATAATTTCCAGTTCCGGAAATACCAGGTGAACGACGGCCTTTCCGAAAACACCGTCAACTGCATCATGCAGGACCGGCAGGGCTTCATTTGGCTGGGTACGAAAGACGGGCTGAACAAGTTCGACGGCACGCAATTCACCGTGTACAGGAAGCAGGACAACGAACGTTCCCTCCAAAACAACTACATCTACTGGATAACCGAAGGGAAGGACAACCTGCTGTACATCGCCACGGGCGACGGGGTGTATATCATGGACCGTACCGACAACAGTTTCACCCGCCTGGAAAAGGTGCTGAACACGAACGGACGCATCATGACCATCGTGAACCACGTGATGCTCGACCGAAACGACTGCCTGTGGATAAGCTGCATGTATGACGGCGTGTACTTGTACGACACGAGGAAAAAGGAACAGAAACGCATCGCCTGCGCCGAATACGACCTGACGAAAACCAACGTATGGACCGCGCTGGAGGACCAGTCGGGCACCATCTGGGTGGGCACACGCGTGGGCCTGCTGCAATACGACCCGGCACAAGACTTACTCAAACCGGTGCAACACCTCACATCCTTCGAAAACAGTTCGGAAATGGAAATCATGAGCATCTTCGAAGACCCGAAAGGCAACCTGTGGCTGGGCAGCTGGCAGAACGGCATCCTATTCTACAACAAACAACGGAAAGGATATTCCGCCTTTTGCGGGCCAGACGACGAGGACTATTACATCACGCACATACGCACGTTCCTGCAATACAGCGACCGCGAAATGCTGGTTGGGGCGGACGACGGGCTGTACATGTTCGACATCGACAGCAAGGAAACCACCCGCATCGACGTGCCGGGCGACCGCTACAGCCTGGGCGACCAGAACGTACGGCACTTGCTGCGCGACCGGGAGGGGGGCATCTGGGTAGGAACCTACTTCGGCGGCTTGAATTACCTCAGCCCCAACATACAGCACATCGAGACCTACCTGCCCGACGGGCGCGAAGGCTCGCTGTCGGGAAAAGCCATCAGCCAATTCTGCGAAGCTCCGGACGGCAAACTGTGGGTGGCCACCGAGGACGGCGGGGTGAACCTGTTCGACCCGCGCACGCAGACCTTCACGCAGCCAATCAAGACCAGCTACCACAACACGCACCCCCTGCTGCTGGCGGGCGACGAACTGTGGATAGGGGTATTCTCGCGGGGCATCGACATCTACAACACACGCACCCGCCACACCCGGCACTACCGCCACAACCCGGCCGACCCTCACTCGCTGAACGACGATGGTGTATTCTCCCTGTGCCAGACGACCAGCGGGGACATCTACGTGGGCACCACCATGGGACTGAACCGCTACGATGCCAAGACCGGACGGTTCGAACGGATACGCCCCGACTCCATCACGTTCGTGTACGACATCAAGGAGGACGCACACGGCAACCTGTGGATTGCCTCTTACTCGCAAGGTGCCATGAGGTACAACTACGCCAGGGGGCAATGGATCTTTTACAACCAACGGCTGAACCACCACGACCCTATCGTGGGCAGCAAGCTGACGGGCATCTACATCGACAACCTGAACCGCCTGTGGCTGTCCAGCGAAGGGCACGGCATCTTCCTGTATGACTACGAGGCCGACCGGTTTTCCAACCTGTCGGAAAAGGACGGGCTGCCCAACGACGTGGTGTACGGCATATTGGACGACCAGTACGGCAACCTGTGGGTGAGCAGCAACGCCGGGCTGGCCTCCTTCGACCCGGACAGCCTGCGGGGAAGCCTGAAATGCTACACACAGGACGACGGCCTGCAAAGCAACGAATTCAACTACAAGTCGAGCTTCAAGTCGAGCGACGGCAAATTCTATTTCGGGGGCATCAACGGGTTCAACGCCTTTTACCCGCAAGAGCTGAACATGAACATCAACACCGTGGTGCCGCCCGTGCAAATCACCGGCATGAAGCCTCTGGACAACCCCGACAAAGAGCTGGACCAATACATCCTGCGATGCATCAACACGGGCGAACCCATCCGGCTGAAGCACCAGAACTCCTCCTTCACCATCTCATACACCTGCCTGAGCTACATCGCACAAGCCAAGAACCAATACGCCTATATGCTGGACGGCATCGACCAAAACTGGAAACTGGTAGGCAACAACAAAAGCGTGACCTACGTGAACCTGTCGCCCGGCAAGTACACGTTCAAGGTGAAAGCCTCGAACAACAACGACATATGGAACGAGGAAGGCGCGGAACTGCACTTCGAGATACGTCCCCCGCTGTGGCTGTCGCTACCGGCCAAGGCCGCCTATGCCGTGCTGGCACTCATGCTCGTGGCGGGCACCATGCGCCGCTTCAAGAAACACACCGTGCTCAACCAAAGGCAGCAACTGGAAGCCTACAAGACGAAGCAGGAAAGCATGGCCTTCAAGTCGAAAATAGACTTTTTCACCAACATAGCCCACGAGATACGCACCCCCGTGAGCCTCATCAAAGCCCCCCTGGAGGAAATCATCCTCTCGGGCGACGGCAATCCCGAAACCCGGCAGAACCTCTCCATCATCGAGAAGAACAGCGAGCGGCTCAACCAGCTCATCAACCAGCTGCTCGACTTCCGCAAGATGGATTCCAACAAATACATCATCAACGCGGGCAAGGTGGACCTCGTCAAGCATTTCACCGAACTGTACGAACGTTTCCACAAGACGGCTCAAAGCCGCAACATCGACTTCCAGCTGGTGCTGCCGAAGGAAAAGAGCATCGAGATCATCTCCGATGCCGATGCGCTGACCAAAATCGTGGGCAACTTCCTGACCAACGCCTTGAAATACACAAAAGACCACATCACCCTGCAACTGCGGACGGAACGCGACGGACGTTATGCCGTGTCCGTGACAGACAACGGAAGGGGCATCCCCGACGAGTCGAAATCGCACCTGTTCGACCCCTTCTATCAAATCCGCTCCTACGACAGCGCCAAGGGCACCGGCATAGGCCTGTCGCTGGCCAAGCACCTGGCCGACATCCTGGAAGGAGACATCCGCATAGACGACAATCCGGCGGGTGGCTCCATCTTCACCTTCACGTTCAAAAGCCTGCCGGAAGGAAACTACGACAACCAGGCGCAGACGATAGAGCAACCGCACCACGATGACATGGAAAAGAACCTCCAGACCAACGAACAACGGCACATCCTCATCGTAGAAGACAACCCGGAGATGCTCACCTTCATCCGCGAAAGCCTGAAGAAAGACTACAAAGCCGACATCGCCGAAAACGCCGAGAAAGCCCTCGAAGTCATGAATTCCACGGCATACGACCTCATCATCACCGACATCATGATGCCCGACATAGACGGGCTGGAACTCACGCGCCGCATACGCGCTGACGTGAACCACAGCCACATACCCATCATCCTGCTGTCGGCCCGCACGGACAACAGCACCAAAATAGAAGGCCTCAACGCCGGTGCGGACGTGTTCATGGAAAAACCGTTCTCCACCTCGCTGCTCAAAGCCCAGATAGCGAGCCTGCTGGCCAACCGCAAGGCCATCATCGACGCATTCAACAAGTCGCCGCTCACATCCTACTCTATCCTGGCCAACAACAAGAGCGACATGGACTTCATCAACCGGCTGAACGAGGAAATAGACAAAAACATATCGAACAGCGACTTCTCCATCGAATCGCTCACGGACAAGCTCTTCATCAGCCGCTCCAACCTGCAACGCAAACTCAAAAGCATCTGCGGGTTCACCCCGGGCGACTACCTGCGCACCTACCGGCTGAAAAAAGCCGCCCAACTGCTGCTCGAGGACGGACTGCGCATCAACGAAGTGTCCTACGAAGTGGGCTTCAGTTCGCCTTCATACTTCACCAAGTGCTTCGTGAAGCAGTTCGGCATGTTGCCCAAGGACTTCGTGAAGCAGAACAACGGAGGAACAGATAGTTAATTGATAGTTGACAATTGACAGTTGACAGTTAGCATACGGAAAGCATGATTGCGCAGACAAGCACAGACCCCGCTCTCCCCTTTACTATTTTTTAACACCCCAACGCCCCATAACTCGCTATTATGGACTATCTTTGCCACGCAAAAAACGGATTTACAACCAAAAGACCACACGAAACCCTATGGAGAAAGTGAGCTACGCGCTGGGGATGAGCCTCGGCAACAACCTGCTGCAAAGCGGCATCACCGCATTGGACTACACCCGGTTGACCCGGGGCATACAGGACGTGCTGGAAGGCCGCACGCCGGAAATGTCCTACCAGGAAGCCCAGACGGCCATCAACAACTTCTTCGCCGAACTGCAACGCAAGGCGGGGCAAAAGAACCGCGAAGAGGGACAGGCATTCCTCGCCGCCAACGCCCGGCGACCGGAAGTGGTCACCCTGCCCAGCGGGCTGCAATATGAAGTGGTGCGCGAAGGCACCGGCGCGAAGCCCAAGCCCTCGGACACCGTGGAAGTGCATTACCACGGCACGCTCATCGACGGCACGGTGTTCGACAGCTCGGTGCGGCGCGGCACACCGGCCACCTTCGGTGTCACGCAAGTCATCCCCGGATGGGTCGAAGCCCTGCAACTCATGCCCGTCGGCTCCAAATGGAAACTCTACATTCCCTCCGAGCTGGCCTACGGCGCACAAGGCGCGGGCGGAGCCATCGGCCCGCACACCACCCTCGTGTTCGAAGTGGAACTGCTGGGGATAAAATAACACCCCCTACCCCCTAAAGGGGATAGGGAAAAGGGAAAAGTTCAAGGCCAACGGCCTTGTGGCTCTCAGCGTAGGGCATCGCCCTACGGCCCGGAAGCAAAAGATTATCTGCGGGAAACGATCTGGAATTTGAAAATCAATAAATAAAACAACAATGAAAAAACAAATCATCTTCTCACTGGCAGCGTTCACAGCGGCAGGCATGATGACCTCGTGCGGGAAATACAGCGCACAGACCGCCACCCTGAACGACCAGAACGACAGCATCAACTACGCGTTGGGCTATGCGAACGGCGACGGCATCAAGAACTATTACATGAACAACGTGGACGACCAGGATGCCGCCATCAAGGCCTTCATCGACGCGCTCGACAAAGCCTACAACAGCGATGCCGAGCCCGACGAAATGTACCAGCTGGGGCTGCAGCTCGGCACCACGCTCGCCCGCCAGAAAGCCGAAGGCCTCATGGGCAACGAGGACCTGAAGTTCGACTACGACCTAGCCATGCAGGGCATGAAGCAGGGCATCGAAGGCGTGACCGACTCCACCGCCTGGAGTCCCTCCGACGCGCAAAACTACATACAGGAAACCATGATGCAGCTCCAAGCCGAAAAGGCCGCCAAGCTGGCCGCCGAACGCGAAGCCCAGGAAGCCGCCGAAAAAGCTGCCGTGGAAGAAGACACCGTGAAAGTGGACAAGTAAACGAGTTGACAAGTAAACAAGTTAACGAGTTACAAGTCGCGCAGCACTAATCACTAATCGTTAATCACTAAACACTAACTATTAGCTACTCGCTACTAACTATTAACTATAAAAAAATGAAAAGAACAACCATAGCAGCACTCGCAATCGCTGCATTGTGCGGCACGTCCGCACTGGCGCAGACCACCGGGACACCCGTGCTGGAAAACCGCATCGACAGCCTCAACTACGCCTTCGGCCTGGCCAACGGCGATGGCATTAAAATGTATTACCTGTACAACGACTCCACCGGCGAACGTTACGCCTCGCTCATGAAAGGCATCGCCGAAGGCATGAAAGTAAACCCCGATTACGCCGAATTGATAGGCATCGGGCGCAACATCGGGCAGAGCCTCAAGGAACAGTCGGCCAATGGCCTGCTGGGCAACGAGGATTTGGTGACCGACATCGAACTGATTAAGCAGGGCCTCATCAACGGCCTGGCGGGCTACGAACAAATGTCGGCCATGGAAGCCCAGAACTACCTCAACACCACCATGCAGCAGTTGCAGGAAAAGAAAATGGAAGAACAATACGGTGACAACCGCCGCGCAGGTGAAGAATTCCTCGCCGCCAACAAGACGAAAGAAGGCGTGGTGACCACCGAAAGCGGCCTGCAATACAAGGTCACGAAGATGGGCAAGGGCAAGAAACCCTCCAACACCGACCGCGTGAAGGTACATTACCACGGCACGCTCATCGACGGCACGGTGTTCGACAGCTCGGTGGAACGCGGCGAACCCGCCACCTTCCGCGTGAACGGTGTCATCAAGGGCTGGACCGAGGCCCTGCAACTCATGCCCGTCGGCTCCAAGTGGACGCTATACATCCCCTACGACCTGGCCTACGGCACGCAGGACATGGGCGACATCAAGCCCTACTCCACCCTCATCTTCGAGGTGGAACTGCTGGGCATCGAGAAATAACGTTGCCCCAAGCGACATACCCCGACAAAGCCGGACACGGATAACACGGACCATACGGAAAAACACGGACACCGTCAGTCGATGCTTCCCCACATAAGCTAACGGACCGAACGGCAAGCCGTGCCCATCCGCCAAGACCGCGTTATCCGTGTCCGGCTTTTTATCGGCAAAGGTAATTTGTAAAGGCGAATCGTACCTTGCCTCTACAGGCCGCTGCCAAAAACGAGAAAACAACATAAACCCTTTTAATTTAAAGAAAAAATGAATCTACACCTCAACGACTCGACAGTGAGACGCGCCAAGTCCCTCTTTCTGGGGCTGGCCGTGGCAGGCGGACTGTGGGCACAAGCCCCCGCCTGGGACGACCCTAACGTGAACCGCATCAACACCGAACAGCCCCGAGCACACTACCTGCCCGAGCAGTCGCTCTGCCTCAACGGCACGTGGAAGTTCCTCCAAGTGGACAACCCCTCGCTCACCCCGGCGGGCTTCTTCCGCCCCGATTACGACGTGGCCGCGTGGCACGACATCGCCGTGCCCGGCAACTGGCAGCTGCAAGGCGACTACGACCCGCCCATCTTCACCAACATCAAATACCCCTTCCCCGTCAACCCGCCACACGCCCCCAAGGACCACAACCCCACGGGGCTGTACCGCACCACCTTCACGCTGGACGAAGGCTGGGCAGACCGCGCGGTGTTCATCCGCTTCGACGGCGTGCAGTCGGCCATGACGCTGTGGGTCAACGGCCGGGAAGTGGGCTTCCATGAAGACGGCATGACCTCGGCCGAGTTCGACATCACCCGCTACGTACAGCCGGGACGCAACACGGTGGCCGTGCAGGTCATCGAATGGTCGGACGGCAGCTACCTCGAAGACCAGGACTTCTGGCGCATCAGCGGCATCTACCGTGACGTGCACCTGATGGCCTTGCCCAAGACGTACATCCGCGACTTCGCCATCCACAGCGACCTCGATGCCGACTACCGCGATGCGGTGACCACCGTGCGCCTCCAGGTGCGCAACCTAAGCGACGACATGGTGCGGGGCCTGCAAGCCCGCGTCACCTTGAGCGACGCGCAAGGGCAGACGGTGTTCACCCAGGAAGCCAAGAACCGCGCCATCGCCGCCGGTGACGAAGCCACGCTCGAAATCGTTTCCTTAGTGGACAACCCGCATAAGTGGACCGCCGAGACACCTTATTTATATAATGTCAAAATGGAACTGCTGGATGCGGACGGCAACTTGGTACAGACCGTGAACCAGCGCACGGGCTTCCGCAAGGTGGAACTGCGCGACGGCCTGCTGCTGGTCAACGGCCAGCCCGTCAAGTTCAAGGGCGTGAACCGCCACGAATTCGACCCGCGCCACGGCCGCCACGTAAGCCGCGAGTCGATGCTCCAGGACGTGCTGCTCATGAAACGCCACAACGTGAACGCCGTGCGCACCTGCCACTACCCCAACGCGCCCGAATGGTACGACCTGTGCGATGAATACGGCCTCTACGTGGTGGACGAAGCCAACATTGAAAGCCACGGCCTGTGGGGCGAAGGCATCCTGGTGGGCGAGCTGCCCGAATGGCGGCAATCCATCATTGAACGCACCACCGCCATGGTGGAACGCGACAAGAACCACATCTCCATCATCTACTGGTCCATGGGCAACGAATGCGGGCGCGGGGTCAACTTCGATGCCGCCTGCGACAGCATGAAGGCCATCGACCCCGAATGCCGCCCCGTGCACTTCGAGTCGCGCAGCGCACCGCACGACCCCGACCTCAGCGGCTACGATGTCATCTCCAACATGTACCCCCCGCTCAGTATGCAGGTGAAACTGTTCAACCAGGACCACACCCGCCCCATCATCATCTGCGAATACGCCCACGCCATGGGCAACAGCCTCGGCAACTTCCGCAAGTACTGGGACATGTTCTACCAGAACGAACGGATGCAGGGCGGCTTCATCTGGGACTGGGTGGACCAGGCCATGCTCCGCACCGATGACACCGGGCGCGAATACTGGGACGTGATAAACCACCTGGACGGTGCCAACACGAACGACGGGGTCATCAACGCCGACCGCACCGTGCAGCCCGAAATGATGGAAATGAAGAAGGTGCAACAGAACTTCAACGTCACCCCCCTCGACATCAACACCGGGCTGGTGTACGTGCACAACGGCAACTATTTCGTCAACACCGATGCCGTCACGCTCACCTGGACGCTGCTGGAGGACGGCCGTCCCGTGCACACCGCCACGCTGCCCGACCTCCACATCGCCCCGCAAAGCAAGGCCTTAGTCGATCTCAGCCTGCCCGCCCGGTTGCTCAAGCCCGGCAAGGAATACTTCGCCAACTTCAGCTTCCGCCTCAAGCAAGCCACCCCGTGGGCCGAAGCCGGGTATGAAGTGGCCAGCGAGCAACTGCCCCTCACCATGCCCGTGGATGCTGTCCTCACGCCCGCTCCCGCCGAAGGCAAGTTGAAACTGACGGACAACAAGCGCGCCGTGGTGATAACGGGCGCAGACTTCGCCCTCACCTTCGACAAGGCCGTCGGCACGCTCACGCAATGGACGTACCGGGGCGAAAACCTGCTGGAAGCCCCGACCACGCCCGACTTCTGGCGCGTACCCACCGACAACGACCGGGGCGGAGGTGAACGCGCCTTCGCCACCCGCTGGGCAGAAGCCGGGCTGAATGCCTACGCCACCCTGCCGCAATCCATGCAGGCCGTGCGTCTCCCGGACGGCGAAGTGCGCGTCACTACGTGCAACCAACTGCAATTCGCCACAGGCAACATGCAGCACACCACCCGCTACACCGTGTCCGCCGACGGCCGCATCCGCATCGAGCACGAGCTGGCCGTGGATACCACCCTGCCCCCGCTGGCCCGGGTAGGCTCGCTGTGGACGCTGCCCGTGGCCTTCGACCACGTGGAATGGTATGGACGCGGGCCGCAGGAAAGCTACGACGACCGCAAGGAAGCCGCCTTCGTGGGCATCTACGACGGCACGGTAGCCGACCAGCACTTCGCCTACGCCATGCCGCAGGACAACGGCAACAAGACCGATGTGCGCTGGCTGCGCCTCACGACCCCCGCAGGGCGCACCCTGACGGTCACGGGCAGTCCCACGTTCAACTTCACCGTGCAGGACTACTCCCCCGAAGCCCTCAACACATCCAAGACCTCGCACGAGCTGCAACGCGGCGACCGCACCTACCTGCACATCGACTACCGGCAGATGGGCGTGGGCGGCGACGACAGCTGGAGTCCCCGCGTACACCGCGAGTTCCAACTGACCAACCACGCCTACCGCTACGGCTACACCATCCAAGTGACGGAATAAGCCTGCACCAGGAAGCGTAAAACGACAATCCCCCGGATACCATCATGCATGGCATTCCGGGGGATTTGCCTATCTTCGCCCCGGATTACCCCCACACAACCTATTATCAATAGACAATATGCAGCATAAAATGATAAACCACGGAGACACAGAGACACCAAGATAAACAGTGGCATAGAGGGCACTCAGTGAAATGCCGCAAGCGGCATTTCTCCGTGGGCTTTTGGGGCGCACAAGGGGCAGATAGATGCATCTCTCCGTGTCTCTGTGGTTTATATTAATTCGATATAAACTCTAATATGGAAAAGAAATACCTTACCACGGACAAAGGACGGATAGCGTACCGTACCTTTTGCCCGCCACAGACGAGCGCACACGGGCCAAGCGACCGGTGGCTCGTGTTCCTGCCCGGCCTGTCGGCAGACCACCGACTGTTTGAGAAGCAAACGGAGCATTTTGCCCAATCATGGAAATGCTTGGTGTGGGATCCGCCTGCCCACGGCGAGTCGAGGCCGTTCCGCCTGGACTTCACCCTGGACGACCTGGCCGAATACCTGCATCAAATCATGGAGAAAGAAGGCATCGCCCGCTGCGTCCTCATCGGGCAGTCCTTCGGCGGATACGTCGCGCAGGCATTCATCGCCCGGAACAAGGGCGTGACGGACGGCTTCATATCCATCGACTCCGCCCCTCTCGGCAAGCAGTATTACTCAAAAGCCGAGCGATGGTTGCTTAAGCACATGTATGGGTTCTACAGGTGCTTCCCCTGGGGGCTGCTGGTCAAGTCGGGCGCGTACAGCTGCGCCGAGACGAGGTACGGGCGCGAACTCATGCGGGTCATAATGCTATCATACGGCAAAAAGGAGTACTGCCAACTTGCGGCAGCAGGGTATCGGATATTGTCAGAACAGCTTTCGGCAGAAACACAAGCCCCGGACTGCCCCGTGCTGCTGATATGCGGGAAAAAAGACAGGCAAATAACCAACATCTACAGCCGGAAATGGGCAGCAGAAGCCAAATTGCACGTGCACTGGGTGGAAGACGCAGGGCACAATGCCAACACCGACCGCCCGGACATCGTGAACAACCTGATTGAAACCTTCCTGAACGAGACAGGCACAAGATCAACATCTGCCGGTACATCTAAGGCATTTCACCAGCACACTTAAAAAGCTTTCTTATCCCGAACTCGCGTAAATGAGCCGCACGTTTCTTGCTCCGAACTGATGTACATTTACGCTCATAGTCGTGTAGCCATCAGTTCATTTTTCCGCATTTCCCAGCATGAAGTTATCGTCTCACCCGGGTGGAACAGGTGTTCCACCCGGGTGAGACGATAACATCACTTGTTCAAAGACACGAAACTGGCAAGGGAAATACAAGACATTCCCATAGGTTCTGCATGAGGGCGCATCTTGTACCGGAATACCTCCTTGTTTCCCGATTATTTTCCGTACATTTGCCTTATCCTATCATCAAAACCGGTTGCGATGAAAAAGACCTTGTTCACACTCCTGCTGCTTGCCCTTGCCACTTGGTGCGCGGCGGCGCAAGACCTCATTACCCTGCGCGACGGCACGGACATAGAAGCCCGCGTGCTGGAGGTGGGCGACACCGAAATCCGCTACCGCCGTGCCGACAACCCGGACGGGCCATCGTTCGTGCTACCCATAAGCGACTTGCTGCTCATCCGCTATGCCAACGGCGCGAACCAGACGTTCCTGCCGCCCGACACGCTCGGCATCCCGGTGGGACAGGCCCGGCAAATCGTCCCCGGCATGAAATACGGGCAATACAAGTCCCTCTACAACCCGGCCTTGTACGCCCGCCAGCAGCACGACCCATACCTCCCGGCGGTAAGTGGCATCTGCTCCGCCCTCATCCCCGGGCTGGGACAGATGGTGAGCGGCGAGGTGGGACGCGGGCTGGCCTGGTTCGGCGGGGCGGTGGGCAGCATCGTGTTGCCTATTTGTGGCGTGGCATATTTATCCACCTACACCTACCACCCACAATTAGCCGTCACCTTGCTCCTGTGCATCCCCGCCGCCTACCTGGCCGTGGACATCTGCTCGGTGGTGGATGCCGTGAGGGTGGCGAAGGTGAAGAACATGTACGTGCAAGACCTGCGCCGCACGTCCTCCACCTTCGATGTGCGGCTGCAGCCCTACGTGGCGGCCTTCTCCAACGGCTTCGTGCAAACGCCCGTGGCAGGGTTGTCGCTGGCCGTGAGCTTCTGATGATTTGGCACACGGAATAGCCTTCCGCTGGTACTTTGCTGGCGCAAGTTTGCAACTTGCGCCAATGATGGATATCGATTGCTTTGCGGACGATGGTAACTTAACGTGAGTTCGGCATAAGAAAAGCATTATATTACAGCCTGAAGGGCTGTGAGATAACAGCTTGGGGCAACGCCCCAAGAGTATTTTCACCTACATACAATCAGGCTATAAGCCTGAGGGACAAGCCACCTTCTTTTCTCCCAGGCCTACAGCCTGGTTTCTAGGATGTGCCTTTTTCCTGGGGCGTTGCCCCAGGCTATTATCTCGCTGCCCTTCAGGCAGCTTGCCTGCATCCCATATACCGAACTCACGTCAACTTAAAGTCCCGATGCTTGTCATCGGGACGGCTCTGCGCACTCTCCCCAAAGCTATACAGGATGAAAAACTCCGTGTTGCGTTATGTCTATATGACACTTGTAACTCACAACTATTTTTCCTATTTTTGTTGCCAAAATGACATATTAACATCCGATAGTATGGAAAAGATAGACCAGTTAGACCGCAAGATTTTACAAATTATCACGCAGAACGCCCGTATGCCGTTCAAGGACGTGGCGCAGCAGTGCGGCGTGTCGCGTGCAGCCATCCACCAGCGCGTGCAGCGCATGATAGACCTGGGCGTCATCACCGGCTCGGGCTACACCGTGAACCCCAAGATGCTGGGCTACCAGATGTGCGTGTACATCGGCATCACGCTCGAAAAAGGCTCCATGTACAAGGAGGTGGTGAAGGAACTGGAACGCATCCCCGAAGTAGTGGAGTCGCAATACACCCTCGGCGCGTACACCATCCTCATCAAGCTGTACGCCAAGAACGACGAGCACCTCATGGAACTGCTCAACGGCCGCATCCAGGAAATACCCGGCGTGGCCGCCACCGAAACCCTCACCTCGCTTGACCAACGCATCCGCCGCACCCTGCCGATAGAGGCGTGAGGCGGGTTGGTACGCAAAGACGCAAAGGAGGATATGGCATGTTGATATCTTCCTTTGTGTCTTCGTGTCTTGGGGCGTATTCGTTTACAGCTCAAACGGCACTGTTTCCCGCAGTTTCTTGAATGGCCGTTTGTCGTTAAGCGAATTAAGCATATCTGCAACGGTTACATTGGTAGCTTTCCCCTCATAAAGCATCGCACACATATCATAATGCCTCTTGCCATTCCCATCGGTATATTCCAAGGCAAATTTTTTCACATCTTCTTTTGTAACCATAGAGGCATCAACATCCTTGGATTTTAATCTGTATTTGGTAGCATCCCCGTATTGATAAGCCAAGTAATGCAACAAGTCGGACTCCGTTGGCTGAAATGTTTCTTCGAAATACCTTCTGTCAAGACATCGAAGATAATCTTCCCAGCTTCCTATCTCGTCCTCCTTTTCATTCATCCGCTTCCCTAAATACGGATAATAGGTCTTTATCAGGTTTCGCGACAATGAGGATAGCCCAAGCTCTAAGGTCGGTGTATAATATTTATGTATATAATATCGTGTCGTATCGTTGTCCGTACCATGATACTCGTACACTTGTTCTAACAGAGGTGCACAGATTTTATCATATCGATATTTATACGAATTTTGAACCGGCTGTACTGTGGGGTGTTCAAAGTACCATAGCAAAGAAGAGCTATTCCCACTGCCATCTTTAATCTTTGCCTCCCGTGCATCGACAAATGCCTTGAATTCGGGATGCTGCAAAAAGATTTTAGGCACAAGAGAATCCATTACATAAAATTCCATCAAACCATTCTTTTCCAAAAAATCATGGAATACCGGCTCTAGGGTTCTTGTTTGTTGTGCAATAAGCGTATCCAATTTCTCTTGCATCAAAGCATCTTGTTCTTCAAATTTGTTGTTTTCTTCCCTATTCCTCTCCCATTCAAGGCCTTTCATCACATCCTCCGGCACGTTCCCAAACAGCTTCCTGTACGTGTCGGCATCGGAGAGGGTGTAGGTTATTTCGGGCGCACGCTCATCGGAGCTGTTCGCCGGGTAATCCGTCAGGTATTCGTCGCAGATGTTCATCCCGGTAGCGTACAGTCCCCACCTCGTTATCATGTTGTTCAGGCTGACCGTTTCCTGCGGCTGGAGGGTGCTGGGGTCTTTGCCCGCATAATCAGTCTCATATCCCCAATCCGCACCAAGCATCTCCTTCATGGTGAGCACGTACCCGTTCTTGAACGTGCCTTTGCGCGTCACCCCGGTTATCACGTCCACCTCCGAGAACGCCCCGTCCATCACGCCGTTCTTGAACGTCAGGGTCAGCTTTTCGAGGCCCTCGTTGTTGATGTTCCACGTACCCGTGGGCTTGCCCTGCGCATAAGCACCGGAAATGTATTCGTTAAAGTCCTGTGGGGTTTTATAAATCCAATTGTCGGTAAAGATGTTGTAAGCCCCGTTCATCAATTGCAGGTCATGTTTCAAGGTGTACGAGCCGTGGGGCAGGCCGCCCTTGTAGGCGCGGGTCATGGTCACCGTGCCCGAGCGGAAGACCCCGGAAGATATTTCAAATTTATTGTACTTCCCCACAAAGTTCCATACGTCCTCTCGTTTCCCGTTCACGATGGTTCCCGACCATGTTTCCGACAAGGTACCGCCGTTGTCGCTGACAGCATTGAACGTTACCTTGTACTGGTTACCGCTTCGCGTTACGACCCTGCCGTCGGAGTCTTTTTCCTGTGCAAACGACAGGATCGAAATCAGGCACGATGCCATGATAATGAAAAGTTTTTTCATGTTTAAAATGTTTGATTAGTTTCGCCTACTCTTTGATCAGGTTTTCGGCTTCCCCTCGTGGTTGGATTGGGGGACAAAAAGAAAGTGCAGAGCCATTGCTATTTTTTCAGACAGGCTCTGGTAAAGCCATTGGACTAAATAAGCAACAGCCTCTGCACCATATAGCATAGTGAGAGGTAGCACTTATTCCCGTCCAAGAAAAATTTACCAGATTTGTCTGAAAGGAATAAAGCTCAGACACTTTCGTGTCCTATCCAAATATTTCGGTACAAATATATACCTCTTTTCCCACCTGTGCAAATGGGCAGGGCTGTTGCGAAGGCAAATATAGCCTTTTTATTTCTTCATCGGATTGTATGCCGCTGTCGCCGGGAACGCATCTTTCCTGGCCAGGCTAATTATACAAGAAAACGGCGGAATGTTATCAATCCCGGAAAAAATTTTTGAAAAATCTTTCGGCCGGTACGCCAAGACGCGAAGACGCAAAGGGACAAGCAAGATGATAGCCGCCATCCGCGCTTATCTGCGCAATCTGCGGGAAACCACCTGAAATCCCTTCGCGTCTTGGCGTACCTTTCCCCCTTTAGGAGGCGGGGGTCAATACCGGAAGCTGCTGCCTCCCACGAACTCGCGCAGGAGCGAGGTGGGCGGTATCTCGCGGTCGGGGATGGACACGAAGTAGCTGAGGAAGCGCAACAGGCGGTGCGCCTCGGTGTATTCGTCGCAATACTTGGGCACTTCGAGCAGGAGGGGTTCGGCGTGCCGCTTGAGCACCGCCAGCTCGAACAGCAGGGCGGAGTTGAACATCACGTCGGCCTCTTCCTGGTAGGGGAATATCCAGCGGTCCTCCCCCTTGCGCACGCTGCCCCAGCGGGCGATGGTGTCCTGCGCCGAATAGTTGCGGTAGCGCGAGTCGCGGATAATGCGGCGCAGCAGGCGCACGTCGGTAGTCGGTATCCAGTTGTGCGCGTCGATGGAGATGGTAGTGAGGGCGGAGACGTACACCTTGAACACCGACTCGGGCGGCACGTCGCGTATCAAGGCCGGGTTCAAGGCGTGGATGCCCTCGATGATGAGGATGCTGTCCTCGTGCAGGCGCAGCTTGTCGCCCCGGAACTGCCTGCGTCCCTCGGTGAAGTTGAACACTGGCAGCTCCACCTCCTCGCCCGCCAGCAGCTGCCGCAGCTGTTGGTTGAAGAAATCCACGTCCAGCGCATCGAAGTGCTCGAAGTCCAGGTTACCGTCCGCATCGCGGGGCGTGTGCTCGCGGTCCACGAAGTAATTGTCGAGCGACAGCGGCACGGGGCGCACCCGGTTGGCCATCAGCTGCACGGACAGCCGCTTGCTGAAGGTGGTCTTGCCCGACGACGACGGCCCCGACACCAGCACGAAGCGCACCCGTCCCCCCGCCGTTGCGATACGGTCGGCAATGGAGGCTATCTTCTTCTCGTGCAAGGCCTCGGCCACCTTGATGAGGTCCGACGACTGCCGCGCCCGGCACAGGGCGTTGAACTGCCCCACGTTGTCAATTTTCAGGATGCGGTTCCACTCCACGTATTCGTCGAATATCTCGAACAGCTTGGGCTGCGGCACGATGGGTTCGAGCCTGTCCGGCTGTTCCAACGACGGCACGCGCATGAGGAAGCCGTCGTACAGCGGCACGAAGTCGTACAGGTACAGGTAATCGGTCGAGGGCATGAGCACCCCCGTGTAATAGTCGATGTAGTCATCGATGCGGAAGTAGCGCGAATAGGGCGTGCCGAGCGTCTCGAACAGCGACACCTCCCGTCCCGGCTCGCCGCCCCGCGCGAAGAGCTTCATCACCTCGGTGGTCTGCTTCTCCTCGCACACGATGGGCCTCGCCTGCGCCACGATGGCGTCCACCCGCTCCTTCACGCGCCCCACCACCCCCACGGTGAGTGGCTCGCCCAGATGCTCGATGGTGCAGTAGTACCCGCGCGAAATGGAATGCTCGATGTGCAGCACGGCCTGCGGGTAGAGGTCGGCCACCGCCTTGGCCAGCACCATGCTCAGCGTGCGCACGTACACCCGCCACCCCGCCGGGGTGCCGGGGTGGATGAACTCCACGTCTTTGGGCTTGTACACCGGATAGTTGAGATCCTCCACCTTGTAGTTCACCCGCGCCGCCACCACCGGGTAAGGCAGCTCGATGCGCAGGTCGCGGCAGATGTCGAGCAACGACACCCCCATCGGGTACACGTGGTACGACCCGGTGTTCTTGCAGTAAATCGTGACTGTTTTGTTCATTGTTTTTATTTCGGATTTCAAATTCCAGATTTCAGATGGAGAGGAACGCGAATGACGCAAATCGCGCGAATGGACGCGAATGCTTCTTAACGCTTGCTTGCTTTCTTACCTCTTGCTCCTTGCTTCTGCCCGTAGGGCGTTGCCCTACGCTGAAAGCCACAAGGCCGTTGGCCTTGCACTTGCTCCTCACCTCTTGCTCCTTACCTCTGCCCGCAGGGCGTTGCCCTACGCTGAAGGACACAAGGCCGTTGGCCTTGCACTTGCTCCTCACCTCTTGCTCCTTGCCTCTGTTTTAACGCTCGGGAGGGCGGTTTGGTTCATGGCCGTCCCCGCCGTTTTGTCCGGCTGGCACACGGGAGGGGGCATGACAATGGTCTGCTGCCAACAATAGGGCGGCCTTGTAGAGACAAAGCATGCCTTGGCTCAACCCAACCAACCGTTACAGCGCGACCAAAATTCCGGAGGTACGAAAAAAAAATTCCGAGCCAACGAAAAATTATTTCCGCAGGCATG
>CASFUX010000003.1 GCA_949297975.1 uncultured Bacteroidales bacterium
AAAACTTGTATCCCACCGTGTAGTTGAAGCCCACGTTACCTATCGACTTGATGCCAATGCCGGGGATGAACCAGGGCGACACCTCGCCCGTGTCGTCGCTGCCGAAACGTATCTTCCAGCGCACGCCCCACCCCAAGTACAGGTTGCGCGCCACCTCCACGTGCAGGCCGCCCACCACCTCCATCCAATGCTGCACGGTACGCACGCCGAGGTAATCGCGCATCACGTCATCGCTCCAATAGCCGTTGTCCACGCGTATATCGGTCACGTCATAGGCAAAGGGGCTGAAGGCGTAGCGCACCCCGATGAGGAAATACCGCTGGATGCGCGCCTCGGGCGGCGTGGGCTTCAGCAGGTTGTAGTCGCCCCCGATGCGGAAGAACACCCCGTCGGTCTTGAAGCCGTAGCCGTTGACCGACGTGCGGTCGGCTCCCGCCACGCCCATTTCGAAGGCCGGGAAGAACTTGTCCCGCAAGTCGACCCGCACGCCCGCTTCGAACGAATAGCGGTCGCTCCACACAGCGGACATCACCGCCGAGAAAGCATCGGCCTCCACCAGCACCCCCTGGTACAGGGGCATCTTCTCCGGCTCTTGCTCCTCCGCCTCCGCTGCCGGTTCGGCCTCGTCCTGCGCGGGCAACACGGCGCACCAACCCGCCGCGCTAAGGAGTATGATATATCTTAATATTCTCCACATTGGCCGTATTGACTTCTATTGAGTTGATGACGATGGAATCGATGAAATGCCGGGTCGAGCGAGTGAGGGCGGTGTCGAGGGTGAACGTGTACAGGCAGCCGCACTCGAAGGATAGATACGACTCCGTGCGCCGGTAGTACACGCTGAGCGTGTCCGCCACCACCTGCTGCCTCAAGGTGTCCTCGAAGGTAAGGACGAATTCCGACACGTCGGCCTGGTTGTTCAAGACGAGCTGCACCGAGTCCTTGCGGGGGACGCGGTCGTAGATATACCCGTCCAGCCCCACGCCCTGCACGCTCAGGGTGTCCACGTAGAGCCGCCCCTCCGTGCGCTCGCCGCTAGCCGCGTTCAAATTCATCTGGTAAAAACCGGCATAAAGGCGCACGTAACGCTCCATGCGGCACTGTTCGTCTTCCTTGCACGCCGCCAGCAGCAGGACGCACGCCAGCGACCAAGCGACCTTATTTACTATTTGACTATTGACCATGTACTATTTTGGATGTGCTAAGGCGTTTTTTGGTACGCGAGGACGCGAGGACGCGAAGTCCTTTTTACCTCGCCCCCCTTCGCGCCTTTCCGTCTTGGCGTACCCATTCTCTTACCCCTCGCTTCTTTCCGCTTAAAACATCTTGCTCACCTCCGCTTTCAGCCGCGCCAAGGCCACTTCCGTGGGCGGGTCGGAGGCTTCGGCGTAGGCCTGGATGATGCGCCCGGCCAGCACCTCGGCCCCGTCTGCCGGGCTGCACGAGGCGGCGCACATGTTCACCAGCCTCATCAGGCTCTCCTTGGCCGCCACCACTGCCTGCCACACCTCGTCGCCCACGTAGAGCTGTTGCGACACGTTGTGCCCGTATTCCCGGCGGATGGTTTCCAGCAGCTTGGCGTGCAGTTGCAGGCAAGTCATGCCCGGCTGCACCACCTCGGGCAACAAGGTGTCCGGCTTCGTGCGTTCAAGGAAAAGCGCAAGCCGCTCATACGCACGCAAACGCACGGGGACAACCTCCTTCACCGCCTGCCGGCGCGCCTCCCCCGCGCGGCGGCGTTCATCGTTGCGCAACAGGCGGTCGAGCAGCAGGTACACACCCACCACGACCAACAAAACCACCGCGATAATAAGCAATCCGTCCATAGAAAGAAACGCGGAATCGCGGAATCGCGGAATCGCGGAATCGAAGAATCGCAGAATCGCGGAAACGCGGAAACGCGGAAACGCGGAAACGCAGAAGCGATTATACGATTAAGCGATTACAACGATTTAGCGATTATGCGATTATAACGATTATAACGATTAAGCGATTGCGCCCCCTAACTATATTCCCCGTCAAACATCACGTTCACATCGTTGACAAACTGGCGGATGCGCTGTTCCTCCGATTTGCGGCAGATGAGCAGCACGTCGTCCGCCTCGGCCACGATGTAGTCCGTCAGGCCCTGCACCACCACGAGCTTGTCCTCGGGCAACGCCACCACGTTGCGTTCGCTGTCGTAATACACCGCCTGGCACTTGAGAGTCACGTTTTTCTGTTCATCCTTCTTCGACATGTCGTACAGCGAGCCCCACGTGCCGAGGTCGGTCCAGCCGAAGTCGGCACACAACACATACACGTTCGAGGCCTTTTCCATGATGCCGTAGTCGATGGAGATGTTCTGGCAGGCCGGGTAGATTTCGTCCACGAAAGCCTGTTCCTCCGGGGTGCCCCACTTGCCGCGCCCTTCGGCGAAGCGGTGGGCGATGTCCGGCAGCAAGGTGCGGTAGGCCTCGGTGATGGCTTGCAGGTTCCACAGGAAAATGCCGGAGTTCCAATAGAACTCGCCCGTTTCGAAAAACACCTTGGCCAGGTCGGCATCGGGCTTCTCGGTGAACGTCTTCACGCGGCGCAACGCGCCTTCGCCCTCGTCCACCTGGATGTAGCCGTAGCCCGTCTCGGGGCGGCTGGGCTTGATGCCCAGGGTGAGCAGCACGTCGTGCCGCTCGATGAAGTCCAATCCCTCGCGCAGGGTGTCGAGGAACGTCCCCTCCTTCAGGATGAGGTGGTCGGACGGGGCCACGATGATGTTGGCCTTGTCCGTCACGGCCTGGATGCGGCTCACGGCGTAGGCCACGCACGGGGCGGTGTTGCGCCGGTGCGGCTCGGCCAGTATCTGGTCGGGCGACAGGTCGGGCAGCTGCTCCAGCACCAGGTCCTTATAGATGTGGTTGGTCACGATGTACATGTTCTTCACGGGCACCACCTGCGAGAAGCGGTCGAACGTGAGCTGCAGCAGCGAGCGGCCCGTGCCGAAGAAGTCCAGGAACTGCTTGGGGCGGCCGTTGCGGCTGAAAGGCCAGAAGCGGCTGCCGATGCCCCCGGCCATGATGATGCAATAGTTATTTTCCATATCGTAACAAAGGTTTCAATGCGACGGCTAAGGTACGTCTTTTTTTACGGCGAGCCAAGGGTTCGGGAAATTATTTCCGCCGGGGGATTCCCCGCCAGGCCTGCAAAAGCCTCACGGCACATGAAAAATTCCGCCATAACAGAAATCTTTTTCCGTTATAGCGGAATTTTACGCGCGTTATACTGAAAATAAATTTCCGGTATAACGGCCTTTCCCGTGCGGTGCTTCGGGGGAAAACGCGGGGAGTGACGGGAGAGGGAGGCCGTCAGAACGACTGCATGTCCACCAGTCGTGTATAGTATCCGTTGCGTGCCACGAGGTCTTCGTGGCGGCCGCGTTCGACGATTTGGCCCTCGTGCATCACGCAGATTTCGTCCGCCTTGCGGATGGTCGAGAGGCGGTGCGCCACCACCAGCGTCGTGCGGTTGCGCATGAGGTTTTCGAGTGCCTGCTGCACCATTTTCTCCGACTCCGTGTCCAGGGCGGACGTGGCCTCGTCCAGGATGAGGATGGGCGGGTTTTTCAGGATGGCGCGCGCGATGCTGATGCGTTGCCGTTGGCCCCCGCTGAGCTTGCCGCCCCGGTCGCCGATGACGGTATCGTAGCCGTGCTCGGTGGCCATGATGAAGTCGTGCGCGTTGGCTATGCGGGCGGCCTCGACGACCTGCTCCATCGTGGCCCCCTCCACGCCGAAGGTGATGTTGTTGTAGAACGTGTCGTTGAAGAGGATGGCCTCCTGGTTCACGTTGCCCATGAGGGCGCGGATGTCGCGCACGCGCACCTCGCGCAGGTCGATGCCGTCGATGGCGACCGCCCCCCGTTGCGGGTCGTAGAAGCGCGGCAGCAGGTCCACCAGCGTGGACTTGCCCGAGCCGGACTGCCCTACGAGCGCCACGGTCTTGCCCTTGGGCACGGTGAGGTTCACGCCCTTCAGCACCCAGTCGCTCTTATAGCGGAACCACACGTCGCGATACTCGATGCGGTCGGCGAATACGTCGAGCGGCCTCGGGCGCACGGGCTCGCGGATGTCGCTCTCGGCGCGGAGTATCTTGTCCACACGTTCCACCGAGGCGAGGCCCTTCTGTATGCTGTACGTCGCCTTCGACAGCTCCTTGGCGGGGTTTATTATCAGGTAAAAAATGGTGAGGTAGTAGATGAACGTCTCGCCCGTGAGCCCGCCCGTGCCGCGCAGGATGAACATGCCGCCCACGCATAGCAGCACGGCGATGACCATCGTGCCCAGCAGCTCGCTCACCGGGTGCGCCAGGGCCTGCCGGCGGTTGATGCGGTTGAACGTGCGCCTCAGCCGCTCGTTGAGCCGCGCGAAGCGGTCGCGGAGCTTGCCTTCGGCGTTGAAGGCCTTCACTACCCGCAGCCCGCCGAGGGTCTCTTCGATTTGCGAAAGGAGTTCACCCGTCTGTTCCTGCCCGGCTTTGGACTTGCGCTTGAGCGACTTCCCGATTTTCCCCACGGCCGTGCCCGCCACCGGCAGGAATATAAGGGCGAAGATGGTCAATTCCCAACTGATGGAAAACATGACCGCCAGGTACATCACGATCATTACAGGGTTCTTGAAGACCAGGTCGAGCGAAGACATGATGGAATACTCCACCTCGTTCACGTCGCCCGTCATCCGCGCCATGATGTCGCCTTTGCGCTCGTCCGAGAAGAAGCCCAGCGGCAACGCCAGCACCTTGTCGTACAACTGCCGCCGCAGGTCGCGCAGCACGCCCGTGCGTATCGGGATGAGAAAGTAAGACCCGAGGTACGACGTGCCGACCTTAAGCGCCGTCATCACCACGAGGAACACCGCGATATACACCAACGCCTGCACCGGCCCGGCCGACTGTATCACCTCCTCGATGTGGTAGAAGGCGTTATTTTTCAGGGCGTTGAAGATTTCCCTCGGCCCGTCGTCCCACGCCCACGGCTGATACGTGCGCCCCGCCGTCTCGATGCCGAACAAAATGCGCAGGATAGGTATCAGCGCGGCAAAC
Source organism: uncultured Bacteroidales bacterium (assembly GCA_949297975.1). GTDB lineage: Bacteria > Bacteroidota > Bacteroidia > Bacteroidales > Paludibacteraceae > QVMH01. The sequence continues at coordinate 5,074 of CASFUX010000003.1, forward strand.
GAAAACAGGCTGAACACCGTGGAAAGGATATGGAACAGGAAAATCAATACCACGTACTTCCTGTACGGCGGTATGAAACGCTTGATGAGAGTCCAAAATTTAAACATGTTCGATAGTATGCCCCTCCCGCCCTCCCCCAAGGGGAGGAGGCAGGGAAGCGTTTAAAGGGTTAAAGCCCGGCCAACCCCTCTCCCAAGGGGCTGTACGGGAGATATAAATCCATGCCTCCCCGTCATTTCGACCGCAGGGAGAAATCTCACAGTAACTCCAAAGATATTGTCTGTGGAGATTTCTCGCTGCGCTCGAAATGACGGGACGCAGGATGCAAGGCATCGGGATGCGGGGTACGCTTGCCCCGCCCGCAACATCCCCTCCTTCCCGATTTCATCGGGACAAGTTTCTGGGGCTTGGGGAGGCCTCACATTCCCGTGTAATTGTGCGGCGTGATGCGGCGCAGTTCCTCCTTCACCGCGTCATTCACGTCGAGCGTGTCGATGAAGCGGCGGATGGCATCCTCCGTAATCTCGCTGTTGGTGCGCGTGAGGGCCTTCAACGCCTCGTAAGGCGCGGGATACCCTTCGCGGCGCAGCACCGTCTGGATGCCCTCGGCCACCACCGCCCACGTGTGGTCCAGGTCGCGGCTAATGGCCGCCTCGTTGAGCAGCAGCTTGCCGAGCCCCTTCATCAAGCTCTCCGTGGCGATGAGCGTATGGGCGAACGGCACGCCCACGTTGCGCAGCACCGTGCTGTCCGTCAAGTCGCGTTGCAGACGGCTCACGGGCAATTTCTGCGCAAGGAACGTCAGCACGGCGTTGGCCATGCCCAGGTTTCCCTCCGCATTCTCGAAGTCGATGGGGTTCACCTTGTGCGGCATCGCCGACGAGCCTACCTCTCCCGCCTTGATACGTTGCTTGAAATACTCCATCGATACATACGTCCACACGTCGCGGCACAAGTCTATGAGGATGGTATTCACGCGCTTCATGCCGTCGAAGAGGGCCGCCAGGTTGTCATAGTTCGAAATCTGCGTGGTCCACGGCTCGCGCACCAGCCCCAGCCGTCCGGCCACGAAGCGGTCGCCGAACGCCCGCCAATCCACCATCGGATAGGCCACATGGTGCGCATTGAAGTTCCCCGTCGCCCCGCCGAACTTAGCCGACAGCGGCACCTCGCGCAGCAACTTCTCCTGTTGCCTCAACCGGCTCACGAACACCATGATTTCCTTCCCCAGCCGCGTAGGCGAAGCCGGTTGCCCATGCGTCTTGGCCAGCATGGGCACGTCCGCCCATTCATCGGCCATCCGTTGCAGCTCGGCGGTAAGGCGTTCCAACGCGGGAAAATACACCTCCTCCAGCGCATCCTTGATAGAGCGCGGCACCGACGTGTTATTAATATCCTGCGACGTCAGCCCGAAGTGGATGAATTCCTTGAACGTCCCCAGCCCGAGCGCGTCGAATTTCTCCTTCAGGAAATACTCCACCGCCTTCACGTCGTGGTTGGTCACCTTTTCAATTTCCTTGATTTTGGCGGCATCCTCGCGAGCGAAGCCCGTGTATATCGCCCGCAACGCCGGGAACACCTTCGGGCTGACCCCCTCCAGCTGCGGCAGCGGCAGCTCGCACAAGGCGATGAAATACTCCACCTCGACCAGTACCCGGTAGCGGATCAAGGCATATTCGGAAAAATAATCGGCATACCGCTCCGTCTTCGCGCGGTAACGCCCATCGACCGGCGAAATAGCGGTCAGTTGAGACAAGTCCATTGTGAATATAATATTAATAGGTATATAATAGGCGAAAAACAAGGCACAAAGATAGCGAAAGGTGAGAGCAGTGCAAAATGAAAACAACGTTTTCTATTGGCACTGCCGAACCGCATCCTATCTTATGAAAAGATACGCAAAGTCGGGCGCAAAGCAAAAAGGAGGCGGAATTAGCAAGCAGAATGTGCCTCGGCAAAGCAAATTCACTATCTTTGTAGCCACTTAAACGTATTGTTTCATTTATAAAAATAGCACAACGACATGAAATTATTGGAAGGAAAAGTGGCCCTCATCACGGGAGCCGCACGCGGGATAGGCAAGGCCATCGCGCTGAAAATGGCCAGCGAAGGGGCGGACATCGCCTTTACCGACCTGGCAATCGACGAAAACGCCCAGCGGACGGAACAGGAAATAGCCGCCCTCGGCGTGAAAGCAAAGGGGTACGCCTCGAACGCGGCTTCGTTTGACGAAACGCATGCTGTGGTGGGCGAAATCGTCAAGGAATTCGGCCGCATCGACATCCTGGTGAACAACGCGGGCATCACGAAGGACGGCCTGATGATGCGCATGAGCGAAGCGCAGTGGGACGCGGTGCTCACGGTCAACCTGAAGTCGGCCTTCAACTTCATCCACGCCTGCACGCCGGTGATGATGCGCCAGAAATCCGGCAGCATCATCAACATGAGCTCGGTGGTAGGCGTGCACGGCAACGCGGGGCAGGCCAACTACTCGGCCTCGAAGGCGGGCATGATCGGGCTGGCCAAGTCCATCGCCCAGGAACTCGGCTCGCGCGGCATCCGCGCCAACGCCATCGCCCCGGGCTTCATCATCACGGACATGACGGCCAAACTGAGCGACGAGGTGAAGGACGAATGGTGCAAGAAGATACCCTTGCGCCGGGGCGGCACGCCGGAAGACATCGCCGACGTGGCCACGTTCCTGGCCTCGGACATGGCCTCCTATGTCACCGGCCAAGTCATCCAGGTGGACGGGGGAATGAATTGCTAAGAACTGGCCTCCAGCCCCCTCAACTCCCCCCGAGGGGGAACTTTTGCACTGACAATGGAAATCCCTCCTTGCAGGAATGCGTTCCTGCGGGGAGGGATTTTTTGTATTTGAAGATACCACAGAAACGAGATGCCACAAGAGTGAGACATCACAGGAGCGAGAGACGCCACAGGAGTGACGTCTCTACAAGGCGGGTGCAAAAGCCCCTCCTTGGGAGGGGTTGGGGAGGCCTCAATACTCCACCCGGTCCTCTTTCTTCATCCAGTCCTCGAAGGCCTGGAGGGCTTCGGCATGGAGCATCTGGGCGGAGGGCAGGCGGCGGTCGGCGGGGCGCAAGGCGATTTCGTCGTAGATGAACGAGTCGTCGAAGCCCGCGCGGGCGGCATCGTGCTTGTCGCATCCGTAATACAGATGGTCGAGGTGAGCCCAGTAGATGGCTCCCAGGCACATGGGGCACGGCTCGCACGAGGAGTAGAGGTCGCACCCCGTGAGGTCGAACGTGCCCAGCCTGCGGGCGGCTCGGCGGATGGCGTTGACCTCGGCGTGCGCCGTGGGGTCGTGGTCGGCAGTCACGCGGTTGGTGCCCTCGGCCACTATTGCCCCGTCCTTCACGATTACGGCGGCAAAGGGGCCGCCTCCCTGCTTCACGTTTTCCACCGACAGGGCTATCGCCCGCCGCATGTATTGTTCGCTGTAAGCCATATCCGATTTACTATTTGACAATTGACTATTTACTATTTATGCCCGTCCGTTTTCTGTTTTCTTCCGATATGTTTTCCTGTTCGTGAGCAGATGTTTTATAACCCACAGCTGTGGGTCGTATAACCCATAACTGTGAGTTGTATAACCCATAACTGTGAGTTGTATAACCCATAACTGTGGGTTGTACGACCCATAACTGTGGGCAGTAGAACATATGCTCACGTTTGGAAAAACTTATGCTCACGCTTTGGAAAACATGTGCTCACGTTTTCCTAAACATACCAGCACAAATTTCTTAACAAGCGGGCGGCGGGAATTGTTTAGACGCATCAACAAATGAACCGCAAAGAGGGTTTTATTTAACCGCAAAGAGCACAAAGGACGCAAAGGCCGAGTTGGTCTTTGCGTTCT
>CASFUX010000004.1 GCA_949297975.1 uncultured Bacteroidales bacterium
GCATCACTCGAAAACGCCGCCTACGAGTTCACGGACAGCCATTGGGGCAAGATGCTCGTCATCGCCCTGGAATGGGCACCGCGCGACGAGGTGCTCGCCTGGGCCAAACAACTGGCCGACGGGCCGTACAAAGACCACAAAGTCATGCTGCTGGTACACTCCTTCCTCAAAGAACGCACCGCGCGGCGCACCGAAAACGAAAACTACAAAATACAACCGCGCAACTACGGGCAGGACATCTGGGAGAAACTCGTGTACCCGTGCCACAACATCCAACTCGTGCTGTGCGGACACACCGGCAAGCCCGGCCCGTTTGAGGACAGCGTGGCCTTCCGCACGGACAAGAACGCGGCAGGCAAGCAGGTGAACCAAATGATGTTCAACGTGCAGATACTCGGTGGCGGATGGGAAGGCAACGGCGGCGACGGCTGGCTACGCATCCTCGAATTCATGCCCGACGGCCGCACCATCCACGTGCGCACCTACTCGCCCCTCTTCGGCATCTCGCCCTCGACCAAGCACCTGGCCCACCGCACCGGGACGTGCGACCAGTTCGACATGACGTGGGAGTGACGGAACGTGAGTTCGATGTAAGACGGGAGGGGAAACACAGAGATACACAAAGCTTTTACCCTTACGTGGATGAATTTGAGAGCACACAGAGTTTGCCCCGAAGCTCCGCATCGGGGCGGGGAAATGCTTGCCTGCCAAGGATGCACCCCGCACAACACACACCTCTTTCTCGACGCTTCTCTTCCCGATACTCCATTTGCAAAAGTAACTTCAAGTCCCGATGCAAAGCTTCGGGACAAGCTCTGTGTGCTCCACTTGAGGCGAGACACAATAAAACTCTGTGTATCTCTGTGCTCCCCCTGTCTTATGCCGAACTCGCGTGACGGTGTCCTGAAACACATTGGAAGAAAAACAAAACGCCTGCCGGAAACCATCCGACAGGCGTTTGTCATAAGCAAAAGCCTCATCATCCCATCATTTCTCCACATAAATCGTCTGGGTGGGGAAGGCGAAGTTCAGTCCGGCGGCGTTGAACGTGGAAAGGATGTCCATGTCCACGGCGGAGGTGACCTCGAAGATGTCGCCCTCTTTCTCTATATAATAAATGAACGTGATGCCGAGGGCGAAGTCGCCGAAGTCGGTGAAGGCGGCCACCAGGTCGTCCGGGCTGACGTGCTGCACGCGTTGCGGCAGGGTGCGGAGCAGGTTCATGGCCTCGTTCATCTTCTCGGGCGTGGTGTCGTAAGTGAGGCCCAGCTTGAGGGTGACCTTGCGCATCGGCTCGCTGTTCACGTTCTCTATCGTGTCATCCATGATGCGGTAGTTGGGGATGGTGAGCAGGCGGCGATCCAGCGTGCGGATGCGGGTGCTGCGCAGGCCGATATCCTCCACGATGCCGTCCACCCCGCTGAAGCGCACGCGGTCGCCCAGCTGGAAGGGCTGGTCCACGAAGATGGTGACCCCAGCCAATAGGTTCTTCAGCAAGTCCTGCGAAGCCAGGGCGAAGGCCGCTCCCCCGATACCCAGCGTGCCGAGTATCGCGCCGAGGTCGGCACCCATATTCTTCAGCCCGGTGATGATGCCGATAATCCACACGAATATCAACACGATGCGCCGGGTCAGCGGCAGGAACTTCGGGTCGAGGCGGCGTTTTTTCTTACGGCCTCCGTATTCCGTTTCACGGGACTTGAACGAGCGTTCGAGCAGCGAAGCCAGCAACCGGGCAAAGAACCACGTCACATCGAGCGTGATGAGCAACTTGTATGCCTTGATGAGGTTGGGTGTTTCGCCCAGTTCCAACCGCCCCAACGCTATCACCACAGCGATAATCATCACGCCGAACAGCACGGGCGACTCCAGCGAATCGAGCAGGATATCGATGAAATCGGTCTTCGCCTTGGCCGCGATGCGCCGGAATACCCGCCGGTTCAGTATCTGGATGATTTTGTTCAATAACAACGCGCCGATGATAATCAGCACGGAAATACCCCAATTCTCCAGGGTATTGTTCAGGAATGTCTTTTCTAACATAAAGCCCTCCTTCCTCCCCCAAGGGGAGGTTTTAAAGTTACATTGAAATACTTAAAACGGTTTAGCCTCACGCACATCCCCTCCCTTTGGAGGAGCTTGGGGAGGCATCTTCTCTACAAGACAAACGCCACCGCGTCGCTGGGCATGCGCCAGTCGCCCCGGGGCGAGAGGCTGACGGAACCGACCTTCGGCCCGTCGGGCATACAGGAACGCTTGAACTGCTGCGCGAAGAAGCGGCGCAGGAACGTGGCCAGCCACTTGCGGATTTCGTCCGTTGAATAGTCGTCCTTGAACGCCTCCTGTGCCAGGAAGAGTATCTTTTCGGGTGTGAAGCCGTGGCGCACCAGATAATACAGGAAGAAGTCGTGCAGCTCGTAAGGGCCTACGAGGTCCTCCGTCTTCTGCGCGATGTTGCCCTCGGCATCGGCGGGGAGCAGTTCGGGGCTTACGGGCGTGTCGAGCACGTCTTTCAGGATGCGCCCGGTGTCGCCTCCCTCCTGGTCGGCTATCCAGTCCACCAGGTAGCGCACCAGGGTCTTGGGCACGCCGCTGTTCACGCCATACATCGACATGTGGTCGCCGTTGTACGTAGCCCAGCCGAGCGCCAGTTCCGACAGGTCGCCTGTGCCCACCACCAGCCCGTTCTCCTGGTTGGCCACGTCCATCAGCACCTGCGTGCGTTCGCGGGCCTGGGCGTTTTCATACGTCACGTCGTGCACCTCGGGGTCGTGGGCGATGTCCTTGAAATGTTGCAGGCAAGCGTCCTTGATAGATATCTCGCGGACGGTGATGCCCAGCGAACGCATCAGGCCGAGAGCGTTGTCATACGTGCGCCCCGTGGTGCCGAAACCCGGCATGGTGATGCCCGTGATGCGTCGGCGGTCGTAGCCCAGCAGATCGGCTGCCCGGGCGCACACCAGCAAGGCCAGGGTGGAATCCAGCCCGCCCGACACGCCCACCACCACCGTCTGCGCCCGGGCGTGCTGCCAACGCTTGGCCAGCCCCGTAGCCTGGATGGCCAGCAGGTCGGCGCAATGCTCGTCACGCTTCGCGTCCGACGGGATGAAGGGATGCTTGCCGATGGTGCGCCGCAGGTCGAATGCCTTGTAATGCGCCTCCTCGATAGCTACCGTCTGGTATCCGTCCGGGAAGCAGCCTTGGGCGAAGCCGGGGTTGTGCAGTCGCTCGGATTGCAGGCGTTCCACGTCCACATCGGCTACCACGAGCTGCGGCTCCCGGCAGAAGCGCACGGACTGTTGTAACAGGGTGCCGTTCTCGGCAATGAGGGCGTTGCCTGCAAACACGAGGTCGGTAGTGGACTCCCCTACCCCTGCCGAGGCATACACGTAAGCCGCCCGGCAGCGGGCCGACTGCTGTTCCACCAACTGCCTGCGGTAGGCTTGCTTGCCCACCAATTCATTGCTGGCCGAGAGGTTGAACAGCACCTCCGCCCCGTGCAGGGCGTGCTGCGAACTGGGGGGAATGGCCGACCACAAGTCCTCGCACAGCTCGATACCGAAGGTGAACGCCCCATCGGTGAACAGCAGGCGCGTCCCGAAGGGCACGGTGTGGCCGTCCACCGTCACCACGTCGGGCACGGATGCCCCGGAGGCGAACCACCGTCCTTCATAAAACTCGTGATGGTTGGGGATGTGCGTCTTGGGCACCACGCCCAGCACATGCCCGCCTTGCAGCACCACGGCGGCATTGTACAGGCGGCCGCCCGCCCGCACCGGCATCCCCACGATGAGCGCGGTGGTAAGCATGAACGTGGCGAACGACAGGCGTGAAAGCGCCTTCTCGGCCTCCTCCAACAGCTTCTGCTGGTGGAACAGGTCGCCGCACGTATAGCCCGTGATGCACAATTCGGGGAAGCACACCACTTGCACCCGTTCATCCTCGGCCTGCTTGGCCAAGCTGATTATCTGCTCCACGTTGAAGGCGCAATCCGCCACCCTCAACTGCGGCACTGCCGCCGCTATGCGAACAAAACCGTTGTACACGATGATTAGTGATTAGTGATTAACGATTAGTGATTAGTGAGCTACAAGCTACAAGCTACGAGCTACAAGCTACAAGCTACAAGTCGTATGCTCCGAGGCTTCCGTGCTTGTGTGCCGCATGGCACTTGTAGCTCGTAGCTCGTAGCTTTATTTCATCATTTCCGCCACGCGCTCGCCCAGGCGGATGCAGGCTTGGTAGGTATCGGGCTTCAGGCCTTGCTTTTCCTCGGGGGCGAGGTCGGCCATCTGCCATTGCATGGCTTCGCCGAAGGCGGTGAGACGCTTCACGGCAGCCCCCGCCCAGGTGAACGACCCGAAGCAGCCGTACACCCTGCCCCGCACCCCGCGCAGCTCCAGCTTGCGCACCAGCGAGTCCACCTCGGGATACAGCTCGTTGCTATACGTGGGCGAGCCGATGACCAATCCTTTATATTTAAATATGTCGCGCAGGATGTCCGACGCATCGCTCTTCGACACGTTGTGCACCACCACGCGGCGCACGCCCGCCTGTGCCAGCCCTTGCGCCACGGCCTCGGCCATCTGCTCGGTGTGGCCGTACATGGAGCCGTACACCACCACCGCGCCCTCTTCCAGCGGCTCGTAGCGGCTCATCTTGTCGTACAGGGCCGCCACCTGGGGGATGTGCTTCCGCCACACCGGCCCGTGCGTGCTGCACACGGTGGTGAAGGGCACGGAGGCCATCTTCTGCAAGGCCTTCTGCACGGGCGAGCCGTATTTGCCCACGATGTTGGCGTAGTAGCGCACCATCTCGTCCCAATAGGGGGACACGTCCATGTCCTCGTCGAGCACCGCGCCGTTCAACGCGCCGAAGCAGCCGAACGCGTCGCCCGAGAAGAGCACTTGGTCGGTGGTGTCCACGGTCATCATCGTCTCCGGCCAATGCACCATGGGCGTGAGGTGGAATTGCAGCACGTGCCGCCCCAGCACGAGCGTGTCGCCATCCTTGACCTCCAGCGTGTTGTCGTCCACGCCGTAGTAGCCTTCCACCATGGCCAGCGTCTTGGCATTGCCCACCAGGGTCACGCCGGGGAAGTGCCGCCGCAGCAGGCGGATGCTGCCCGAGTGGTCAGGCTCCATGTGGTTAATGATGAGGTAATCCACCGTGCGCCCGCCCGTAGCCTCGCGGATGCGGTCCACGAAGAGGTCGCCGTAACAGGCATCCACCGTGTCCACCAGGGCCACCTTATCGTCTAATATTATATAGGAATTGTACGACACGCCGTAGGGCAACGGCAGCATGTTCTCGAACTTGTGTTTCTGACGGTCGTTCACACCCACGTAAACGATGTCCTGCGTGATGAGTTGGTTCATATTGTTTATTTACGATTGGACGATTTGTTTATTTACGATTGGACGATTGACTATTGACGGTGCCGCCCTTGTAGAGACGTCACTCTGTGGCGTCTCTGATGCGGGTATCCTTTCAAGAGACGCCACTCTGTAGCGTCTCTGATGTGGACACCTTTCAA
>CASFUX010000005.1 GCA_949297975.1 uncultured Bacteroidales bacterium
TCGCTGCTCAAGAACACGCTGCTGGCCGCCAAAGGGGAGGTATATTAAAGACTCCCCAAGCCCCGGAAACTTGTTCCGATGCAATCGGAAAGGAAGGGAGGTTAAAATGAACACGGATGAAACCGACGAAACGGATTTATACGGATTTGAATACCATTGACTGCCAAGGTCTGTTGAAACAAGAAATCCGTGATAATCCGTTCCGTGTTCCGTGTGCTAAAAACACAAAAAAGCTCTGTGCGCCATGTGTCCCATAGAAAACAGCATGACACCACACTCTCACACCCCAAGCTCCCCATCGGGGGGAGTTGAGGGGGCTGCCCTTTTCTACGCCCCCGACATCCGCACCGCCCCCGCCTTGCCCGAGGACGAGTCGGCGCACGCCGTGCGGGTGCTGCGCTTGCAGGCAGGCGATGAAATCCGCGTGGTGGACGGCACGGGCGGCCTCTTCCGCGCCGTCATCGCCCAGCCGCACCCCAAGCATTGCGTGGTGGAGGTGCTGGAGGAATTGCCCGAAATCGGCGGGCACGACTACCGCCTGCACCTGGCCATCGCTCCGACCAAGAACATCGAACGCCTGGAATGGTGCATCGAAAAGGCCACCGAGATAGGCGTGGACGAGGTCACGCTGTTCATCGGCCGCTTCTCCGAGCGCAAGGTGGTCAAGCCCGAACGGCTGGAACGCATCATCGTGTCTGCCGCCAAGCAATCACTCAAGAGCCGCTTCCCCGTGCTTAACCCGCTGTGCACCTTCAACGAACTGCTCGCCCACCACACTGCCACCCAACGCTTCATCGCCCACTGCTACGAAGGCGAAAAGCCCCTGCTGCAACATGCCTGCCACCGGGGAGCGGACGTGCTGGTGCTCATCGGCCCGGAAGGCGACTTCAGTCCGGAGGAGGTGCAACGCGCCCTCGCCGCAGGCTACCAGCCCGTATCGCTCGGCACAAGCCGCCTGCGCACCGAGACCGCCGGCGTGGTGGCCGTGGCCACGGTGCAACTGGTGAACAATTAACAGGCGGAATGAACTTGGCACACGGAATAGACGGAATGACACGGACACAACAAGACAACTTATGAAAGACGAGATTGCCTACTGCGGGCTGGACTGCGAACAATGCGATGCATACAGAGCAACCATCCATGACGACCAGGCTTTGCGGGAGCAAACGGCGAAGCTGTGGGCAGCGTTGAACAACGCCCCTATCCTGCCGGAACATATCAACTGCGAGGGCTGCCGCACGAACGGAGCGAAAACGGTATTTTGCGAACACTTGTGCGCAATCCGCAAATGCGCTTTGGGAAAAGGCGTTACCACCTGCGGCAACTGCCCGGAGTGGGAAACTTGCCCCACGGTCGGGGCGATTGTTTCAAACAATCCCGCCGCCTTGAAGAATTTGAAGGGATAGAATAACAAATCTCCATTAAAGAGGTGGATAAATTAAAGAGAAAATCAGTTTTTTGCTATGGACATATATAATGCGGGAAGCAGAGTAATGAACACTTACATTTATCATACGGTAAATGGATATATTATGATTGACACGGGATATGAACACAGCAGGAAAAACGTAGAGAAAAGAGCAAATAAACAAGGTATAGCATTTTCTGAAATTAAATATATCTTTTTAACCCATGCCCACGATGACCATGCAGGTTTCCTAAACGAACTATTATCGAAATACCCCGAATTAAAGGTTATCACAAGTCCCCTTGCCATGCCCACGCTATTAAGGGGACAAAATTCATTTGTGGGTGGTTGTAGTAGTTTGATTGCATTGATATTTTGTAAGCTTATGAGGATTGCCGGTCATGGCAATCATCTCTTCCCTGCAATCGACGAAAAATATATGGATAGGTTTATGGAAATAACCCCTCGGAATTTAACAGAATTGGAGAACATATTGCAAGGAAAGATTTTATTTACGCCAGGCCATACTTGTGATTCCATTTCCCTTAAATTAGGTGATATTATTTTTTGCGGAGATGCTGCCATGAATGGTTTGCCCTGTCTAAAAAGAATCACGATATGGATTGAGGATAAAAATGCTTTTCAAAATTCATGGAATATACTGATTGACGAAAAAGCAGATTGGATTTATCCTGCACATGGAAAACCATTTAGGCCGGATAATTTGAAGAAAAACATAAATCACATAAGCAAAATAAAGCTCTATAAATTATAAAATGGCCTTTGACTACAAGAAAGAATACAAGGAATACTACATGCCGAAGAACACGCCCTGCATCATCGAAATCCCGGAAATGAACTACATCGCGGTCCGTGGCAAAGGCAATCCCAACGAGGGAAACGGAGCATGCTAATTGAAGTCCCCTCCCCACCTATCACAGCCCGCCCCGTGCAGGCTTTTTTCATTCATCCCATCAAGTTGGGACAGTTGTCCCGTAAGGTTGGAACGGTCATCCCGTAAGGTTGGGACAGTCGTCCCGTAAGGTTGGGACGATCGTCCCATCAGGTTGGTACGACCGTATCATCAGGTTGATACAACCGTATCATCAGGTTGATACGACCGTATCGTCAGGTTGGAACTGCGCCCGCTTCGCTGTCCCTCCACCTCTTTCCCCGCGCTTCGGGGCGCAGCCGTCCTGGCCTTCGGGAGGGCGCATTGTGATATTTCGTAATATTTCCGTATTTTTGCACCCCAAAGATAATCAGGGAAGCGGAGGTGAAGGCGGGAAGGAAAAAGGCGGAAAGTCCAAGGCCAACGGCCTTGCGGCGTTCAGCGTAGGGCATCGCCCTACGGACAGGTGAGTCCATTTGCGCGATTTGCGTCATTCGCGTTCCCCAATCTGAAATCTGCAATTTGAAATCTGAAATATAAAGAATGGAAAAGAAATTTGCCGAGTACCAAGGCTTGAACTTGTCGGAACTGAACAAGACGTTCCTCCAACGCTGGAACGAACGGAACATCTTCCAAAAGAGCATCGACGCCCGCGAGGGGCATCCCACCTTCGTGTTCTACGAAGGCCCCCCCTCAGCCAACGGCCTGCCGGGCATCCACCATGTGCTGGCCCGCACGCTCAAGGACGTGTTCTGCCGATACAAGACCATGCGGGGCTTCCAGGTGAAGCGCAAGGCCGGCTGGGACACGCACGGCCTGCCCGTGGAACTGAGCGTGGAAAAGGCCTTGGGCATCACCAAGGAGGACATCGGCAAGAAGATTTCCGTGACCGACTATAACGCCGCCTGCCGCAAGGACGTGATGAAATACACCCGCGAATGGGAGGACCTCACGAACCGCATGGGCTACTGGGTGGACATGCAGCACCCCTACATCACCTACGACAACCGCTACATCGAGTCGCTGTGGTGGCTGCTGAAACAACTGTACAACAAGGGCCTGCTGTACAAGGGCTACACCATACAGCCCTACTCGCCCGCCGCCGGCACGGGGCTGAGCACGCACGAGCTGAACCAGCCGGGATGCTACCGCGACGTGAAGGACACGACGTGCGTGGCGCAATTCCGCGTGCTGGGCGAAAGCTACCCGCAGGCCGAAAAGGCGTTCGCCCTCCCGGCGGGCAGCCTGCACGACCTCTACTTCCTGGCCTGGACCACCACGCCGTGGACCTTGCCCTCCAACACCGCCCTGTGCGTGGGTCCCGCCATCCGCTACGTGCTGGTGCAGAGCTTCAATCCCTACACCGGGCAGCCCGCCACCTACGTGGTGGCCAAGGAGTTGCTCAACGCGCACTTCAACCCCAAGAACGCCGACCTGCCCATGGACGAGTACAAGCCGGGCGACAAGCACATCCCCTTCCGCGTCATCGGCGAGGAATGCGCGGGCACTGACCTGGCGGGCATCCGCTACGAGCAGCTCATGCCGTGGATGAACCCGGGCGAAGGCGCGTTCCGCGTCATCACGGGCGACTACGTGACCACCGAGGACGGTACGGGCATCGTGCACATCGCCCCCACCTTCGGGGCGGACGACGACAAGGTGGGACGGCTCAACGGCATCCCGCCCATGCTGCTCACGGACAAGAACGGTAACCGCCGCCCCATGGTGGACATGACGGGCAAGTTCTACAAGCTGGAGGACCTGGACGAGGCGTTTGTAAAACAATCCGTCAACGTGGAGTTGTACAGCCCCTGGGCGGGACGCTACGTGAAGAACGCCTACGACGACACCCTGCCCGCCGATGCGGAAACGCTGGACGTGGACCTGTGCGTGATGCTGAAACAGCAAGGGCTGGCATTCAAGATAGAAAAGCACACGCACAACTACCCGCACTGCTGGCGCACGGACAAGCCGGTGCTGTACTACCCGCTGGACAGCTGGTTTATCCGCACTACCGCCTGCCGCGAGGAGATGATGCGCCTGAACGACACCATCAACTGGAAACCGCAATCCACCGGCACGGGCCGCTTCGGCAAATGGCTGGAAAACTTGCAGGACTGGAACCTCTCGCGCAGCCGCTACTGGGGTACGCCGCTGCCCATCTGGCGCACGGAGGACGGCACGGAAGAAATCTGCATCGGCTCGATGGAGGAACTCATGGCCGAGATAGACAAGTCCATGAAGGCCGGGCTGATGACCGAGAACCTGTACAAGAACTTCCGCGTGGGCGACTATTCCGATGCCAACTACGCCCCCGAAAACATCGACCTGCACCGCCCGTTCGTGGACAATATAATATTGGTATCGCCCAGCGGCAAGCCCATGAAGCGCGAAGCCGACCTCATCGACGTGTGGTTCGACTCGGGCGCGATGCCCTTTGCCCAGCTGCATTACCCGTTTGAAAACAAGGAACTGATAGACAAAGGCACGTTCTACCCCGCCGACTTCATCTCCGAAGGCGTGGACCAGACACGCGGCTGGTTCTTCACCCTGCACGCCATCAGCACGATGGTGAAGGGTTCGGTAGCGTTCAAGAACGTCATCTCCAACGGGCTGGTGCTCGACAAGAACGGCAACAAGATGTCGAAACGCCTCGGCAATGCCGTCGATCCCTTCTCCACCATCGAGCAATACGGTTCCGACCCGCTGCGCTGGTACATGATGACCAACTCGTCGCCGTGGGACAACCTGAAGTTCGATGTGGACGGCGTGGAGGAAGTGCGTCGCAAGTTCTTCGGTACATTATATAATACGTACTCCTTCTTCGCCCTCTATGCCAACGTGGACAAGTTCCGCTACGCCGAGGCCGAAGTGCCCATGGAACGCCGCCCGGAGATAGACCGCTGGATTATCTCCCTGCTCAACACGCTTGTGAAAGAGGTGACGGAATACTACGAGGACTTCGAGCCGACCCGCGCCGGACGCGCCATTTCCGACTTCGTGTGCGAAAACCTCAGCAACTGGTACGTGCGGCTGAACCGCAAACGCTATTGGGGCGGCGAATACGACGAGGACAAGGTGGCTGCCTACCAGACGCTCTACACCTGCCTGGAAACGGTGGCACGCCTCATGGCTCCCATCGCCCCGTTCTTTGCCGACCGCCTGTTCCTCGACCTCAACGAAGCCACCGGGCGCGACACACACGAATCGGTGCACCTGGCCGACTTCCCCGCTTGCAATGAAGCCCTCATCGACCCCGAGCTGGAAGCCTGTATGCAACTGGCCCAGCAGGTGTCGTCCATGATACTGGCCCTGCGCCGCAAGGCCGACAAGAAGGTGCGCCAACCCCTGACGAAAGCCGTGATACCGGCTCAGGACGAAACCATGTACGGCCGCCTGCAATACGTCGCCGGGCTTATCAAGGCCGAGGTGAACATCAAGGAGCTGGACATCATCGCCCCCGATGCCGACATGGAGAACCTGGTGAAGCGCATCAAACCCAACTTCAAGGTGCTGGGCAAGAAGTACGGCAAGCAGATGAAAGAAATAGCCCAGGCGTTGACCAACTTCACGAAGGAACAAATCAACGAGATAGAACGCAAGGGCGAGTATGTGTTGCCGCTGCTCTCGGGCGATGTGCAACTGACCGCCGATGACGTGGACATCTACACGGAAGACATGCCAGGCTGGCTCGTGGCCAACGAAGGCAAGTTGACTGTAGCCCTGGACATCACGGTAACCGATGCCCTGTACCGCGAAGGCGTGGCTCGTGACCTGGTGAACCGCATCCAGAACATACGCAAGGCCAACGGCTACGAAATCGTGGACAAAATAGCCATCGAACTGGAACAGCGCGACGAGATAAACGAAGCGGTGAAAGAGTTCTCCGCCTACATCGCCTCCCAGACCCTCGCCGACTCCATCACGCTGGTGGAACACCTGGACGAAGCCCTGGAGCTGGAAATGGACGATTACACGGTGCGGATAAGCATCCGGAAAAAGTAGCGTTTCAGCTACAAGCTACAAGCTACAAGTCCATGCGGCATGTAGCGGAAGCCTTGGAGCATATGACTTGTAGCTTGTAGCTCGTAGCTAATAAACGTTATTTTGTTTGTCAGTTAAAGGCAAATTGCCTATTTTCGCAGGGTCAAGAAAAGCACTGAATTATCATAATTATTACCATCATCAATACAAAAACGGAGGTTATCATGTCGGAAGAAAAAACAAGGTACACCGATGCTGAATTGGAAGAATTCCGCCAGATTATAAATGAGAAACTCGAAAAAGCCCAGCGGGACTACGAACTCCTGCGCATGAGCCTGAACAACCTGGACGGGAACGATGTGGCCGACACGTCGCCCACCTTCAAGGTGTTGGAAGAAGGCGCGTCCACCCTGTCCAAGGAAGAGGCCGGCCGCTTGGCACAACGCCAGATGAAGTTCATCCAGCACCTGCAAGCCGCTTTGGTACGCATCGAAAACAAGACCTACGGCATCTGCCGCGAAACGGGCAAACTCATCCCCAAGGAACGGCTCCGCGCCGTGCCGCACGCCACGCTGAGCATCGAAGCCAAAGCAAGCACGAGAAAATAGCTTGAAGGAGAAAGTAAAAAGGGAAAAGTAAAAAAGTAGAAAGGGAAAAGTACCAGCCACCCTATAGCAACCGTGACTTTATACTTTTCCCTTTCTACTTTCACCTTTGTACTTTAAACTTTTTACTTTCCCCTTTATACTTTCATCCCCCATTCCCCCTATGTCAACAAGAGCCAAAGCCATCCTGCTTATCCTCCTGGTATTGGTGATAGACCAGGTTTCCAAGATATACATCAAGCTCCATTTCACTATCGGCGAGCACATCGATGTATTCAACTGGTTTCAGATATTTTTCATTGAAAACAACGGGATGGCTTTCGGCATGGAAATAGGCGGCAAACTGTTCCTCACCATTTTCCGCATCGTGGCCGTGGGACTGCTGGCATATTACCTCCACACGTTGATAAAGAAGCAATGGCGCAGCGGTTACGTGCTGGTCATCGCCCTACTGCTGGCAGGGGCGGCGGGCAACATATTCGACTCCGTGTTCTACGGCGTACTGTTCGGCCCGAGCACCTATTACGATGTGGCCACTTTCCTGCCCGAAGGCGGAGGATACGCACCGCTGTTCCACGGCAAGGTGGTGGATATGCTCTACTTCCCCATCATCCGCAACGCGGCGGGCGAAACCATCTTCTTCAGCCCGGTATTCAACATCGCCGACTCGGCCATCACGGTAGCCGTGTTCCTCATCCTGCTATTCTTCCGGAAAGATTTTAACGATACGTTGGACGGCAAAAAGAAACAACATGCTGAAACAACGGAATAAACTATGTCTCGCCGTGCTGCTGTGCCTTGCCTGCGCCTGCACCAACCGCCCCAAGGATGTGCTGGACATGCGGGATATGACCGACGTGCTGGTAGATATCCACACGCTCGACGGCGTGTTTGCCTCCACCTCCTACAACCGTTTCAAGCCGGAGGAACGCGATGCCTACTACGAAGCCATATTGGTCAAGCACCACATCACGCAGGCACAGTTCGACTCCTCCCTGCTGTGGTATAGCCGTGACCCCAAGAAATTCGAAAAGGTGTACACCCGCGTCATCGACCGGCTCACTGCCGAAGAAGCGGCGGTCAAGGCCGGGAAATACCACGAACTGCTGCCCAAAACCTCCACCATCACCCGCATGGACTTGTGGACGGACTCCACCCGCTTCACGCTGCGGGGTGACTCCCTGTCGCGCCGCCCGCTGGCATTCAGCGTGGCGGACACGTCCCTGCTCATGGGCGACTTGTACGAACTCCGCTTCCTCATGCGTGTCGGCACGGGCGACTCTTGTCCGGGACTGCACACGCACTTCAACCTACACTATGCGGGCGGACGCATCGACAGCATCTACCTGCCGCTCCATG
Organism: uncultured Bacteroidales bacterium; assembly: GCA_949297975.1. Lineage (GTDB taxonomy): Bacteria > Bacteroidota > Bacteroidia > Bacteroidales > Paludibacteraceae > QVMH01. The sequence continues at coordinate 8,252 of CASFUX010000005.1, forward strand.
CGGACAGCCTGTGGCGGCGTTACACCCTGCGGCTTCGTGCACGGCAGGGGGAAAAGGTGGACTCGCTCCACGGACGTTTCTTCGCTGCCGACTCCTGCCTGTGCGCCCAGCAAGCCGACGTGGACAGCATCAGCCTCGTGCGGTGGTACGACCCGGAACAGCAGGAAACCCTGCGCACCGCCACTCGCCAACGCGAAGCCATCCGCACCTTCCGCTACCGCATGTTCCCCACCCCCGGCGAAGGGTTGGACTTCATCTTCCACAAGAACCGGGTCAATTAGGCAAAGATATAAAGGCTTTATTAACCGCAAAGAGCGCAAAGGACGCAGAGGGATGAAAACCTTTGCGTTCTTTGCGCTCTTTGCGGTTTAAAATACTCTTTGCGATTAGGAATAAAAACACGCTTTGCGTTAGA
>CASFUX010000006.1 GCA_949297975.1 uncultured Bacteroidales bacterium
ACGCAAACTATAAAGACAAGATAGAAATGTGAAGCAACGCCCGAAGCTGCAAGAGGGCAAACAAACCAAGACAAACATGAATATTATCAGCGAAAGTGCTGTTTTGACAAAAGCACGAAGTTTATTAAGAGATGTTGAAGTATTGCGGTACGATGGAAAAGGGCATTCCGTGATAGACATTAGCCTGTTACGTACCATACCTGACGATGAACTTATACGACATCGCAACGTAGGCAAAGCCACGATAGAGAAGATACGGGAAATAAGGAAATCTCTTGAATGGGTATAGGCCGAGAACAATATCGTATCTTTGCGCCAACCCGATGCTCTTAATTGCACACGAAGCCTTTTGTTCGAGAGCGAACAAGGGGCTTTGCCTTTTAGGCATGGTAACAACAAGGGGTGTTGTCGTCTGTTTATACCCTGTTTATACCCGATAAAACAAAAATGCTTGCCAATTACTGGATTAGCAAGCATATACAGTACCCAGAGCCGGGGTCGAACCGGCATGGAAGTGAATCCACTGGTGTTTGAGACCAGCGCGTCTACCGATTCCGCCATCTGGGCATTTGCGGTTGCAAAAGTAGGCTATTTTTTTGAATTGCCAAACGTTTTGGGGAAATATTTTCGCCTTTCTTCCCTTTCCCGCAGGTATTCGTTGCGCTTGCCCTCGAACAGGTCGTAACGGCAATACAGGCATTCTAACTCGCCATTGAGCAGTTTGATTTTCTTCGAGGGTTTCAGCCCGATGCACTTCAGGCATTCCTCGTTCGAGGAGATGACCCAGGCCGTGCTGCCTGCGAAGTTGTGTTTCAGCAACGTGCCGAGGTCTGCGTACAGTTGGAAGATATTGTCGTTGGTGATGCGTTCGCCATAGGGAGGGTTGGTCACGATGAGGCAGTTGCTGGCTGGCGGGTTGAGCTTTTGCAGGGGTGATACCTTGAGTTTTATGTAGCGCGACAACCCGGCAGCACGCACGTTTTCCTCGGCCGTCTTGATGGCTCGCGGTGATATGTCCGACCCATAGATGAAGTATGGAAAGTCGTGTTCGTGCGAGTCATCGTTGTAGAGCGTATCAAACAAATCCTCGTTGAAGTCTTTCCAACGTTCGAAAGCGAACTCCTTGCGGTAGATGCCGGGCGGGATGTTGAGGGCGATAAGAGCCGCCTCGACAAGCAACGTGCCCGAGCCGCACATGGGGTCGATGAAGTTGCACTGCCCGTGCCACCCGGCCATGAGCAACATGCCGGCGGCCAACGCCTCGTTGATGGGGGCTTCGGTCTGGTCCAGGCGGTAACCCCGCTTGTGCAGCGACTCGCCCGAACTGTCGAGCGACAGGGTGCATTGCTCTTGGGCGATGTGGATGTTGAGCATCAGTTGCGGGTTGGTCACGCTCACGTTGGGCCGACGGTCGTAACGTTCGGTGAAATAGTCGGCGATGGCATCCTTGACCCGGTACGTGACGAACTTGGAGTGGCGGAAACGGTCGGAATACACCGTGGAATCCACGGCAAACGTGCTGTTGGGGCTGAGGTAACGTTCCCATTCCACCTGCTTCACCTTGTTGTACACTTCATCCGCATCGGAGGCGCGGAAGGTGAGGATGGGCTTCAGGATGCGCGATGCCGTGCGACAATGCAGGTTCGCCTTGTAGAGCATGGCCTGGTCGCCCGTGAAGCTCACCGCGCGGCGTTGTATCTGCACGTTGTCCGCGCCGAGCCCGACCAATTCCTTTGCCAACACTTCTTCCAGACCCAGGAAGGTCTTTGCTATCATTTGAAAGTCCATAGGATGCTTTTTTATTTCAGATTTCAAATTCCATATTTCAGATCGAGGGAACGCGAATGACGCGAATCAGTTCTTACTCCTCACTCCTTGCCTCTTGCTCTGCACGCAGAGCGTTCTGCCTCAGTTTCGCTCCTGGAGGCACGTCTTTGTCCACCCAGATGTTGCCACCGATGACCGCCCCGTCGCCCACACGGATGTTGCCCAGTATGGTGGAGTTGGCATAGATAATCACGTTGTTGCCAATCTTCGGATGGCGGTCGATGCCTTTGATGGGATTGCCGTCCGCATCGAGCGGGAAGCTTTTCGCGCCGAGCGTCACGCCTTGGTACAGCTTCACGTTGTGGCCGATGACCGCCGTCTCGCCGATGACGACCCCCGTGCCGTGGTCGATGGTGAAATAGTTGCCGATGGTGGCACCCGGGTGGATGTCGATGCCGGTCTCCGAATGCGCCATCTCGGTGATGATGCGCGGGATGAGCGGCACGTCCAGCCGCAACAAGGCGTGGGCGATGCGGTAGTTGCTGATGGCGCGTATGGCCGGGTAGCAAAAGATGACCTCACCGTAGCTTTTGGCAGCCGGGTCGCCGTTGTAGGCGGCCACCACGTCGGTCTGCAATTGCTTCCGGATGTCGGGCAGCTGTTCGATGAACGCGGCGGCTTTGCGACGTGCCGTGCTTTCCAGGCCGTCGTTGCAGGACAACGTGCCGTCGAAGCACAGCCCGGACTTGATTTGCCGGATAAGCAACCCTTGCAGCCGCTCCACGTGGATGCCGATGTGGTAGAGCAAGGTTTGCTCGTTGATGACGGCATCGCCGAAATAGCCGGGGAACAGCAACGCTCGGGCGATGCGTACCACCTCGCCCAAGGCTTCGATGGACGGCATGGGCACGTCGTCGCCTTGTTCGTGGCAGAAGTTTTTCAACTTCCCTATTTCCGCCAGTTGTTGTATGATATGTTGCATGTCCACGGTTGCGACATTAATTGTTAATTGTTAATTATTAATTGTCAATCGCTTCCACCGCCTTTCGCAGCCGCTCTTCGCCCTGCCCGGTGATGATGGCGCAGGGCGTGCCGAGGGCTTCGACTTCGTGGCGGTACCAGGCAAAGAAGAAGTCGCGGTCGTCGCCATGCTCGCGCACCGGGTCGTATTGCCACGGCAGGTCGGGGGCGCACAGCAGGTAGAGGTCGAAGAAGCGCGTGGCCAGCCGTTCCTCCACGAAAGGCGGCACGCTGCGGTAGCAATACGCGAACCACACCTTGGTCACGATGAGGTCGGTGTCGAAAAACACGTGCCGCCCCGTCGGCCATCCCGCATACTCCCGCTCCTGCTCTATCTGCCTGCGGGCGATGGCTTCCACGTCGTCGCGGGTATAGGGGCGGTGCAGGCTGGAGACGTATTCCCGCGCATATTCCGGCACCCAAGGGGCGTGGAAACGGGCGGCCAGTTGCTCGGCCAACGCCGTCTTGCCGGTCGATTCCGGGCCGATGATAGCTACTTTCATATTTTGTTTCCCGCAGATTGCGCAGATTTACGCAAATGGCCTTTTCTCACCTTTCTCCCTTTCCCCTTTGCCCTGTCCGCAAAATGCCGTATATTTGCGAAATCATGCGCAAAATTACGATAATTATTCTGCTTACGTGCGTTTTCGGGTCGGTTTGTGCCCAAAATGCCGACATAAACCTGTTGAAGAGCATCAACACGGGGTCGTCACCGTTCATGCGGGGCTATTCCACGGTGCTGTCCCGCTCCACCTACGCGGCCGTGGTGGCGGTGCCGGTGGTGATGGGCACGGTGGCCTTCGCCCGGGGCGACGACGCGCTGCTGAAGGATGCCATCTACGTGGGGGCAAACCTGGCGGTGAACACGGCCCTGACCGTGGGGCTGAAGTACGCCGTGGGACGCGAGCGGCCTTACGACCGTTATCCGGACGTGCTCCAGGTGCCTTACCCGGAGGGGTCGCCCTCCATGCCGTCCGGGCACACGTCCCTCGCCTTTGCCACCGCCACGTCCCTGACGCTGAAGTACCCGAAGTGGTATGTGGCCGTGCCGTGCTATGCCTGGGCGTGCTCCGTGGGCTATTCGCGCATGAACCTCGGCGTGCATTACCCCACCGACGTGCTGGCGGGAGCGGTGCTCGGCGCAGGCAGCGCCTACGTGACCTACCTGCTCAACGAGTGGTTCTGGGGGAAGAAGATGAAGGATAAGAAGATTATCTGGTATTAAGACCCCCAACCCCCTGAAGGGGGCTTTTGCTTTTATAAACACAGAGCGTTCTCATCTTGCATGATTTGATGGAGAGCGCACAGAACTGCCCCGATAGTAAGCATCGGGGTTTTCCATATTCCCCCTTCCCCCTTTGCCTTTCTATTCTTTCTCGCCTGCGCATCTATTTTTCCTCTCCTGCCTGTCCATTCTTCCTTTTGTGCCTATCTATTCTATAAACTAAGCTTTAGTTTTTACAAACTAAACTTTAGTTTTTATAAACTGAACTTTGGTTTTTATAAACTAAACTTTAGTTTATAGAATGCGTGCGCAGGAGAGGAAGTTTGCATCGGCACTCGCGGAAGTTTGGATAGGCATCTCCGGAAGTATGTCTGCGGGAAAGGGGACAGGCTTCGCGCAGGATGAGGGAATTTTTCCTACTTTTGTACACCCGAAACAACGTTATCGGTTATGAAAAGGTATGGCATTCTTCTTCTGATTTTGCTCTTGGGGTTGTCCGGCGGGCGGGCGGCCACGTTCAGCGACTCCACGGTGGTGAGCCTCATCACCTGCTCGCCGGGGCCGGAGGTGTACGCCCGCTTCGGGCACACGGCTTTGCGGGTGCGCGACCCGCTCAATGGCGTGGACCTGGTGTTCAACTACGGGGTGTTCGACTTCAGCACGAACCACTTCTACGTGAAGTTCATCAAGGGCGAGACGGATTACAAGCTGGCCGCGTACGACTTCCGCTATTTCCTGCCGGAATACGAGGAGCGCGGCTCATCGGTGTGGGAGCAGCGGCTCGACCTCACCCCGGCGGAAAAGGCCCGGCTCATCGATGCGCTGCTGGTGAATTACCGCCCCGAAAACCGGGTGTACCGCTACAACTTCGTGTTCGACAACTGCTCCACCCGCCCGCGCGACAAGATTGAGGAGGCCGTGGACGGCAGGGTGGACTACGGCGGCGGGCAGACGGCACGTCCGCTCACGTTCCGCCAATGGATTGCCCGTTACGTGGGGACGGACACGTGGCTCATGCTGGGCATCGACATGATATTCGGTTTGGTATCCGACCGCCCGGCCAGCCTGCGCGAGAGCATGTTCCTGCCTGAGGTGCTGATGCAGGAGGTGGAACACGCCCGCATCGTGTCAAGCGGGGCGGGCGCATCGGAACGTCCCTTGGCGCAGCCCGCCGTGGCGTTGGTGCAGGGTGGCAGCGGGCCGTTGCTGACGGACAGCATCGGGTGGTTGAAGCCTTTGCCGGTGATGTGGCTGCTGGCGGTACTGGTTGGCCTGCTGACGTACATTGCCCGCCGACGCGGGGGCGGATGGCGGACGGGGTTGCGCGTAGCCGACACGGTGCTGTTTGTCGTGGCAGGGCTGATAGGCTGCATCATCTTCTTCCTGGACTTCGTGTCGCTGCACCCGCTGGTGGGCGACAACCTCAACGTGCTTTGGCTCAACCCGCTGTTGCTGCCGATGGTCGTCGGCGTGTGGATGCCGGGGACGCACCGGTTCCGTCAAGTGCTGGGCGGGCTATTGCTCTTCTGCATGGCAGCGGCGTGCATACTATATATCATATGTGGGCAAAGCCTCAACGCGGCCTTCGTGCCCCTGTGGATGATGCTGTGCCTGCGGGTGGCGGATGCGGTGTTTCCCGCAGATGGCGCAGATTGACGCAGATTTTCGGGCGAAAGATTTTTTCGCCCCTATGCCGCTCGTGTACTTGTTTACTCGTAACTTGCAATTTATGACTCAAGATATGACTCCAAAACTGACGGATTTGCTGCAAGCGTGCGATGCCTTAAAAGGCCGCCTTGCCTCGATGCGTCCTCTGCCTGCCCAGGCTTTGAAGAAGATAGAGGATGCGTTCGACATAGAATACACCTACGAAAGCAACCGCATAGAGGGCAACACGCTCACTTTGCAGGAGACGGAACTGGTGGTGAACAAAGGCGCGACCATACGGGGCAAGTCCATGCGCGAACATCTGGAGGCCATCAACCATGCGGAAGCCATCCACTTCATCCGGGAATTTGCTCAAGGCGACATCCCGGTAAGCGAACACGTAATCAGGCAGATACACGCCTTGGTGCTGCATGGCATCGACCGGGAGAATGCCGGGCGATACCGCACCGTGCCCGTCATGATAGCAGGGAGCAGCCATGTGCCACCCCAGCCCTACCTGATAGGCAAGCAGATGGAGGACTTCATGCTGCGTTTTCAAGAGATGGAAGCGCAAGGAACGCATCCCGTGCTGACTGCCGCATTCCTGCATGACGAATTGGTACGCATCCATCCGTTCATCGATGGCAACGGGCGTACCTCCCGTTTGCTGATGAACTTGTACTTGTTGCGCAATGGGTATACCCAAGTCAATCTTAAAGGTTCGGACGATGCGAAGCTGGACTATTACAATGCACTGGAAGCATCGCACGTGGAGCAACGCCCGCAGGCCTTCCAACAGCTTGTAGCGGAAGAGGAAAAGGCTTCATTGGAACGATACCTGTCCATCTTGGGGACGGAATAGCCCCTCTGCTAACCTTGCCCCGCAGGGCGTTGCCCTACGCTGAACGCCTCAAGGCCGTTGGCCTATGTCGCTCGTGTACTTGTGTGCTCGTCCACTTGTTCACTCGTAATGTTTCACATTGTGCCAAAATGTTGTACTTTTGCACCCCGTGGCGGGGACAGTGGCCTGCCATGCTTCCTTGAACTTCCCCATGAAGGGGCGACCCGCCGGTTTCTGCGGCGGGGATGCCCGGTGACTCATCCCTTTTTAAACATATAAGTACGATTGATAATGAGGAAAATTCTTATTCTGAACGGCCCTAACCTGAACTTGCTGGGCAAGCGCGAGCCGTCGGTGTATGGGGACCGCAGTTTCGAAGACTTCTTCCATGAGTTGAAAGAGGCATACCGCGACCGGGCGGAACTGGAGTATTTCCAGTCCAACGTGGAAGGGGTGCTTATCGACAAAATCCACGAAGCGGGTTTCGCCAGCGACGGCATTGTGTTCAATGCGGGAGCTTACACGCACACGTCCATCGCGCTGGCCGATGCCATCCGCGCCGTGCCTGCCCCGGTGGTGGAGGTACACATCTCCAACGTACATGCCCGCGAGGAATACCGCCGACACTCGTTCCTGGCACCGGCCTGCAAGGGATGCATCGCCGGTTTCGGTCTTGACTCGTACCGGCTGGCGGTGGAGGCGTTGTTAACCCCCAACCCCTAAAGGGGAGGCATCACACTCGTAGTTCGTTTACTCGTCAACTCGTTTACTCGTAACTGTATGCAAAAATATACGAAAATCGTCGCCACGATTAGCGACAAACGGTGCGAACCCGACTTCATCCGCCAGCTGTACAAGGAAGGGATGAACGTGGTGCGCATGAACTCGGCGCACCTGCAGCGCGAAGGCTTTTTGAAAATCATCAACAACGTGCGCTCCGTGAGCCGCAAGATAGCGTTGCTCGTGGACACCAAGGGACCGGAGGTGCGCACCACCGTGGCCGAGGACGACCGCATCGTGATTAAGACCGGCGACCTCATACGCCTCACGGGCGACCCCGGCAGGACGTCCACGAAGGAGTGCATCGCGGTGAGCTACCCGCATTTCGTGCGCGACCTGCACGTGGGCGACGACATCCTGATAGATGACGGGGAAATCGACCTGAAGGTGGAGGACAAGACGGACGACTGCCTCCTGTGCCGCGCCATGAACGACGGGGAACTGGGCTCGCGCAAGAGCGTGAACGTGCCGGGCGTGCGCATCAACCTGCCTTCGCTCACGGAGCGCGACCGGGCCAACATCCTCTTCGCCATCGAGCAGGACCTGGACTTCATCGCCCACTCGTTCGTGCGCAACAAGCAAGACCTCATTGACATCCAGCAGATACTGGACGAGCACCACAGCCGCATCAAAATCATCGCCAAGATAGAAAACCAGGAAGGCGTGGACAACATCGACGAGATACTGGAGCATTGTTACGGCGTGATGATAGCCCGCGGCGACCTCGGCATCGAAGTAGCCCAGGAGAAGATACCGGGCATCCAGCGCAGGCTCATACGCAAATGCGTCACGGCCAAGAAGCCGGTCATCGTGGCCACGCAGATGCTCCACTCCATGATCAACAACCCGCGCCCCACCCGTGCGGAAGTGACGGACATTGCCAACGCCATCTACTACCGCACCGATGCCCTCATGCTGAGCGGCGAGACAGCCTACGGCAAATATCCGGTAGAGGCGGTGCGCACCATGGCCACGGTGGCCCGCGAGGCCGAACTGACCAAGATGGCGGAAAACGACATCCCCATCCCCATGGCCACGGACGATGTGACCTCGTTTCTGGCGGCAGCGGCGGTGGACGCGGGCGACAAGCTGCACACGAAAGCCATCATCACCGACTCGTACAGTGGCAAGACGGCGCGTTACCTGGCCGCCTACCGGGGCACGAACCCCGTGCTGGCCTTGTGCTACCACGAACGCACCACCCGTGAACTAGCGTTGTCCTACGGCGTGTTCCCGGTGTACCAGAGCGAACGTCCCAACACGCAGGAATACTTCCTGCACGGCCTCCAGGTGATGATGCGTTGCGGCCTGCTTGCCGAGACCGACTCCGTGTGCTACCTCAGCGGCAGCTTCGGCGCGGGCTTCGGCACGACCTTCCTCGAAGTGAACCGCGTGGACAAGATATTTCAGTCGAGGGAAAAATACCTGCTGCCAAACTTTTAGCAGAAAGCAAGGAGTGAGGGGTAAGAGGTAAGAAAGCCTCCCCAAGCCCCTCCCGAGGAGGGGATGTTTTAGGCCAACGGCCTTATGGCGTTCAGCGTAGGGCAACGCCCTACGGGTTAAGAGGCAAGTAGGGGCGAAAAATCTTTCGCCCTAAATCTGCGTTAATCTGTGAAATCTGCGGGAAATATGGAAGATTGGAAAGATAAATTAAACGCTTTGTACGATGCCGTGCCGAAGGCGGACGACACAGAAGAAGTCCCCACGCCCGCCTCACCTGCCAGGAAGCAGACCTTGCGGGTAGAGCTGGACAAGCGCAACGGCAAGCCTGCCACCCTCGTTACCGAGTTCGAAGGGTCAGACGAGGAGCTGAAAGCCTTGGCCAAGACCCTCAAAGTGCGTTGCGGGGCGGGCGGCTCGGCACGCGGCGGCGAGATACTGGTGCAAGGAGACGTGCGCACCAAGGTGGCGGACTTGCTGGAAGGCATGGGCTACAAAGTGCGGCGGATAGGGTTTTAGCCCCATCTTGGCGCAAGTCTGCGACTTGTGCCAAAATAAAAGCGGTTTGTAACCGCCTCACCCGCACATTGTGCCAATGCACGGGGTAAAACATCCATGATTAAACCATCATAATAACATATATTCCTATGAAACACTCCCTGCTTTTCCTCTTTTTCGCCCTGCTGCTTACCGATGTGTGTCGGGGCGAAGGTATTCCTACGAAAATCGTATTGACTAATCCCGGCCAGACCGACCGCACAGACGAAGCTTTCGTGCTGACGCGGGACGATTTGCCGCCGTCCCCCGATGATGCCCTGTTGCCTGCTTTGCGGACAGCGGATGGCAGTTACGTGCCCTCGCAGGCGGACGACCTTGACGGAGATGGACGATGGGACGAACTGGCCTTCGTCTATTCCTTAAAAGCCGGGAAGTCGGTCACGCTCGATTTGGCATGGCTGGCAGCGGAGAATTATCCGGCCTTCACGCCCCGCACCAACGCGCGTTACGGCAAGATGGTATCGCCCGGGCACATCGAGATATTGCCGTCCGACTGCCACGGCAAGTACAACCTGCCCCGGGGCAAAGGCTATCCGTACCAGACGGACGGCCCGGCGTGGGAGAACGACAAGATAGCCTTCCGCCACTACTTCGACGGACGCAACGTGCGCGACGTGTTCGGCAAGCGGCTGCCCGATATGGTCATGGATACCGTGGGCATCCTGCCCGACGGCACGCCCGGCGACAACTACAACCGCATGCGTCCTTGGGGGCGCGACATCCTCATTGCCGAGCAGTCGCTCGGGCTGGGCGGACTGGCCTTGCAACGGGGCGACACGCTGGTACGCCTCGGCGTGCTGCAAAACGACCGCACGGACAACGTGGACTCCACCTGCTACACCCTCGTGGCACGTGGTCCGGTGCGCAGCATCTTCCGCCTCTACTTCTACGGTTGGGACGTGGGCGGTGCCAAGGTAGATGTGCACGAAACCATCACCATTTGGGCGGGCAAGCAGGGACATGAGAACCGCATCACCACTTCGCCCCTGCCCGCAGGCAGCCACCTGGTGGCCGGGCTTCCCACCAACTACAACACGCAGCCTTACACCTTGGAGCAGGCGGGGCGTTTCCGCTTGCTGAGCCTCCACGACAAACAGACGTGCGACCACCGCTGGTACATGGGCTTGAGCCTGCTGGTGAAGGCAGATTGCTACGTCAACGCCATCGATGTTCCCCGCCGCGAGGGTAGGGGCATCTCCACCGCCTGGTGTGCCGTCCTCCAGCCCGATGCGCAAGGCGAATACCGTTTCTATTGCTGTGCCGCTTGGGAAGTGGCCGACCCCCGCCTGGCCGACCGCACATATTACGAAGACCTCATCCGAGCCTATGCCGGGGAATTGTCCGAACCGTCGAAGGTGGAAGTGCAATACACCTATCCGAATGTTGTGGTGGAGGACGAAGCGGCGACTTTCCTGCGAGATTTTTATACGGAATATTTAAGAACGTGGACGGATGAACTGCCCCCGAATGTCCTCGAACGACAAATTGACTCATTAAGGAAAACGCATTGCACCCAGCGGGCATATGAACGGGCAAAAGAACAGTGGGGTTATGGGTTCGACTATCTGACGGACGACTGGGGTGGATTTGAGATTTCATCGCCCCAATTGCAGGTGTGCCGGGACAGTTTGTCGCCCCACGCTTATCACATAACCTGGATAGCGGATGTAAACGTTGTGTCGCCTGTGGAAACAGAGCCGTACTTCATCATGTTGGCAGTGGATGTGGTTCGGGATGAAGATACATATAAAATAGACCGGGTGCGAAGCGTGGGCAAGCCCTTGGACGAGTGGGAAGAAAGCCGGAAGATCGTATTCAACAACCGGATGGACACCCTATGGCTTAATACCTTTGACATAGATGGAGATGACCGCTTGGATACGCTCTCCACGCATTTCCAAGTGTTGGACGATACGATATCCATCCGCTACGCGTGGCTGCGGAATGGACTGGAGGCTTGGCATTTTTCGTACCGCGAGTATACTTTGGGAGAGTTGATCGATGCGGGGGACAAGAATACGAGCGTATCCGCCAGTCTGAGGTATGCTACGGTGGAATGTGTGCCGATAGACAAGTGTGGATGTTCCCCGAACGGTTCGCCCCATGCTGTTTTGGCAGCTCCGCGCACCGAAAGCCATGTGCTGCCGGATGAGGACTTTATGCAGTACCTGCAAAAGTACCGGGGAATGCTGTTCCGCTTTCATGCCATCCGATCGTTTCATTATTACATCTGGTACGAGCCTTGGCAAACGTTCGTGCTATACGATGCTCCAACGCATTAAATGGCGTTTTCATGTCGGGATTATATCATCGGCATAAACAGCAACCCTTTGCCGATGCAAAGAAGCAAGCGGCTATCGCTCTACCCAGTTTTCCAAGCGGATGCCACTGAAGTTCTTGAAGTCTTTCAGATTTTCTATAATCATAATCAAGTCATTGACCACAGCCGTACACCCTATCAGCAGGTCAAAGTCATCATCGGCAGGAGTCCGGCTAAACGTAACCGAGCTTTTTCGGAAGCATACAGGTCAACGGCATCAGTTATCGGCAGAATTTGTATGGTTGACAGGAATTCATCCAATTGTTCCGTCCGTCGTTTCAGCCCTTTCCTGCGTCCCAATTCTGCACCATATTTCAATTCGGCTACCGTGATTTCCGAGATGCAACAATACTCCAACCCTACCTCGTCCAGCTTCTTGCCTATGTTGTACTGTCCGCGCAGAAGGTATATGCAGATATTGGTGTCAAGCAAATATTGTTTCATGCTCAGAATGCTGCCAAGTCACGGTTAAACTTCCGGTTGGACTTTATCTCCCGCGCCATGTCATCGGCACTCCAGTCGGGGTAATCCTCTTCTTTCCACACGCCATAGAACTTGCTGGCTGATACATGGGCATCCTCGGCCTCTTCCGCCCGTGCCTCTTCAAGTAACTTCTCGCCCAGCCATCGCTTGTTGCTGGCACTGAGTGAGAATTTATGGATGAGTGCCAATAGCCCGTCTAATGAAATCATTGCCTTCATGCTGTCCTCCTTTTTACATAACCTGTCGGTGTTGCAAAAGTAAGGAAATTATTGGAAAACATTTCATTCCTCGCCTCTTTTATTTCCACATGTCAAACTCCGTGCAAGCGCGATAGCCCCTTCCCCGCCTGTGATATGGCGGGGAAGGGGCGTTGTCTCATAGGAGCGGTCCGCTACCTCACCACCGCTTTCCGCACTTCGCCGTCCACGTGCACGAGGTACAAGCCTGCGGGCAGGTCGATGGTGCGGGCGAGGCCTTGGTACGCCCGGTGGCCGTGCAGGTCGTAGATGGCGACCGGGGCGGTTGTGCCCGCAATGTGCAACTGACCGTGCGTGCCGGTGACGCGCAGGGCCGGCCCGTCGGTCGATGGCAGGCCGCTCGTCCCGTTGCCGGTGAGTTGCACAAGGATGGCGAAGATATGGTAATTCACCCCTTCGCCCACGGGAACGACGAGGGTGTACACCTCGCCCGGCTCGATGTCGCTGCTGCCCGTGTAGTGCAGTTGGCCGTTGGCTATGTATGGGTTGAGTATGCGGGGGTCGCCCGTGGGCGTGCCGCAGTACGCCCCTTCGGGCAGGGCGGGCAGGGTGATGGAGTCGCTCTGCCCGGCGGTGATAGTGCCGCCGATGCTCTTCTCGCCCGTCCATTCCGCCTTGGCGATGGTGATGTCAAACGGCGTTTGCCCGTAGTACCACCGCCCGTCGGCGTGCAGCAGGGTGACGGTAACGTGATGCGTCCCGGCATCCGTGGGCAAGCGGCGCGGTAGTGTCCGTGCGGTGGGCATAGACGGCGTAGAGGCTGTCCGGGATGCCCGCCACCATGAAGTCCGCCCCCGGCTCTATCGGGGCTTGGTCGTACACCGGACTTCCGGGCGTGATGGTCGGGGCGATGCCCGTCGCGGTCGTGTCCCGCTTATACACGGCATGGGGGAAGCCCTCCCGGTAACCCTTCACACCATCGCCCGCCGGGATGCTGATGCACCCCTCCGCCAGGTAGCTCGATGGGAGCGGTTCCGTAAAGAAGCCCCCTTCAATCACGCTGTCCCGCTCGATGTCGATGAGGCCCATGTATCCTCCCGTGACGGAACATTCCGCATCGGCATCATGGAGGCCATTGATATAGATATTTTTGCCCAAATAGGTATCGGAAGAGGCCGTATTGCCTGCGATGATGCCACCCGTGATGGTGATGGCATTTCCACCATAGCAGGAGACGGACAGGTCACAGCCGAATTTACCGATGTTATCGGCCACGGTGCCGCCGTTGATGGTGCAGGTCTTCGCCTGGCTAATTCGGATGCCGCCACCCGAGCCCCTGCCGGTGTTACCCATAATCAGGCCGCCATTCAGCGTGAACTGGGACTGGATGTATGCCATGACCCCGCCGCCGTCCCAATCGGCGGTGTTGCCCGATACTTCCCCGCCGTTCATCACCACCACCCCGGCCTGCGCCGAAGTAAAGATGCCCCCGCCCCGGTAGGCCTTGTTGCCCCATATCTTGCCCCCGTTCAGGGTCAGATAACCGGCTGCGTATATGCCCCCGCCTTGGGCGGTCGAGGTGTTGCCCGCCACCTGCCCGCCGTTGACGACCACCTCTCCCTCGAACACGCTGATACCGGCACCCCCGGTATAGTCTGTCTTGTTTCCACTGGTGGCCCGGTTACCGGCTATCGCGCCGCTTTCGAGCGTGAGATGTCCCCGCAGCACATTGATGCCGCCGCCGTAATTGGCATAGATGTCGATATTCCAGTCGCCCCGGCCGCCGGTAATCACGCCACCCGCTATCACGCCGGTGGTGTCGGCAGCCTCGTACTGGCTGTCCCACTCGTCCGTGCCGTCGTCGAACACGAACAGCCCGTCGGCATTCTGATAATACGGGTGCCGGTGCTCCGGGGCATCGCTCCCCTCCCGGCAGTCGCACACCGTGAGGCGGGCGGAGCTGACCCGGATGACCGGGTTCTGCCCCGTGCCGGTCAGTTGGTAGCCGTTCAGGCACAGGGTAACCACCGCGTTGTCGGTGATGACGAGGTCGTTCTCCAGCCGGGTGTCGGCGGTGAGGTAGTACCGGGCAGGCTGCTCGTCCGTAGAGCCTTTCCCAATCGTGTCGCCGCTGGCCGGTAGCGGCATCCAGCCATCGGTATGGTCGTGCGCGTTCAAGCGCAAGGCAGGCATCGCCGCCATGAGGGCGATGGCCGTGCAGAGAAGAAACTGTTTCATGTCGTGTAAGTGTTAGGATGAATAACTGCGCCCATCATGTGGGCAAGGCAAAAGTAAACACAACTACACGACAAACCAAGAGACAAGATGCCCACACGGGGCAACTTTTGTGGATAGAGCAAAAAGTTGTGGATAGAGCAAAGAAGCAGGTGGGCTTTGGGACACAGAGTAACACAGAGTACCTTCTCGTCCATCATTAGGGGAGCGCACAGAGCCGTCCCGATGGCAAGCATCGGGACTTAAAGTTACCTCTGTCTGCACGCTCAAGCCCGGCACTTTGTGGCGGGCAAGCTATGTGTGCTTTCTATTTATCGAAAATAATAAAACAGCTATATGCACTCTGTGTCCCCTTCTGCCACCCCGCACGCCCCGGCACTCTTCCGCCATTTGGAGGGCGGGCAGCCTTCCTTTTCGGCAAAGATTTTGGTGAAATAGCTCAGCGAGAGGAATCCCGATGCTTCCGACGCGGCGGCTACGGTCTGTTCGGGATGTTGCACCAGCATCTGCTTGGCATATTCGACGCGCAGCCCGGCAATCCATTCGCGGAACGGCATGTGGTAGGTGGACTTGATGTAGGCGGCCAGGTAGGTGCGGTTGGTACCGAGTGCGCCCGCCACATCCTCGATGGTCAGCCCCGGGCGGATATATCCGCGCTTGCCCACCCAAGCGGCGAGGCGTTTTTCTATATCCGCATGATAGGTCGGCGTGTCTGGCGGCGTTGTCGCCGGGTCGGGAGCATCGGGGACAATGGTATTCTCCTGCTCCAAGATGCTTTCCACCTGTTCGTAAAAGAGCTGGTAATTCATGTAAGACACAAACAGATAGATGTAAAACGGGATGGAGGACAGCACCCACAGGAACACGTAACGGTCGGGCAGGAACGTGAGCAGCCCGCACCCCACCCCGTAGATGACCGCCCACCAGGTGAAGACGGACATCCAGCGGATATAGGCGGCAATGTGCTCGGAATGCGTGTCATCGAACAAGCGAACCGCCCGGCGGTAGGTGCGGATGAGCCTGCGGGCCAGCCGAAGCCCGTAGAGCAGCAGCCACAAGGCCATGCACACCAGCCCGGCCTGCTGCACAGCCCCCGGAGGCAGGACGGTGAGGACGAGAGATGCGAAGGCTGTGAACAGCCCCCAATGAGCCATGTGCCGCCAGAAGCGTCTGCGGGTCAGGTAAAAGCGGTTGAGCAACATGGTCAACGCCGAACTGAACAGCCCATACACCAGAAAATAAGTGGAAAGGTTCATCAGAATGGCCGCCCTGGGGTGCAGAGGACGCAGGTCGCCGAACAAGTGAACCGAATAGTTGGCGCACAGCACCAGCAGAGCCACGCCCATGATGCGGCGCGAGCGTACATAAGTGACGTATATGGGTTTGTCGGGTGTCTTGCCCACCAGGAAATAGGCGGCGAAGAACAGCATCAGCACCAATGCCATGCCCAACGAATAATCATAAACTGCTTGATCCATCTTCTTACGCTTTACGTGCAAAGGTATGAGGATTTCCGGTTATTCCGAGCAAGGATTAGAAAAATGGGGAAAAGAACCATTCGCATCATTTGTGTTCCCTAATCCGAAGCAAGCAGCAAGAACGTTAGCGGAATGCCAGTGTTGCTCCCGCATCTGTCACATCCAAGCGGGCAGGATGCCCAAGCAACAGAGGGCGGTTGTCGTCCCCATGCCCGGCTGGGAAGCCAAAGCAGACAGGCAGCGAGGGGTTGTCCACCGCATCGCGTATTTGTTGTTCCAACGTACCGGGCATGAGGGGGTCGGGGTCTGCGCCCGTGAAACTGCCCACCACCAATCCGGTCAACCGACGGAACACGCCTCCCAAGCGCAAGGTGCGCAGCAGGCGGTCAATGCGGTAAGGCGACTCGCCCACCTCCTCCACAAAAAGGATGTTGCCTGCATAAGGCGGCTCGTAGGGCGTGCCTTGCAGGGCGGCCAGCAACGACAGGTTGCCGCCCACCAGCAACCCTTCCGCCGTGCCGGGGCGGTTGCCTGCATGGGGCGGCAGCGTATAAGCGGGCAATCGCCCCGCCAACACGTCACGCAACAAGGCCACCGAGAGCGCATCCGGAGGCAACTCGGCCAAGGCACGCGCCATGCCTCCATGCACCGACACCACTCCCTGCCGCGAGAGGGCGGCATGCAAGGCGGTAATGTCGCTGAAGCCCACCACCCACTTGGGGTGGCGGAGCAAGGGGCGGAAGTCCAATCGGTCGATAATGCGCATCAGCCCGTAACCGCCCCGGGTGCACAGGATACAGCGCACATGCGGGTCGTCCATCGCCGCTTGCAGGTCGGCTGCCCGCTCATCGTCCGTACCCGCAAAGCGTCCGTAAGCCGAGCGGGCATACCGCCCCTCCACAGGCTTGTAGCCCCAAGCAGCCAGACGTTGCCGGGCGGCATCCACAAGAGCCGGGCCAACAGCACCCGAAGGGGACACAAGGCACACCTCGTCGCCCGGGCGGAGGAAAGGGGGAAGGAACATTGGCATGGGAGGAATGGGTTTACAGATTAGTTTTAAAGAGACGCCACAGGAGTGACGTCTCTACTTGCATATCGCGCATCCATCGCATTTTGCGTTGCCGTGGCGGAGGCGTTTTTCCACCAGCAGGCGGATGCGGTCCTGCAAAGAGGCGATGTTGACATGCCCCACGATATCCGCCGTGAAGGCAAACATGAGCAGCAGGCGGGCTTCTTCCTTGGAAATGCCCCGTGAGCGGAGGTAGAACAAGGCCTCCTCGTCCAGCTGCCCGATGGTAGCCCCGTGCGAGCATTTCACGTCATCGGCGTAAATCTCCAATTGCGGCTTCGTGCGCATCCGGGCATCGCTGTTCAGCAGCAGGTTCTTGTTGCTTTGGTAGGCCTGCGTCTTCTGCGCGTCCTGCGCCACCACCAGCCGCCCGGTAAAGCCCCCGAGCGAAGTGTCGTCCAAGATGTATTTGAACAGGGAGTTGCTATGGCAATTCGGTTTGTTATGCAGGATGGAGGTAAAGTTGTCCACCCGTTGCGCCTTGTCGCATAACGCCATGCCGCACAGCAGGGTCTCGCAATGTTCGCCTTCCAGAGCTATCTCTACCAAGTTGCGGGTCATGCCACTGTGCAGCGTCATGATGTTGGTCAGCACGTTCGCTCCTTCTTGCTGCTCCACGAGCAAGGCCGAGAGGTT
Source organism: uncultured Bacteroidales bacterium (assembly GCA_949297975.1). Taxonomy (GTDB): domain Bacteria; phylum Bacteroidota; class Bacteroidia; order Bacteroidales; family Paludibacteraceae; genus QVMH01. Next base: position 17,697 of record CASFUX010000006.1, read on the forward strand.
GGTATTGCGGTCGTGCGTGCTTTCCAGCTTGTAATGTTCGTAGGAAGCCTGTTCGCCCACGAACACCTCCGTCACCCGGTTGGCCAGGAAGCGCACCTCGTCCATCGCATGGTCGCACACCAGCACCTTGGCCTGCGCCCCCCGCCCCAGCACCACCACGTTGTGGCTGTTAGCCATGAAGTCCACGTCCGAGCGCATGATATTCACTATCTGGATAGGCTTGTCGAGCACCACCCCGTCGGGCACGTACACAAAGAAGCCATCCTGCGCAAAGGCCATGTTGAACGCCAGGAGACCGTCCTTTTTCTTCCCCGCAAGGCGGGCATAATGCCGTTCCACCAGTTCAGGCTCACGCTCCGCCACCTCCCGCAGACTGCCGACGATGACCCCATCGGGTAACGGGGCAGCATTGCGTGCCGGATAAAACGCATCGTTCACCACGAAATAGAGGTAGGAACTGATGCCCGGCACCCCGCACTTGAACGCCTGGTACGGGTCTGCTGGGATGGTCAGCCTATTGATGTTCAACCCATAATCCACCGCCAACGGCTCGCGCAAGTCCGTGTACAGGTAATGCTCCTCGCGGTTGGTGGGGAAGCCCAACTCCTCGAACAAGGCAAACGCCCCGTCGCGGTAACGGTTCAGCACCTCGGCGGAATGACGCTTGATGGTCGCCGAGTGCTGTTTGTACAGTTCTATATATTCTTTTTCCAAAACCATAGATAAATAAAATGAATAACCACAGAGGCACGAAGACACAGAGGAATGTTATAAACACAAAGGTGTCATTTGCTTGCGCAATGCACGGCGATGGACTTTCTGTTGCGGAGCATTCAAGCGGGTTGTCATCTATACTATTGTTATATATATTGCGGAATGAGTAACTTCACTCTTCCCTTTTGATAAAGGGGAGAGTAAAGTTACTCCGTCCACCATCAGCACATCTGCACATTAACACATCACCCTTTCAGCCAGTCGTACCCTTTTTCCTCCAGTTCGAGGGCCAGTTCCTTGCCGCCGGTCTTCACGATGCGGCCGTCGTAGAGCACGTGCACGAAGTCGGGCACGATGTAGTCCAGCAGGCGTTGGTAGTGGGTGATGACGATGCTGGCGTTGTCCGGGCGTTTCAGCTTGTTCACCCCGCTGGCCACGATGCGCAGCGCATCGATGTCAAGGCCGGAGTCCGTCTCGTCCAGGATGGCCAGCCGTGGTTCGAGCATGGCCATTTGGAAGATTTCGTTGCGCTTCTTCTCGCCGCCGGAGAAGCCTTCGTTCACCGAGCGGTTCGTCAGCTTGTTGTCCATCTCCACCAGTTCCTTCTTCTCGCGCATCATGCGGAGGAAGTCCGTGGCCGAAAGCGGCTCCTGGTTGCGGTACTTGCGTTGTTCGTTCACCGCCGTGCGCATGAAGTTGACCATGCTCACGCCCGGTATCTCCACCGGGTATTGGAAACTGAGGAACACCCCCTCGTGGGCACGGTCCTCGGGCGGCAGGGCCAGCAGGTCTTTGCCGTGGAAGGTCACTGTGCCGCCCGTTACCACGTAGCCGTCGCGCCCCGTAAGCACCGAGGCCAGCGTGGACTTGCCCGCACCATTCGGTCCCATGATGGCATGCACTTCGCCCTCGTTGACGCGCAAGCTCAAGCCTTTCAGTATCTCCTTGCCGTTGATGGTGGCGTGGAGGTCGGTTATCGTAAGCAGTTCTTTCATATGTTCTTCTTATATTTTTTGAAACACAATAGAATCAATAGTTGCATTTCCGCTCTTGACCGAGAGGAAAGTGGCATGAAGCCACTTTGGGATAGCACACAATAGCACCGAACTTCTTTTATGCGCCATTCTCTTTTTAATAGCCCTTAGGAAGACGACCATATCGTTCCGTCACAAACGTTTTCTGCCCGTAACCCATGATATTGGTCACGTTGAAGTTGATAATAATACCCTTCGGTAAATCCAATAATTTCAAATAAGTCATCAATTGGGCTTCATGGATGGGCAGAATTTTTTCCACCGCTTTCAACTCCACTACAATCATATCCTCTACCAGCAAGTCACACCTCAAATCGCTCTCCAAGTCCATCCCTTTGTACACCAATGGTATCGTCTGCTGGCTTCGTACCTCCAAGCCTCTTGAACGCAATTCGAACAACACACACTTCTCGTAAATGCTCTCCAACAAGCCGGCACCAAGGGTTCTATGCACTTCAATGGCGCAACCCAAAATGTCGTGGCTCAATTGGTTCACTTCGTGTTTTGTCGTATAGGTTCGTTTCATACTTTCCACATTCACTCCTTAACGCCACTCCTGTTGTGATCCAACATATCTTTTCATGAAACACAATAGAATAATAGCCTCCCTTCGCCCTTGATAGAGAGTAAAGTGGCACTCGTGCCACCTTGAGACAGCACACAATAGCACTCACTCATACAAGCTGGTTCTATTGTTTTCTCCTTAAAAATCCTTGGCAAGGATTTTTTCTCCTCTCTTTGAGAAATACCATCTTGTATTTCTATTGTGTCTATTGTGGTTCAACCATAGAGTTTATCCCACGCTGCCTTCCAACGTGACTTGCAGCAACTTCTGGGCTTCGACGGCGAACTCCATCGGCAGCTTGTTGATGACTTCCTTGGCGTAGCCGTTCACTATCAGCCCCACTGCATCTTCGGTGGAGATGCCGCGCTGGTTGCAATAGAATATCTGATCCTCGCTTATCTTGGAAGTGGTGGCTTCGTGCTCCACCACGGCGGAGTCGTTGTGCACGTCCATATAGGGGAAGGTGTGCGCCCCGCAGCGGTCGCCCAGCAGCAGGCTGTCGCACTGCGAGAAGTTGCGCGCCCCCTCGGCGTTCTTGTTCACCCGCACCAGGCCGCGGTAGCTGTTCTGGCTGCGCCCGGCCGAGATGCCCTTGGACAGGATGTGGCTGCGGGTGTTGCGCCCCAGGTGTATCATCTTGGTGCCCGTGTCGGCCTGCTGGAAGTGGTTGGTCACCGCCACGGAATAAAACTCGGCCGATGAGTTGTCGCCTTGCAGGATGCAGCTGGGGTATTTCCACGTGATGGCCGAGCCGGTTTCCACCTGCGTCCACGACAATTTGGCATTGTCGCCCTTGCAGATGCCGCGCTTGGTCACGAAGTTGTAGATGCCGCCCTTGCCGTCCTTATCGCCCGGGTACCAGTTCTGCACGGTGGAATACTTCACCTCGGCGTTCTTCATCACCACGATTTCCACGATGGCGGCGTGCAACTGGTTCTCGTCGCGCATGGGGGCGGTGCAGCCTTCGAGGTACGACACGTAGCTGTCCTCGTCGGCCACGATGAGCGTGCGCTCGAACTGCCCCGTGTTCATCGCATTGATGCGGAAGTAGGTGGACAGTTCCATGGGACAGCGCACCCCCTTGGGGATGTAGACGAACGACCCGTCACTGAACACCGCGCTGTTGAGCGTGGCGAAGAAATTGTCCGTGTAGGGTACCACCGAGCCGAGGTACTTCTGCACCAGGTCGGGATGATGCTCCACCGCCTCGCTGAACGAGCAGAAGATGATGCCCTGCTCGGCCAGCGTGTCCTTGAAAGTGGTCTTGACGGACACGCTGTCCATCACCGCGTCCACCGCCATGCCCGAAAGGGCCTTTTGTTCCTCCAGCGGGATGCCCAACTTGTCGAACGTCTTCAGCAATTCCGGGTCCACCTCGTCCAAGCTCTGGGGCGCGTTCTTGCGGGGCGCGGCATAATATATAATGTCCTGGTAGTCGATGGGGGGGATATCAAGGTGCGCCCAGCGCGGCATCTCCTGCGTAAGCCAGTGGCGGTACGCCTTGAGACGGAACTGAAGCAGCCACTCCGGCTCGTGCTTCTTGGCCGAGATGAGGCGGATGATATCCTCGTTCAGCCCCTTGGGCAGCACGTCCGTCTCGATGTCAGTCGAGAAACCATACTTGTACTCCTCGTTCGTTATTTGGTCCAATATATCTTCTGCCATATGTCGTCCTTGTCACAAATTCGGTACAAAAATACAAAAAAAACATTTCCCCCTCTCCCGCTTTGTCCTTTCCCCGCATGAATTTGTCACCGCACCGGCAGATGTTTTCCAATTTATGCTGATATGTTTTACTTCCCACAGCATAAATTGGAAAACATCTCCGCATGTCTGCAAGATTAAGATGAGCGATTGGGGTTAAAAAGTGCGAATACGTTTGAACGTATGAACATATATTCATATATTTGCGCCGTATTTTTGACGTGACGTTGTTTATGGAGTTGGAACAAATACGGAAAGCGGCTTACGTGCTTCGTGCGGTGGCGCATGAGACGCGCCTGTGTATCATTGAACTGCTGTCAAGGCAGGACGAAATGAGCGTGGGGGAAATGGTGGAACGGCTCGACTGCGAGCAATCTCTGTTGTCGCACCACCTCACGGACATGCGGGCCAAGGGGGTGTTGAATGTGCGGAAGGAAGGGAAGAGTTGCTTTTATTCGTTGCGCAACAAGGAAATCGTGCAGATTATCCATTGCATAGAGCATTGCCAATGCCAATGAGGCGAGGGGAGACGTGTAACTAAAACCAAAATAAGGAAATGAAGAAAAAAGTATTGTTGTCGAGTGTGTTAATCGCCTTGGCCACCCTCGGGGCTTGCGCCGGAGGGGGCGAAGGGAATAGTCAATCCAATCAAAAAGAAGAGAAAGTTATGAAAACAATTCATCTGACCAAAGCGGAATTCCTGACCAAAGTTGCCAACTACGAAGCCAACCCCACGGAGTGGAAATACTTGGGCGACAAGCCTTGCATTGTGGACTTTTACGCCTCGTGGTGCGGGCCGTGCAAGATGATTGCCCCCATCCTGGAGGAATTGGCGGCGGAATACGCGGACGAGATTTATATCTACAAGGTGGATACGGAGGCTGAACAGGAACTGGCCGCTGCGTTCGGCATCCGCAGCATCCCCACCCTGCTGTTCTGCCCCATGGGCGAAGCACCGCAAATGGCGCAGGGTGCCCTGCCCAAGGCCACCTTCAAGCAGGCCATCGACGAGGTGTTGCTGAAGAAGCCGGCGGCGAAGTAACCCCCAATCGGGTCATTCCACCCAATAGGACAACACGGTGCGGAGAAGCGTGTGAATGGCTTTTTCGCACCGTGTCTGTTTGTTGTTCTGTGGTTTAACCCAAATCGGTCATTAGACTTTGCTTGATTTCTGTTCTTGTGACGAGCGGTTTTTGTTGGCTTTTCTCGAAAGCATAGCGGGCTATGCCGAGAGAAAAGACGGCAAAAAACGCCGTCACAAGACGGAAAGCAGGCAAAGATATTCAAAGAATGGTCTAATGACCGATTGGGGTTTAATTCATAGTTACTTACAACCCCCAAACAAGGTAAACGACATGGACATATGTATTCGGCAGGAACAGCCAGCGGATTACCGCGAGGTGGAGGAAATGGTGCGCGAGGCGTTTTGGAACCAATATGCGCCGGGATGTATGGAGCATTACCTGCTGCACGTGATGCGCGGCTCGCCCGGCTTCGTGCCCGAGCTGGACTTGGTGGCCGTGGCCGACGGGCGGGTCGTGGGGCTGGTGGCGTGCATGAAAGGATGCATCGTGGGCGATGACGGCCTTCGGCACGAGGTGCTTACCCTGGGACCGATAGCCGTGCGGCCTGCCTGCCAGCGGCAAGGGGTGGGACGGAGACTGATAGATCGGGTTCGCACAATCGCCGCATCCCGGGGCTACCGGGCCGTGCTGCTGTGCGGCGACCCGTTGTATTACTTGCGGGTGGGCTTCGTGGCGGCTGAGCGGCATGGCATCCGCACGGCAGACAACGTGTACCTGGCCGCCCTGCATGTGTGCCCGTTGCACGAGGGGGCGTTGCGGGGGTTGGCGGGGCGTTACATCGAGGATGAAGTCTATTCGGTGGACGAGGCGGAAGCGGAGGCGTTCGACCGGCAGTTCCCGCCCAAGGAACGCCTGGCGGGCACGCCCTCGCAGCAGCGGTTCGCCGAGGTGTGCGCCATGAGGCGGGACTATGAGGCAAACGTCCCGTGCAACCTCCCCGCAGCAACGGCAGGTTTTCCAGCATCTCCTTGAGGCGCGGGGCATGGGCTCAGATGCCTTTATCCGCCGTCCACTTTCCCCAACGCTTCCAGCAGGGCTTCCACGGTAAGCAGTTCGCGCCCGTCGAGCAGCCAGGTGGCCGGTGTGAGGCGGATGTGCGTGTCGGCATGCGGCACTACCTCGTAACCGGCACGAGCCAGGGCGCGCAGCGTCCAGTACAGGCGGGAACCTTCGCCCTCCACGGACACCCGGCGATGCAGGCTGTAGTTCATGGAGAAATTGCCGTTGGAGGGATTGAAAAAGTAGTTGGGGCTGGCGAATACCCGCCCGAAGCTGCCGTCGAGCACCAGATCCTCGGGCACGCCGCACGTCATGCCGCCATCGGCGGAGAGCAGCCACATGCGGTCGGCAGCCTGCAAAGCCAGGTCCAGTTCGTGTGTGGATAGCAGGATGACCTTGCGCGTCTGCTGGGCCAGGCGGTGCAGGAGCAGCATGGTCTCCACCCGGTTGGGCAGGTCGAGGTGGGCGGTCGGTTCGTCCAGCAGGATGATGGGCGTGTCCTGGGCCAAGGCGCGGGCAATCAGGACGCGTTGCCGCTCGCCGTCGGACAATTCGTCCAGCGGCCGCTCGGACTTGTCGGCCAGGTGCACCCGGTCGATGGCCTCGTCCACGGCTTGCCGGTCGGCCTCCGACGTGCCGCCCCACCAGCGGGTGTGCGGGTAGCGTCCCAAGGTCACGATGTCGCGCACCGTGGCGTTGTCCACCTCCACGCGGTCGGTCAGCACCAGGGCGATGAGGCGGGCGATGTCCCGCTGCGGCAGGTCGTGCAAGTCGCGCCCGGCCACCGTCACCTGCCCCGCCAGTGGAGGTTGCAGCCCTGCCAGCGTGCGCATGAGGGTAGACTTGCCGCTGCCGTTCGGCCCGATGAGTCCGACCAGTTCGCCCGGACGCAGTTGCAGGTTCAGGCCGGCCTGCACCACGCGCTTGCCTTGCCGGGCAAGGTAGCCGATGGATAAGCCGTATGTGGATAGGGGGAACATGTTAGTAAACGAGTTTGGCTCCCTCAACTCCCCCCAAGGGGGGAGCTTGTAGTGCGAAAAGCATTCCCACATCCCCTCCTCCCCGATTGCATCGGGGCAAGTTTCCGGGGCGTGGGGAGGCATGGGAGGCTTTATTTTCTTCCTTTTAATATTATCCAAATAATGACCGGTGCGCCGAACAGGGCGCTTACCGTGTTGATAGGCAGCGTGTGCGTGGGCAGTTGCGACACGAGGTCGCACACCAACAGCAGCACGCCCCCGCACAGGACGGAAGCGGGCAGCAGCACCCGGTGCGTGGCGGTGCGGAACAATCCCCGGGCGATGTGCGGGATGGCGATGCCCACGAAGGCCACAGGTCCCACGAATGCTGTCACGCTGCCTGCCAGCAGCCCAGTGGCAATCACTATCAGCACCCGCGTGCGCTCCACGGCGATGCCCATCGAACGGGCGTAATGCTCGCCCAGCAGCAGGCAGTCGAGTTGTTTTTGTAATAAAAATGCCAGTCCGATACCCACGACGACCACGGGGACGAGCACCTGCATGTACTCCCACGTCACCGCACCAAGGCTGCCGAACGTCCACATCACGAACAGTTTGATGGCATCCGGGTTGCTGAAGTTTTGCAGCACGTTGACTAGCGAACCGGCTATCATGCCGAACATCATCCCCACAATAAGCAGCGAAACGGCATTGCGCACCCGCAGCGATACGGCGATGACCAGCAGCAGCACGACCAACGCTCCCGCCGTGGCTGCACCGATGAGCACCCAGCCGCTGGTTACCGCGCCGATGGGCAATAGCGATGCCGCCATGATGGTGGTGGCCACGCCCAGGCTCGCCCCCGAGCTTACGCCGAGGATGTAGGGGTCGGCCAGCGGGTTGGCGAAGAGGGTCTGCATCATCAGCCCCGCCACGGCCAGCGCGGCTCCGGTGAGCACGGCGGTGATGGCTTTGGGCAGGCGCAGGTTGAGCAGGATTTCCTCGTGCACGGCATCCCCGCCCCGTCCCGCCAGCGTGGATACGACCTCGCCCAGCGGGATGTGCACGCTGCCCAGTGCCAAATCCGCCCAAAACAACACCGCCAGCAGCACCGCCAGCAGCAGGAACAAAAGGGAACGCCGTGTTGCCATAAGACGGTGCAAAGATAGGGAAAAGCTACGAGCTACAAGTACGTTTGCTCTAAGGCTTCCGCTCTCATGCCGTATGGCACTTGTAACTCGTAGCTTGTAGCTCGTAGCTATTTCCTATCTTTGCACCATGATTGATTACAGCAAAATACCCTCGCCCTGTTATGTATTGGACGAGGCGGCATTCCGGCGCAACCTGGAACTGATACGCTCGGTGCGTGACCGGGCCGGAGTAGAGATTATTTTGGCGTTCAAGGCGTTCGCCCTGTGGAAGGTGTTCCCCATCGTGCGGGAGTACATCCAGTGCTCCACGGCCAGTTCGCTGTGCGAGGCGCGGCTGGCACGCGAGGAGATGGGCAGCCCGGCGCACACGTATGCCCCGGTGTACACGGAGCGCGAGTTTCCCGCCATCATGGCGTGCAGCAGCCACATCACGTTCAATTCGTTGGGGCAGTTCGAGCGGTTTTATCCGCAGACGGTGGGGCGCGGCATCTCGTGCGGGCTGCGCGTGAACCCCGAATGCTCGGTGGTGGAGACGGACTTGTATAATCCCGCCGTGCCGGGTTCGCGCCTCGGGGTGGTGTCCGGTATGCTGGGCGACCGCCTGCCCGAAGGGGTGGAAGGGCTGCATTGCCACGCCTTGTGCGAATCGACTTCGTATGACCTGGAGCGTCTGCTGGCGGCGTTAGAAGAGAAGTTCGGACGCTTCTTCCCGCAAATCCGTTGGCTCAACCTCGGCGGCGGTCACCTGATGACGCGCGAAGGCTACGACGTGGAGCACCTCGTGCGCCTGCTGCGGGATTTCCGCGCGAGGCATCCGCATATACATATAATATTAGAGCCGGGGAGCGCGTTTGCGTGGCGGGCGGGCGTGCTGGTGTCCACGGTGCAGGACGTGGTGGAGAACCACGGGGTGCGCACGGCGATGCTCGACGTGTCGTTTGCCTGCCACATGCCCGATTGCCTGGAAATGCCCTACAAGCCTGCCATCGTGGGGGCGACCGACCCCGTGGTGGGACGGCCCACGTACCGCATGGGGGGCAACAGCTGCCTGGCGGGCGACTTCTGCGGGGACTGGTCGTTTGACCGGGAGTTGCGTGTGGGCGACCGCGTGGTGTTCGAGGACATGATGCACTACACCACCGTAAAGACCACGATGTTCAACGGCGTGACGCACCCCGCCATCGGCCTGTGGACGCAGACGGGCGAGTTCCGCCTGCTGCGCGAGTTCGGCTACGAGGATTACAAGCATCGCATGGCGTAGCCGGAGGGAACGCGAAAGGCGCGAATGAACGCAAATGCAGTTATCTAAAATAGAGCTTTTTTAAACCATAGAGACACGGAAGCATAGAGATATACATACCCTGCTGCTCGCTCAAAAAGTCCACGGAGAAATGCCGCTTGCGGCATTTCACTAAGTGTCCTCTGTTATCTGTGCGAATGCCACTCTTTATCTCCGTGTCTCTGTGGTTTATCTATTTTTTATTTGCATTTATTCGTGCCTTTCGCATTTCTCTTCTTGCCTCCTTTAGGGGGTTGGGGGTTGTATCCGCCCGTCCCGCATTTCCAATATGCGGTCGCTGAGGGAAGCCAGTTGCTGGTCGTGGGTGACGATGACCATGGCCACTTGGAATTGCTGCCGCACGTCGAGCAGCAAGCGGTGCAGCTCGTCGCGGTTGCGGCTGTCGAGGCTGCCGGAAGGCTCGTCGGCCAGGATGACCGATGGGTCGTTCATCAAGGCGCGTGCCACGGCCACCCGCTGCTTTTCGCCGCCGGACAGTTCGGACGGCTTGTGGTCGTAGCGGTGGGACAGTTGCAGGTAATCCAGCAGGCGGCGGGCCTTGTCGGCGGCCTCGTGCGGGTCGCAGCGGGCGATGAGGGCAGGCATCATCACGTTCTCCACTGCGGTGAACTCGGGCAGCAGCTGGTGGAATTGGAACACGAAACCGATTTGGCGGTTGCGCACTTCGGCCAATTGTCGGTCGGGCAGACGGCTCAAGTCGTGTCCGTCCAGTAGCACGTTCCCTTGGTCGGGGCGGTCGAGCGTGCCGATGATTTGCAACAGCGTGGTCTTGCCCGCGCCGCTGGGTCCCACGATGGCGACGATTTCCCCTTTGGCTACGGTGAGGGACACGCCCCGCAGCACTTCCACGTCGCCGAAACTCTTGTGTATGTCGATTGCTTGTATCATGAGAGATTTCAAATTTCAGATTGTTTCCCGCAGATTTCGCAGATTGTAGAGACGTCACTCTGTGGCGTCTCGCTTCTACCCCATCAAATTCTGACTGTTATTGCGTAGAGATGCCACAGAGTGATGTCTCTACAATTCTCGCCTCTGTCCGTAGGGCGTTGCCCTACGCTGAAAGCCATAAGGCCGTTGGCCTTGGTCTGCACATCCCCTCCTTTGGAGGGGCTTGGGGAGGCTACTCCAACACCTTCTTCACGCATTCCGCCGCCAGGTAGCAGCCGAAGACGGCCGGCATCCATGCCACGGTGCCGGTGGTGGATTTCTTGTATTGTTCGTTGACCTCTATCACGGCTTCGCGTTTGGCCGGTTCGGTGGAGTACACTACGGTAAGCCCCTGCCGGATGCCGAAGCGGCGCAGGCGTTGGCGCACGGTGCGGGCCAGGGCGCATTGCTCGGTGCGCGAGATGTCGTCCACCCGCACGCGCGAGATGTCGGTCTTGCCGCCCGAACCCATGGACGACACAATGGGGATGCCCCGTTCTAAGCAAGTGCGGATGAAATGTACCTTGGGGGCGATGGTGTCAATGGCATCCACCACGCAGTCGAAGTGTGCCGACAGCACCTCGTCCATGTTCCCCTCGTCCAGCAGGGCGTTGAGCACGTGCAGGCGCAGGGCAGGGTTGATGTCCTTCAGCCGTGCGGCCAGCACGTCCGCCTTGGGGAGGCCCAGGGTGGAGTGCAAGGCCACGATTTGGCGGTTGAGGTTGGTCGCGCTCACGGTGTCGCAGTCCACTATCGTCATGCTCCCCACGCCGGTGCGGGCTATCATCTCGGCGGCCATGCCCCCCACGCCACCCAGCCCCACCACCAGCACCGAGGCTTCGGCCAGGCGGTGTACGGCCTCGTCGCCCAGCAGCAGGGCGGTGCGTTGTTGCCAGTCCAACATGTTACTTTCCATTGGGCGATTTGCCATTTACGTCCGCAAAGGTACGTTTTTGTAGTGAATGGCGATGTATCCCGCACGAAATAAGCGGCGGATGAATCGTTTTTTCTAAATTTGCAGGCGGAAAGTCCAAGACTGACCGTCAACTGTTCATGACCCATTGCCCATTGTCAACAAAGAAACAGATACATCCCCGCCTGGGGGCAATCGCCTTTACGCGCAACGCTCGGGCGCGGCGCATCACGGTGCATATCCAGGCCGACGGACTGCGGGTGACGTTGCCGCCGGGTGTGACGGAGCAGCAGGCGTTGCGCTTCGTTGGTGAGCACGAGGAAGAGATAGCGCAAAAACAGGCAGGCTTGCAGGTGCGCAGGCAGGCGAAGCTCCTGATGCCGGGCGAGACACCCGCCTTGCATACCCGCACCTTCGACGTGCGGGTGGTGGTGGAGGAACGCGCCAATATCTTTTTCCGGCTGGAGGAGGGAACATTGTCCGTTTATTGCCCCGAAGGAACCGACCTCACTGCGCCTGCCCTGCAACGCAAGCTGTGGAATGGGGTGACCTACTTCCTGCGGCAAGAGGCGCACCGGGTGCTTCCCCTGCGCCTGCACGAGCTGGCAACGGCGCACGGCTTCGACTATCGCGGGGTCAAGATACAGCCCAGCCGCACCCGTTGGGGCAGTTGCTCCGCCCGACGCGACATCAACCTGTCGTATTACCTCATGCTGGTGCCGCCCCACCTGGCCGACTACGTGATGCTGCACGAGCTATGCCACACCCGCGAGATGAACCACGGCGCACGCTTCTGGCAACTCATGGATCAAGTGACCGGTGGCCGCGCCAAAGCCCTGCGGACGGAGTTGAAAGCGTACACCCAGGCTCTGCCCGTGCCGTGAGGGGATGTGTGAAAGCCGCGAACAAGTCCGCCGTCATTTCGACCGAAGGGAGAAATCTTTTAACGAACCGAAAGTTACTATGATATGAGATTTCTCCCTTCGGTCGAAATGACGGGAACGACTTGGAATAGGTTGGCTTTACACGGTCTCTGAGCGGGGACGGGGAATTGTGTTATAACGGAAATATTTTTCCGCAGTAACGCTGCGAAAATTCCGTAGTAATGGAAAAATAATTCCGCAGGCACGCGGTTTTATCTTCAAATAGTAAATTGTCAATCGTCCAATAGTAAATAATATGATGGATTGGAACCGACTTCTCTCCACCAAGCGTTTCGGGCTGGAGACCCTGCACGGCCAGCGGCACGACGACCGCAGCGAGTTTCAGCGCGACTACGACCGGCTCATCTTCTCCGCCCCCTTCCGGCGGTTGCAGAACAAGACGCAGGTGTTCCCCCTGCCCGGCAGCGTGTTCGTGCACAACCGGCTTACCCACAGCCTGGAGGTGGCCTGCGTGGGACGCTCGCTCGGGGTCAACGCCGCGCAAAGCCTGTTGCAGCGGCATGGCGATGCGGCCTCGCCTTTCCTGGGCGAGATTGGCTCCATCGTGTCCGCCGCCTGCCTGGCGCACGACATGGGCAACCCGCCCTTCGGCCATTCGGGCGAGAAGGCCATCGCCACCTATTTTTCCGAGGGGGCGGGCCAACGCCTGGCCGGGCGCATGAGGCCCGAGGAATGGCGCGACCTCACCTGCTTCGAGGGCAACGCCAACGCCTTCCGCCTGCTCACCCACCGCTTCAACGGGCGCAGGGAGGGTGGCTTCGTGCTCACTTACAGCACGCTGGCATCCATCGTGAAATACCCTTACGCCTCCGTTCATGCCGATGAGAAAAAGCAGAAGTTCGGCTTCTTCACTTCCGAACGCGAGTCCTACGAGCGCATTGCCGCCGAGCTGGGCATCGTGCGCCAGCCCGGCCATGCGGAGCGGTATGCCCGCCACCCGCTCGTCTATCTGGTCGAAGCCGCCGACGACATCTGCTACCAGCTGATGGACATCGAGGACGCGCACAAGCTGCGCATCCTGTCGGGCGATGAGACCAAGGCGTTGCTGCTCGCCTTCTTCGACGAGCCGCGCCGTGCCCGCCGCCTCGACACCATGCGCATGGTGACCGATGTGAACGAGCAGATTGCCTACCTGCGTTCGTCCGTGGTGGGGCAGCTGGTGGATGAATGCGCCCGGGCTTTCGTGGAGCACGAGGAGGAAATCCTCGCGGGCACGTTCACCGGCTCGCTCATCAAGCGGTTGCCGGAGCAGTCGGCCGCTGCTTACGAGGCGTGCTCGGCCTTGGCATTTGAAAAAATATACCGCTCCACCGAGGTGCTCGACGTGGAGTTGGGCGGCTACAAAATCATTCTCACGCTGCTCGACCACTTGGTGGAGGCCGTGCTCAATCCCTCGAAAGCCTACTCCAAGCAACTGCTCATGCGCATCCCGCAGCAGTACGAGACCGATGCGCCCACCGACTACGGGCGACTGATGGCAGTGCTCGACTACGTGTCGGGCATGACCGATGTGTACGCGCTCGACCTCTACCGCAAAATCACCGGCATGAGTATGCCGAGCCTGTAAAGGGGTGAGAAAGCAAGAGGTAAGAGGCAAGTAAGCCAGCAGCTGGAAAAGGAAAAGTAGAAAGGAAAAAGTAGAAAGTCGCAATCTGCGTACATCTGCGCAATCTGCGGGAAACAACGGGAAACAATCTGAAATGAAAATGGATTACAAGAAAATAGCTTATGCCGCGTTGCTCGTGGGAGCGGGGCTGGCCTGCGGGTTTGCCTTGACAGCAGGCGACGGACATGACGTGGCAGCCGATGTGACACCCCAACAAGTGCACGCCCCGGCCATCCCGACCCGGGTGCAATTCGCCGGGCGCAACATCGACCTCACCCGGCACGACTTGCGCGAACGGTTCGACCGCGAGCTGCTCACTTTTACCTACATGCACGGCACCACGTACCAGATTATCAAGCGTGCCAACCGATATTTCCCCTTGATAGAGCCGATACTGCGCGAGCAGGGCGTGCCCGATGACTTCAAGTATCTGGCCGTGGTGGAGAGTTACCTCAATCCGCGCGTGGTGTCGCCGGTGGGAGCGGTGGGCATCTGGCAGTTTGTGGACGACACGGCCCGGGAATGCGGGCTTGAAGTGAACGACGAGGTGGACGAACGCCGCCATCTGAAACGGGCTACGGAGGCAGCTTGCCGTTACTTGAAGAAGTCGTACGAACTATACGGCGACTGGCTCACAGCAGCGGCTTCGTATAATGCCGGGCGGCGGCGCATCTCGTCGAGCCTGGATCAGCAGGGGGCGGACAACTGCTTCGGCCTGCACCTGAACGAGGAGACCAGCCGCTACATCTTTCGCCTCATGGCTGCTAAAGAGTTGCTGGCGCATCCGAAGGATTTCGGCTTCCATCTGCGGCGGGAGGACTTTTATCATACGGTGCGCACCACCGAGGTGGCTGTGACCACCCCCGTGTCCGACTGGACGGCCTGGGCCAAGGAACACGGCACTGACTATGTGCAATTGAAATACTTCAACCCTTGGATAACATCCATGCGGCTGTCCAATCCGCAAGGGAAAACCTATCGGGTGCAATTGCCCCTGCCCGAAGACCTGTCCTTCAGCGTGGACAAAGTGCATGTGCACAACCCGGCGTGGGTGGAGGAGAGGTGAGGAGTAAGAAAGTAAGAGGCAAGAAGGTGGAGAGTGTAGGGGCGAAAAATCTTTTGCCCTGAATCTGCGCCAGTGTGTGAAATCTGCGGGAAACAATAATCTGTGTAATTCCCTTATAGTCTGTTTGCCTTATCGGTACAGGCCCCGTAGCAGAGCAATTTCTTCCCCGTATCCTTCCAGTTCGTTCGGCGTTTCAAGGAAGAACGGCAGGTGGCGCAGTGCCGGGTGGTTGATGACGCGGGCGATGGCCTCCATCCCGATGTGTCCCTCGCCGATGCGTGCGTGGCGATCCTTGCGGCTGCCCAAAGGGTTCATGCTGTCGTTGAGATGGATGGCTTTGAGCCGGTGCAGCCCGATCACCTTGTCAAATTGCGTGAGCACGCCGTCCAGGTCGTCCACGATGTCATATCCTGCATCGTGTACATGGCACGTGTCAAGGCACACGCCCAGTTTGTCTTCACACTCCGTGCGGTCGATTATCTCCCGCAATTCCTCGAACGTGCGTCCCACTTCGCTGCCTTTCCCCGCCATCGTTTCCAGTAGCACGGTGATGTCCAGTTCGGGTGTGATGACGCGGTTCAGCGCATCGGCAATCTGCGTGATGCCCGTCTCCACGCCTTGCCCGGTATGGCTGCCCGGGTGGAAGTTGTACAATGTGCAGGGCAAGGTAGCCAGCCGTTGCAGGTCGTCGGCCATAATGTTTTGCGCGAAAGCCCGCGTCTGCTCGTTGGCTGAACACAGGTTCGTGGTGTACGAGGCATGTGCCAGTATCGGGGCAAAGCGGTTGTGCTCCATCAGTGCGGCCAGTGCATTGGCATCGGCGGGCTCGATGTCGCGGGCTGTCCCGCCCCGTGGGTTGCGTGTGAAAAACTGGAATGTATTGGCGTTGATACTCAATGCATCCTCACCCATGGCCTCGTAGCCTTTCGAGAGCGACAAATGACAACCTATGTTCAGCATGTGCAACGGTATTGCGGTGTTGATAATATCGATAATAAAAAAAGCGACCATCGTGTCAAAACGATGGCCCCCTTAAATGTTTTCACAACGGAATAATCCTTATTGTGAATTGCTTCAAATTAGTGGGACAAAGATAGGACTTTTTTCGTAAAAAATCGCCTTTTCAAAAATAAAGTAGTAATTTTAACCCGCAAATGTAAAAACAGACTGTCATGAAGAAAATACTTGGATTGGATTTAGGAGTTGGAAGTATCGGATGGGCCTTGGTCAATGAGGCAGAAAACGAACAGGAGCACTCCTCCATTGTATACATGGGGGTGCGTGTAAACCCGTTAACCGTGGATGAACAACGTAATTTCGAACAAGGGAAAAGTATCACAACCAATGCGGACAGAACCTTGAAACGCAGTATGCGCCGCAACCTGCAACGCTACAAGTTGCGTCGAGCACATCTGTTGGAATGCTTGAAGGAGCATGGTTTTATAAAAGACGACACCTTGCTATACGAAGGTAGCAACCGCACCACGTTTCAGATTTACCGTCTGCGTGCCAAGGCAGCGACCGAGGAAGTGTCGTTGGAAGACCTGGCGCGCATCTTTCTTATGATAAACAAAAAGCGCGGCTATAAAAGCAGCCGAAAAGCCAAAACGACAGACGAGGGGCAATTGATAGATGGGATGGCAATCGCCAAGCGGCTTTATGACGAAGATATCACGCCGGGGCAGCTGGTTTGCTCGCTTTTTCAAGAGGGGAAAAACTATGTGCCGGATTTTTACCGTTCGGACCTGCAAGCGGAATATGACCGGATATGGGAGCATCAACGCCCCTTTTATCCCGAGATATTAACCGATGAATTCAAGGCACAGCTGAAAGGAAAAAGCAAATTGAACTCATCGAAATTGTTCTTGGGAAAATACGGCATATACACTGCTGAAAACAAAGGGAAAGATAAACGCAAGCAGGCATATCAATGGCGGGCGGATGCGTTGCACCGACAGTTGACTTTGGAGGAGGTTGCGTTCGTGCTTTGCGAAATAAATGGTGCGATTAACAATTCAAGTGGATATTTGGGGGCCATCAGTGACAGAAGCAAAGAGTTATATTTCAACAAACAGACTATCGGGCAGGCATTGATGGCCGGGCTGGATAGAGACCCGCATTACAGTTTGAAGAATCAAGTGTTTTATCGTCAGGACTATTTGGATGAATTCGAGCGTATCTGGGAAACGCAGGCGGCGTTTCATCCGGAGCTTACGCCGGAGTTGAAGAAAGAAATACGTGACATTATAATATTCTATCAACGCCCGTTGAGGAGTCAAAAGGGATTGGTGAGCTATTGTGAATTCGAAAGCCGCCAGGTGGAGGTATTGGTGGATGGCGTGCCTAAGATGAAAACCATAGGGAATAAAGTATGTCCCAAATCATCTCCGCTCTTTCAAGAATTTAAAATGTGGCAGGTGCTGAACAACTTGAAAGTGACAAGTAAAACAACAAAAGACTGGCGATATCTGGGACAGGAAGAGAAAAACATCCTGGCTGCGGAACTTAGCGTGAAAGATAAATTGTCGAAAGGAGAAGTTCTGAAACTGCTATATCACAACCCGAAAGATTTGGACTTGAACTTTAGGGAAATTGAAGGCAACCGGACGCAAGCTGCTTTGTTTCGCGCTTATCAGGATATTATCTACATGACCGGGCATGGGGAATATGACTTTTCCAAGATGCCGACAGCCGAAATAATGAAGGTGGTGACGGACGTGTTTGCAGGCTTAGGATATCATACGGACATCTTGTCTTTCGACTCAAGTAAAGAGGGACAAGCGTGCGAAGAGCAACCCATGTTCCGCTTGTGGCATTTGCTGTATTCCTACGAGGGAGACAAGTCAAACACGGGGAATGCAAGTTTGATTAGAAAGATAAGTGATTTGTGTGGTTTTGAAGCGGAATATGCCGCACGTCTCGCAGCAGTTACTTTCCAACCCGATTATGGAAACTTGAGCACCAAGGCCATCCGTAAAATATTGCCTTACATGAAAGAAGGAACGGAGTATAGTTTGGCTTGCTCTTATGCGGGCTATCGCCATTCTCAACGTTCGCTGACCAAAGAGGAATTGCAAGATAAGGTGTATAAAGATTATCTGGAACTTCTGCCCAAGAACAGTCTGCGCAACCCGGTTGTGGAAAAGATATTGAATCAGATGATCAACGTGGTCAATGCGGTAGTGAAGGCTTATGGCAAACCGGATGAAATACGTATCGAATTGGCCCGTGAGTTGAAGAAGAGTGCCAAAGAACGTGAGGAGATGACTGCAGCCATCAATAAAACGACAGCAGAACATGAGCGGTATCGGCAGTTGTTGCAAAAAGAATTTGGTTTGGCACATGTGAGCCGCAATGACATTATCCGTTACAAGTTGTATGAAGAGTTGAAAGACAACGAATACAAGACGCTTTATTCAGGCACTTACATCTCGCGTGAAAAATTGTTTAGCAAAGATTTTGACATCGAACACATCATTCCCCAGGCAAAGTTGTTTGACGATTCATTTTCCAATAAGACGCTTGAATGCCGCAGTGTCAATATCGAGAAAAGCAACATGACGGCCTACGACTATGTGGCAAGCAAGCAGCAAACTGAAGGGTTGCGTGATTATGAAGTTCGAGTGGAAAACTTGTATAAGAAAGGAGCCATCAGCAAGGCCAAGCGAGATAAATTGCTTATGCCCGAAAGTAAGATACCGGCAGATTTCATTAATCGGGATTTGCGCGATACGCAGTACATCGCCCGGAAAGCGAGGGAGATATTGGAGGACTTGGTGAAATTTGTCGTGCCGACAACAGGTGCGATAACCGATCGCTTGCGGGAAGATTGGCAGCTGGTAGACCTCATGCAGGAGTTGAACTGGGACAAGTATGATAGATTGGGGTTGACAGAGGTGATCATGGATAAGGATGGGCGCAGGATATATCGTATAAAGGATTGGACAAAGCGCAACGACCATCGCCATCATGCGATGGATGCATTGACCATCGCTTTTACCAAACGGAGTTTCATACAGTATTTGAATAATTTGAATGCCAAAAGCGATAAGTCGGGAAGCATATATGGCATAGAACAGAAAGAACTGTATCGAGACAAGCATGGTAAATTGCGGTTCAAGCCTCCCATGCCATTGGACGAGTTCCGTGCGGAAGCAAAACGCCATTTGGAAAGTATCCTGGTCTCCATTAAAGCAAAGAACAAGGTAGCAACCCGGAATGTAAACAAAATCAAGGTAAAAGGCGGGCATAAAAAACAAGTACAGTTGACAGCCCGTGGGCAATTGCACAATGAAACCATTTATGGCACCTGCAAGCGGTATGTGACAAAAGAAGAAAAGGTAGGGAGCGGTTTCGATGCCGAATCGATAGCCAAGGTGGCCAACAAACAATATCGGGAAGCTTTGGCAGCTCGCTTGGCTGCTTATGGAAACGACCCGAAAAAGGCTTTCACAGGGAAAAACAGTCTGGACAAAAATCCGATATATTTGGATGTGCTGCATACGCGGCAAGTACCTTCCAAGGTGAAAACCGTGTCATTGGAGACCATTTACACGATTCGCAAAGGGATAGATGCAAATCTGAAAGTGGAGAAAGTGCTCGACAATAAAATAAGAAAGATTTTGGAGAACCGGCTGAAAGAAGCAGGCGGAGACGCTCAAAAAGCCTTTTCCAATTTGTCGGAAAATCCCATCTGGTTGAATAAAGAAAAAGGCATTGCCATTAAGCGCGTGACAATAACCGGGGTGAGCAATGCGGAACCATTGCATTATAAGAAAGACCATACGGGCTCTTTCATGTTTGATGCGGAAGGACAAAAACAGCCGACAGATTATGTAAGCACGTCAAACAACCATCATGTAGCCATTTATCGGGATGGAAATGGTGAACTGCAAGAGCGGGTTGTGTCTTTTTATGAAGCGACAACCCGTGTTACCCTCGGTCTTCCCGTTGTTGATAAAGAATATAGGAAAGATGAGGGCTGGACGTTTTTGTTCACCATGAAGCAAAATGAATATTTTGTGTTCCCGAATGAAAGGACGGGGTTCAATCCGCGTGAGGTGGATTTGCTTAATCCTGATAATTATGCATTGATAAGCCCGAATTTGTTTAGGGTGCAAAAGTTGACGGTGAAAGATTATACGTTTCGACATCATTTGGAAACAACTGTAGATAGTAAGAAAGAGTTGCAGGGGATTACATGGAAGAGACTGACATCGCTCAAAAACTTGAGTGAAATAGTGAAAGTTCGCGTTAATCACATCGGTCAGATTGTCTCTGTCGGTGAGTATTAAGAATTGGTATCATGATCAAGAAAACACTTTATTTCGGTAATCCGGCATATCTCTCGTTGCGTAATGCCCAGTTGGTTATCAAGCTTCCGGAAGTGGAAAAAGCACCGCTCCCGGAAGCGATGAAGCGTGAATCGGAAGTTACCAAGCCGATAGAAGACATCGGGGTGGTCATGCTTGACAACAAGCAGATCACCATTACTTCCGGTGCGCTGGAGGCCTTGATAGAGAACAATTGCGCCGTCATCACTTGCGACAGCAAAAGCATGCCGGTAGGATTGCTGCTTCCGTTGTGTGGCAACACGACCCAAAACGAGCGTTTCCGACGGCAACTGGATGCCACCGTGCCATTGAAGAAGCAGCTTTGGCAACAGACTATCAAGGCAAAAATCGAAAATCAGGCATCGGTGTTGCAGGCTTGTGTCGGTGGTACGGTGAATTGCATGCGTGTCTGGGCTTCCGAGGTGAAAAGCGGGGATTCGGACAACATGGAAGCCCGCGCGGCGGCTTTTTATTGGAAGGCGTTGTTTGCCCATATCGCCGGTTTTTCCCGGGATCGGGATGGCGTGCCGCCCAATAATCTGTTGAATTATGGATATGCCATCCTGCGTGCCGTGGTGGCAAGGGCGTTGGTGGGCAGCGGCCTGTTGCCCACGTTGGGCATCCACCACCATAACCGCTATAACGCTTATTGTTTGGCCGATGACATCATGGAGCCTTATCGGCCTTATGTGGACGAACTGGTTTTCCGATTGGCGGATGGCAGTGAGGGTGATTGCGAGTTGACCAAAGACTTGAAAGCACAATTGCTGACCATCCCGACGTTGGACGTGAAAATAGGCGGGAAGCGCAGTCCGCTGATGGTAGCCGTAGGCCAGACAACGGCCTCGCTCTATAAGTGCTTTGCTGGAGAAATCCGAAAGATAGCCTATCCTGAACGCTGATGGAACGATTAAGCGAATATCGTGTCATGTGGGTGTTGGTGCTTTTCGATTTGCCTACGGAAACCAAGAAGGACAAAAAGGCTCATGCGAATTTTAGAAAGAATTTGCAAAAGGATGGTTTCACGATGTTCCAATTTTCCATTTACGTTCGGCATTGCGCCAGTAGCGAGAATGCCAAAGTGCATATAAAGCGGGTCAAATCGTTTCTTCCCGAATTTGGGCAGGTCGGGATTATTTGCATAACCGATAAGCAATTTGGCGAAATAGAAGTGTTTTATGGGAAAAAGCCCCAAGACATAAAAGCTCCCGGCCAGCAGTTGGAGTTGTTCTGAAACAAAAAAATCCCGTGAAACCACGGGATTTTTTATTGGAAAACAACATCTTTTTCTTTTCCTATTTCTCTTTTTAAGCTATTGAAACATAGATTGTAATGTAGAATCAGTTGTTTCCAATAGGACAAAGATACTAATTTGAGAGCAATTCACAACAAATCGTGACTTGCATCGTCGCGGCGCTAGGTTGTTTCCAATAGGACAAAGATACTAATTTGAGAGCAATTCACAACTAATATTTGTTTGCAATTGCGCCACCTTTTGTTGTTTCCAATAGGACAAAGATACTAATTTGAGAGCAATTCACAACACTTCTTCCTTGTAGTGCCGTATCAGTGCGTTGTTTCCAATAGGACAAAGATACTAATTTGAGAGCAATTCACAACGGCCGATGCCCGCAATTGTTCCACTTCCTGGTTGTTTCCAATAGGACAAAGATACTAATTTGAGAGCAATTCACAACTCGAAGTCGTCGGTGCTGTCCACGTCCAAAGTTGTTTCCAATAGGACAAAGATACTAATTTGAGAGCAATTCACAACCTGTCTGTTGAACTTAAGTAAGAATGGTACGTTGTTTCCAATAGGACAAAGATACTAATTTGAGAGCAATTCACAACACTTCTTCCTTGTAGTGCTTGATGAGTGCCGTTGTTTCCAATAGGACAAAGATACTAATTTGAGAGCAATTCACAACTTGTGTCAGTTTTTCGCACATGATTGTTTGGTTGTTTCCAATAGGACAAAGATACTAATTTGAGAGCAATTCACAACCCTGTCCGCATACAAGCTGGACTTGTACAGTTGTTTCCAATAGGACAAAGATACTAATTTGAGAGCAATTCACAACGATGTGCCGACGCTTGCGGTCGGCTATGATGTTGTTTCCAATAGGACAAAGATACTAATTTGAGAGCAATTCACAACTCATGTACCGCACGGTCGCCTCGGTCTTGGTTGTTTCCAATAGGACAAAGATACTAATTTGAGAGCAATTCACAACCTTGGATGCCCAGCCTCGCACCAGCAGGGCGTTGTTTCCAATAGGACAAAGATACTAATTTGAGAGCAATTCACAACTGAGGCAGTTGCTTCCGTATAGGTTCATAGGTTGTTTCCAATAGGACAAAGATACTAATTTGAGAGCAATTCACAACGACACCCTCTTTTTTAAATCCCGGCATATGTTGTTTCCAATAGGACAAAGATACTAATTTGAGAGCAATTCACAACTACCTCAACTCGCCCACAAACAAGATGATAGTTGTTTCCAATAGGACAAAGATACTAATTTGAGAGCAATTCACAACTCC
>CASFUX010000007.1 GCA_949297975.1 uncultured Bacteroidales bacterium
AAAGCCTACATGCAGGGTGTGCCGTAACAGATACATGGCACACCTTTTTTATTTCCCGATGCAGCTCCCGTCCCAATTTCCGTAAAAATGGTACGCTTCCCCCACTTATGGTTACGGTGTTCCTCCTTGTTCCGGTGTAATTTTGCATCGGATAAAAACAAGAATAGAATGAAACGGGAAACAGCATTACCTGAAGCATTGTGCGAGGACGAGGCGGTGTGCTTCATCGCAGACCGCCATCACGTCACGCCGCGAACACTCTTGCGCCATTTCCTTTACGGGAAAACATCCATACCCTTGGAGGCTAACGAAGTGGAGATTCTGAAAGGGTTGCTAAGCAACGAATCTATAGGAATGGAAAATGAAATAAGATAAGAATACCTATGGAACGACGCGATTTCCTCAGAAAGTCCGCACTGGCAGCCTTGGGCACAGCGGTAGCCGGTACTGGGCTGGTGCAGGCTTTCGACCACATAAACGGTAACGAATCAAAGACAGACAAGATGAAGATAGTAGTATTGACGGGCAGTCCCCGTAAGAACGGGAATTCCGCTTATCTGGCGGAGCAGTTCATCAAAGGCGCGGAAGAGAAGGGGCACGAGGTGTTCCGCTTTGACTGTGCATTCAAGCAGGTGGAACCGTGCCGTGCCTGTAACCGTTGCGGCATGAACGGCTCTTGCATATTCAACGACGACTTTCAGGAACTCCGTCCGCACTTGATAGAGGCGGACATGGTGGTGTTCGCCACGCCGATGTATTACTTCGGCATTTCGGCGCAGATGAAACGGGTGATAGACCGCTTCTATGCCATCAACGGACAGATAAAGGGCGCACGGAAGCAAGCCGCCTTCCTGATGACCTACGCCGATACCGCCCGAAAAGAGGCGGAGCCGATGCTGGTGCATTACCATACGCTGATGGATTATCTCGGCTGGACAAGCGTGGGCGAAGTCGTGGCCTCGGGCGTGTGGACGGCAGGTAGCGTCAGGAATACGGATTATCCGCAACAAGCCTACCGCCTGGGCAAGAGTTTATAACCCTCTTATGCAAGCTGAATTATGAACAAGATTATGTTGACATTAGCAGCGGCAACGGCCATGAGCCTTGCCGCCTGCGCCCAAAACAAAGGAGAAAAGAGTATGCAAGTCGAAAACAAGCCATTAGTCGTGTATTTTTCCGCCACAGGCACGACCGCCAAGGCAGCCCGAACAATTGCGGACATCACGGGCGGCACCTTGTACGAGATTGTTCCGCAACAAGCCTACACCTCCGATGACCTCGACTGGAACGACAAACAATCGCGCAGTTCGGTGGAAATGAACAATCCGCAGGCACGTCCGGCATTGAAAGACACGAAACTGGATGTCGCTGCCTACGATGTCATTTTCATCGGTTATCCCATTTGGTGGGATCAGGCACCTCGAATCATCGACACGTTTATCGAGAGCCACGACCTGGAAGGAAAAACACTTGTCCCGTTTGCCACATCCGGTGGAAGTGGGGTGGGTAATAGCGTAAGAACATTGAGGAAAGCATATCCCGACTTGGAATGGCAAGACGGCAAGCTGCTGAACGGGGTCAGCCGGAATGCCATTCAGAACTGGGTCAGTGATGTGATGGGAAAGTAGCAAACCGCCCAAGGCTCTTTTTTCAGCAAGTCGCTCAGGTAGTTGGGTGAGAGGCAGAGCTTGTCGGCGCAGTATTGCACGGTGGTCAGTCCTTATCTCGTTCATGCTGTTCCTGTTCTATAATTGATAAGGCAAAAGTAGGCAAAACCCTTTGTTTGCATGTATAAAAACATGATTTACCTACCAATGTCACAAATAGTCAGGCTATGTCTTCATATACTTTATCAGCTAACCATTTTTGGTTGTCGATGCTAAGCGACTGAATCAAGTTCCATACCCTCGCTGGTAATAACGTCTATTCCTTATAGAGCCCGGATTTATTGAATTGGTAGGATGCGGCAATGTTTTCTTCCGTGTCCGCTTGAAGGAGTTGTAGCATTTCCCGACAAAATTCCATATAGCCGGAACCGTTGGCTGTTACGATATGTTTATCGCTGACCGCTTGTCGTTCTATATATCCGTTTTCATTTCTGTAATTGTCCTTGCCCCAAAGTTTGAGTTGGTCTAACGTGTTTCCTGTATGTTTCACATCGTTCAAGAAACCATGCGCAGCCATAAATGAGGCGGCATTGCAAATGGCTCCTACGATTTTTCCATTTTCGAGTGCTTTTCGGACGATAGGTTCCACTTGCTCCGCTTCCGGTGAGTTCCATTGCATACCTCCTATCAACACCAAAGCCGCATAATCGTTTGGCAGGGTTTGGAAAGTATAATCGGGCAACGTGCGGAACCCTCCGATGGAAATAACGGCATCCATTGTCGGGGCAACCACTTTACATACATATTTCGTATCGCTTCCGGGCATTACTCCGGCATTCAAAGCCGATGCCAAAAATGCTCCTTCCCAATCCGCGTATTCGTTGAGAAGGACAAATAGGACTTGCTGTTTCATTTTTCTCTTGATTTTAGAATGTTTTTTGCTTTGCGAAGATAGGGAAAATCGGGTAGCGGGGCAAGGATTATACTCCAGCACCTACGAAATTGGTTGTTCTATCAGTGGTTCAGGTACGGTCGCCAAAGGGAATGTCCGGTAACGTTGCCGCAGAAAATTAAAGTTTTCACATCATGAAGAAAGAAAGCAACAACCGTATGGAAATCTCCCGCCGTGGTTTCCTTCGCATGGCGGCACTGACCGGGGCGGCAATCTGTGTGTCTCCGACGTTGGAGAAAGTGCAGGCGGCAGAGAGAGCCGTCAGTGGTAAATCATCAGTCAAGAACATCCCGGCAGGCATGGCAGCCGTGCGCAAGCAAAGGACTTTGGGCAGCGGGCAGGCAGCCTTTACCATATCGGCGATGGGTTTCGGCTGCATGGGCTTGAACTACCACCGCAGCGAGCATCCCGATGAGGCGGCTTGCATCCGCCAACACGCACTTCCCGATGTCCGACTTGAACAACACGGAGGTGGCGGAACTGATGTATGATTGGCTGCGGGCGAAGGGGCTGGACTGATTGAAAGGAATATGCGGCCTCCGCGCCTGTATCGGGACGATTTTCATTACCTTTGCTGCCAGAACCCCAAAACACAGGGCAATGAACATTGCAGCGATTGAAAAAGACCGGCGCACCCCTCAACTCATCGGCAACCTGCTGGACGTGTGGGAGGCTTCCGTCCGTGCCAGCCATCATTTCCTGGCGGAGGCGGACATCGTCCGGCTGGCCCCGCAGGCCGAAGGGGCTTTGCGCCACATCGAAACCTTGTGGGTGGTGCACGACGGCCAACGCCCCGTGGGCTTCATGGGCGTGCAGGAACGCAAGATTGAGATGCTTTTCCTCCATCCCGACTATTTCCGCAAGGGGCTGGGGCAGATGCTTGTGGAGCGCGCTTTCCGCGACCTGGGCGTGGAATACGTGGATGTCAACGAGCAAAATCCCGATGCCGCCAAGTTTTACGAACGGATGGGCTTCAAGGTCTTCAAGCGCAACGAACGCGACAGCGAAGGCAATCCGTTCCCCATACTGGAAATGAAGCGGTAGGCTTCCGTGCCCCGCTTTATGTCTTTCTTCATTATATTATAGAATGTCCGCATGTTGCCAATACAAAACCACAATAGGCACAATAGAGATTACATGGCCCTGCGAGGGAGCCTCACATATATAGATTGAGAGAAGCACACAATAGAAGTCCCGATGCCAAAGCATCGGGACTCAGGGTTACTTTCATGTGGCTTACATAGTAATCTGTGTGGACGATGCATGTTTATGCCCGCTGCAAAGCGGCGGGCATACTATTGTGAACTTCTTTATAAGCCGCATGAAGCATCTCCCTATACGCCTTTGTCTATTGTGCCTATTGTGTTTATCATTTGGCGCAATGCGGATATTCATTAGACAATATGCAGAATAAAATGATAAACCACGGAGACACAGAGACACCAAGATGAGCAGTGGCATTCTCGCAGATAACAGAGGACACTTAGTGAAATGCCGCAAGCGGCATTTCTCCGTGGG
>CASFUX010000008.1 GCA_949297975.1 uncultured Bacteroidales bacterium
AAAAGTCTTTCCGGCTTGCCAATCGCATTCAGGTGGCTACAGCGCGGGGGTCCCACCCCTTCCCATCCCGAACAGGGCAGTTAAGCCCCGCCGCGCCGATGGTACTGCCGCAAGGCGGGAGAGTAGGTCGCCGCCGTCTTTGGAAGGAAGTCCCCTTCCCTTGGCAACAACGCCAAGGGAAGGGGACTTTCCTATTTTGTTTTTGTGTCCTTCCCTCGACAGCCCCACGTCTTCTCCGCATCCTTTCAGGGAGGGCTTTCCATGCGTCCATGGGTCGCCGGGGATGGGAGGAGGGAGGCATTCCTCACAGCCTTCCCCAGCTTAGTTGTCTTTCTTTAGCCCTATATAGGGCGTTGAAATATTCTATGTGGCTTAATTCAAAAATAACATAGGCTGCCTCAATTCTGTTTTGAGACAGCCTCTGTTATTGAGTTTTTGTTTTTCAAAGTAAGTCCTTTACCTCCACACGATGAAACTTCTATCATTCACATAGGTAGAAATCACTCTTTACGATTGAATGCTTTGAAAATTTGGTTCAATTCTTCTGCGACACCGTCCCTATTGAGTCCTGTAAAAGGAAGAAGCCCCATTACTTGACCGTTGACTATAAATTCATTTCCAAAATATTCTCCACCTATAGTCATTACATCTCCGCCAATGGCGATCGATTCAATATCTGTTAAAGGGATAGACCCTATCGCTTTCTTTTTGAACATCGTAACAAGCGAATAATTCTGAAATTATGATTTACCAGCCTGTAATAAAGTGATTTGTCTGTGATGATGATACCCAATCCGCTGAACGGGTAGAGCATTATCTTGTTTACAGCCATTAGAACCTTTTCATCGCTTTTAATAGATGCGTACTTTTGGTGTTGCTTGATGATATCTTCGGACAGGTTGTCGCCGATGAGATATACGGAATTTAAACTTTTTAGCTTGTGATGCAATGAAGTAGCTTATCGATGTTTGCAACCTGTCGGCGATATTTGTCTTCTGCTTGTTTGTACCAACAAGATTATCGTCATTCAACCATTCGCCGCAGTGGTGGCATTTTTTGGCTGTTGCCATAATTTCTTCGCCGCAATAAGGACAATGCTTTTTTTCCATATCTTTTCTGTTTAAAATTAGTAATAGTATTCGTCATCATCTTCTTCGGCAGACTCGAACATTTCGATCAGTGCCGCTGCCGCATCCTCATCATATAGAAATTTTTCATTGCTGCCTCCAAATTGGCTAAAATCATAAGTGTCTAAAGGATCTGTACTTTTGCCTACAAGGCTTTGCCTGTATATGTTGACACCATTTGTCGGACCACCGAAATTTACTCTTAGGTAGCATCCATCATATTCTCCATAGGAGAGCATTCCTATAATTGCACCATCGAATAGTTCGAATTCACCCGTTTTGCAGTCCACTTTGCCACATGAAGTGGGGTAATCTATGCCAGTCATAAAATAGTTGAAGTATAGCAGATCGGGATCAATGGTGGATGGGAAAAGCTCATAATGAACCTCCTGTTCTACTATGCCATGCTTTCGTGCGGCTATATCCTTGGATGAAATGATTTTACGCACTTCCCCATATGGTTCTTCGGCGGTAACGATTAATTGTGCTCCATAGGTGGCTATATAATCACTTGGTTTCAGATCTTTCTTATTGTCTGATGCTATTGCGTAAAACAACGAGAAATCGCTGTTAGGTATCCATTCTGAGCTTTCGTAAACATAATACTTTTCACCACCGACTGTCGATAGGATAATCCCTAATGCCAAATAGCAGCAACGGCACCAAGGTGAATCGTATCGGATTGTTGCCATTTGGCGCGGGGCGATTCGTTTTCGCCTTTCTTACATAAGAGGATCAGTAGCCAAATCGTTCCGACCAAAGGTATCAGCGCAACGAGGAGCATCCATCCTCTTTTCCCGATGTCGTGCAAGCGTCGTATTGCGGCCGATAATGTCGGCAGTAGAAGTCCTAGGCACAAGACCGCATATGCTATAATGCCAAGTGTGGCATTGCATAGCATAAGCCCGGCGGGAATGAGTGCGGCTGAAATCATGTACAGCGATACATACATCCAATATGCCTTGCGACCCATCGAGCCTTTAAAGTTAGCATAATGTTGTATTACGACGTTCCAGAAATAAGTTATGAAGAAACCTTCTTGAGGTGCATCGTCTCCACCGCCTGCCCTTGAGATGGATAGGTGAGGCGATGCGGTGGCAGCATGTGTGGGCTCTGATGTCGCATCTCCGCTGCTTTGTGTTTGTGCAGATGGTTCGGGGCGGGATTGTCCTGTCGAGTTTGAACCAGGAGTGACAGGTTCATGGCAGAACGGGCATACGGTGGCATGGGCATCGATCCGTTCTGCGCATGTCGGGCACTCGATTTGTTCGGCCGTGGATTCTTCGTCCAGCCATTCTCCGCAAAACTTGCATTTTTTTGCTACTGCGAGAATTTCTTCGCCGCAGTAAGGACATTTTTTTGTTTCCATATTTTAAAAAGATAAAGATTGAGTTAAAATCACTATTTCAATTCGCCGAATACATTTCCCATTTCAATGAGCATGGCGAATGTAATAGCATACTCTATAAAAAAGGTCACCATGAATTGTGTCTCTTCTCCCCACAACCCCAGTTCAACGATTAGGGTAATGATAGGTACAATGGCATAAATCATGAAGCACAATCCGAGATGTTGCATCGCTTTGTGATGATGTAACTTTATCCCTGTGACAAATTCCAAAATTGATAAGGCAATTACCAATGGCAAAATAATAATAAAAAGAGCTAACAAGGCGACAATATCTTCATCTTCAACAAAACATGTAATTAGATCCATAAAATAAACTCCAATCATCAAGCAAACCAACCCAATAAAAGGTATTTTACTGATATTGTAAATTTGGCAAGAAGTTCGTAATCCCATAATCAAGAAAACCCACAGTGCACCAAGGGCGATAGTGACTAACCATTCGGGTATGTTGTCGGCAATGAATTCAAAGATGGGGCTTAGAAAGCTGAAGAGTTCAATTGGATAATTTTGCATACCACTTATTCCCTCGAAAACAATCGTGATCCAGCAGGCCAGTTGCAACATGCCGGCATTGGGTAGTTCTTGCCGTTTCTCAACAATATTGGTTTGAGACTGGAACTCTGTATCGGGGTGTGTTGTCTTTGCGTGTTCCTGTTCAGTTGTCAGCCATTTCCCGCAATGACGGCACTTCTTGGCTGTTGCCATGATTTCTTCACCGCAGTAAGGGCATTTTTTTAGCGATTGATCCATGGTTTTATTCATAGTATTGGTGTAATTCGCTCAGGGAATTTCCGGAATACACAAGCTCCCATGTATAGCGGTCTTCGTTGTCGTATTCGACCAAATCGAGTAATGCGTAAAAACCGCTTCCTATTTCATATTCGACAAAATATCCCGTGTAAGTGTCCGCAAGGGCATCTTCATTGAGAGTCCAGTTCAGCATTTTTACTTCGTCCTCCGCTAAATTCTCGATGTAAGCAAAGAATTCATTTAGCATACTCACAACCATTGTTCTTGTTGCTTCAGGGTCTTGTTTGAATATCTTTATCGTATTATCGTCATACCGCCCCAAATAAGAACCATCAAAAATTCTTTCGACTTTTTCCAACATGCCCTCACGCCCTTTTTTGTATGAACCTTGCAAGTAACTATTGTAGTAAGTTATTACCAGAAGGAAGGCAAGGCAGGCTTCCTGTAGGGTTTGTGGAGATGTAGAGAATCCGTAAACTTCAGCAGCGAAATCTTTTGCACAGCTTTCTCTGTAGTCATCATCTATACAGTTTCGGAATATCCAGCCTTTGAGGTAGCTGCTTTCTGCGTGTTCAGGTTCAAGCAGACTTGTGCAAGATGCCGTCGATAACATGACGGCTAAGGTTGTCAATGCAGCAATAAATGTTCTCATATTCGATAAAATTTTATGAATTATACTCTGATGGTTAAAATCAATAACATTGATGCATCTTCGTGTAGCAATGAGGTTTTTATACATATTTCTTCATCTTTCTAGCTCATAAGAATTGATTGCTTATAAGTTGATACATGATTTCATCATATCGATAACTGCCGATACGAAATGTCGACGGATAAACTCCACATCTACATTGCTTGAACGGTAGGTCAATACGTAAATGAGTTTATATCCGTATGTTTTGGCAACGCGCTCTATGTCATCTTGGGTTTTACCATGACTGCGACATGAACAAAAAATTATGATACAGTCGCGTTGGATAAGTGACTCAATTATATTATAAAGTGCATAGCCGGGATCGCCTGCACTGAAGAAGCCTATTTTGGCATCCTGATAGTCTATCACGTCTTCAAAGTCTCCACCGGCGGGCGTGTCTCCGGTTAATTCGGTGTAAATGTCTCTGATTGTGGAAGTCTTACCTGTGTGTGATGCTCCCTGAATACAAATGATGGTTTTCATAATTATAAAGTGTTATACTACCGGTGTGATTTTATCATGCCAGTAGTGGACGAAATAATGAATGATAGACTGTGAAAAAGCATATTTTTCTGTTGGACTATGCAGGGTGCTTTCAATAACCCCGCTCCTTTTCTCGGAAAGCAGTACTGCTTTGGTTGTATAGTAGTACTGCTTTCCGGGCAGAGCAGTACTGCTCTTATTCGGTGGTTTCTGTTTCTTCTTTCTTGTTGCTGGGGTATTTGCTGGGGGATGAAAAATAAAACAGGCAGGAAGCCCGTGGCTTCCTGCCTGTTCGGTATGGGAAAATCAACTTCTGCCGTACTACGACAGGGCCGCGATGGCCGAACCGATGAGGTTGGCGTTGTCCATTTGGGTGATGTCTACCTTTATCTGTGGGTGGCCAAGGTCGGCAAGGGTGTTGTGGAGGTGGTCCAACACCATTTCGTGGTATTTCTTGCCGTTCTTGTCTTCGCTCCAGAAGAGGCTTCCTTCCGCTGTCAGGCATACGGTCTTGATAGCGGGATTTTGCGAAATGAGCAGCTTGATAAGCCCTGCAAGCGAAGCGGCTACCAATTGTGCAGAACGTTTGTAGATGGCGCGTGCCACATCGACATATTCCGTTTTATAGACATCGGGATAGCTCAGCATGCCGGTGAGCTTGCGGGCATCGAACGGTTCTTCAAACTTGGCTTCGGGGAAGGTGGCCTTGAGTATTTCGCCGAGGTACATGCCCGAAACGGCCTTTTCGAAGCGTTGGCTTCCGGCGTTGATGGAGCGGCGGTCTACTTCGTCATCGGCCGGGGTGAGGTAGGGCGGCACGAAGTTGCCCGACTCGAAGTTGACGGGGAGCAGCCCGCCTGCGGTGTACGTGCCTGCGATTTTCCCGATCTTGTCCGCAGGGATGAAGGCGGCCATATTGGTGCCCGTGCCCACGATAAGCCCGATGTAAGCATCGTATCCGGGGTGGGTCAGACCGGCGAAAAGGCTTGCCACCGTGTCGTTTATCACTTTCACGCCCGTGTAGTGGATGCGGTGCATGTTGTTCAGGTAGTTCATCAGCGGAGTGCCTACGGGCTGGCCGACCATTTCTTTGATGTCGACGCCTTTGGTCCAACGGATGAGTTTCGCATCGCCATCGGGTTGCGAGGCGGCGGGATACGAGAAGCAGTAGCCGATGGGCATGGCTTCATCGCAGATTTCGTCAATCAGGTCGGCTTGTTCCTTGAAGAGTTGTTCCTGCGTGAACCCGGGCGTTTTCATGACGCACAGGTCTTTTTTCCAACCGTTGTCCGGGTGGAGGTCGGCGTTCCCATCCTTGTCCAGTTCGATGACAGCGGCGCGGTAGTTGGTGCCGCCCAGGTCGAGCACGAGGGCTTTGCCGGCGATGCCGTCTGTCTTCGGGCAGATGTAAGTCGGGATGCAGGCCAGTTCTTCACCGTCTTTTTCCAAACCGATGTTTGCTTTCTCTTGCAGTGCTACTGCGATTTCTTTCAGCTGTTCAGCTGTCAATTCAAAAAGTTTTTCTTTCATGGGGTTTTTGAATGTTGTTTGTTATGTGTTGTTTTAGTAATTGCTGTAAGAAGCCCCAAATTTACAAAAAAAACATGGAATGAGCCTTTGAAGGGATGAAAAAACGCCTTAATGTTCCTAAATTGCCTTAACAGGGTGGTGGTGTGGCGGAAATTTGGTCTCTTCTGTACTAACCTTACGGTACAGTCGTACCAACCTTACGGTACAGTCGTACCAACCTTACGGTACAGTCGTACCAACCTTACGGTACAGTCGTACCAACCTTACGGTACAGTCGTACCAACCTTACGGTACAGTCGTACCAACCTGATGATACAGTCGTATCAACCTGATGATACAGTCGTATCAACCTGATGGAATAGTCGTACCAACCTGATGGTACTGGCTGGTCGTCCGTAAGAAGTGGGGTGGGGAAACGGGAAAAAAACACCCCTTCTGCCAAGGTGTTGCTTGGCGGAAGGGGTGTTTCCTTATTGTCCCTCAACGGGGAGGGGTCAGTCTTCCAGCAATATTTCCATGATGGTGACGGCGGCCTTGGCTACGCTGGTGCCGGGGCCGAAGATGGCGGCCACGCCTGCCTTGTAGAGGAAGTCGTAGTCCTGCGCGGGGATGACACCACCGGCAATGACCACGATGTCTTCGCGCCCCAGTTTCTTCAACTCGTCAATCACTTGCGGCACGAGGGTCTTGTGCCCGGCGGCGAGCGACGACACGCCCAGCACGTTCACGTCGTTTTCCACTGCCTGCTTGGCCGCTTCGGCCGGGGTTTGGAACAAGGGACCCATGTCCACGTCGAAGCCGCAGTCGGCATAGCCCGTGGCCACCACCTTGGCACCGCGGTCGTGCCCGTCCTGCCCCATCTTGGCAATCATGATGCGGGGACGGCGGCCTTCTTTCTGCGCGAACTGTTCCGTGAGCTGCGAAGCCCGCTGGAAGTCGCTATCGTTCTTGGTTTCTGATGAATACACGCCTGAAATGGTTCTAATGGTTGCTTTGTAACGGCCTACGACGGCTTCGCAGGCATCGGATATTTCGCCCAGCGAGGCACGCACGCGGGCGGCTTCCACGGCCAGTTCCAGCAGGTTGCCCTTGCCGGTGCGCACGCATTCGGTGATGGCGGCCAGGGCGCGTTGCACGTCGGCCTCGTTGCGGTTGGCGCGGAGCTGGCGGAGGCGTTCTATCTGCTGTTCGCGCACGGCCGTGTTGTCTATTTCGAGGATGTCGATGGGGGCTTCCTTGTCCAGCCGGTACTCGTTCACGCCCACGATTTTCTGCTTGCCGGAGTCGATGCGGGCCTGCGTGCGGGCTGCGGCTTCCTCGATGCGCATCTTGGGGATGCCCGTTTCGATGGCCGCCGCCATGCCGCCCAGCTTTTCGATTTCCTCGATGTGCGCCCAGGCGCGTTCGGCAATCTCGTTGGTCAAGGCTTCCACGTAGTAAGAGCCAGCCCATGGGTCGATTTCCTTGGTGATGTACGTTTCTTCCTGAATGTAAATCTGCGTGTTGCGGGCGATGCGGGCCGAGAAGTCGGTGGGCAGGGCGATGGCTTCGTCGAGTGCGTTGGTGTGCAGCGACTGGGTGTGGCCGAGGGCTGCCCCCATGGCTTCGATGCAGGTGCGCCCCACGTTGTTGAAGGGGTCTTGTTCGGTGAGCGACCAGCCCGAGGTCTGGCAGTGCGTGCGCAGGGCCAGCGACTTGGGGTTCTTGGGGTTGAACTGCTTGACAATCTTCGCCCACAGCAGGCGGGCGGCGCGCATCTTGGCTATCTCCATGAAATGGTTCATGCCGATGGCCCAGAAGAACGACAGGCGCGGGGCGAAGGCATCGATGTCAAGCCCGGCGTTGACCCCGGCGCGGAGGTATTCCAGCCCGTCGGCCAGCGTGTAGGCCAACTCGATGTCGGCGGTGGCACCGGCTTCCTGCATGTGGTAGCCCGAGATGGAGATGGAGTTGAACTTCGGCATGTGCTTGGCCGTGTACTCGAAGATGTCGGCGATAATCTTCATGGAGAACTTGGGCGGGTAGATGTACGTGTTGCGCACCATGAACTCCTTGAGAATGTCGTTCTGGATGGTGCCGGCCATTTCTTCGAGCTTCGCGCCCTGTTCCAGCCCGGCGTTGATGTAGAAGGCCATGATGGGCAGCACCGCCCCGTTCATGGTCATGGACACGGACATCTTGTTTAAAGGAATGCCGTCGAACAGTACCTTCATGTCCTCTACCGAGCAGATGGACACGCCCGCCTTGCCCACGTCGCCCACCACGCGTTCGTGGTCGGCATCGTAGCCCCGGTGCGTGGCCAGGTCGAATGCCACGGAGAGGCCCTTCTGCCCGGAGGCCAAGTTGCGGCGATAGAAGGCGTTGGATTCCTCAGCCGTGGAGAACCCGGCGTATTGGCGGATGGTCCACGGGCGCATGGCGTACATGCCGCTGTACGGGCCGCGCAGGAACGGGGGGATACCGGCGGCGTAGTTCAGGTGTTCAAGCCCTTCGAGGTCTTTCTTGTCGTACACCGGCTTCACGGGGATTTGTTCGGGCGTGAGCCAGGTGTCGTGTTGTTGTTCCGGTGCTTTCCCGGCAACAAAGCTATCAATGTTTATGTCTTTGAAATTTGGTTTCATATTTTTTGCATTCAAGAGTTTTAGATGTTCAATGCCTTGTTAAATTCTTGCAGGGTGGCCAGCACGTTTACCCGCACGTGGATGAAGTGCTCGATGCCTTGCGCCTTGAGGTCGTCCATGCAGGCGGGGGCACCGGCCACCACGAAGACGAACTTGTCCTTGGTCAGCTGGTAGGCCTCGGGGGCGAAGGTGGCGTATTCGTCATCGCTGGAGCACAGCACCACGATGTCGGCACCGGCCTTTTCTGCCGCCTGTACGCCTTCGGCCACGGTGTCGAAGCCCAGGTTGTCGATGATTTCGTACCCGGCGCAGGCGAAGAAGTTGGACGAGAATTGCGCCCTTGCCAGCCGCATGGCCAGGTTGCCGATGGTGAGCATGAACACTTTCGGCCGCTTGCCCGACCGTTCGGTGGCGAAGCGGAGAGCTTCAAACTGTTCCGCGCCGCGCACGTGGGGCAACGTGGCTATCTGGCCGTGTTCGTTGGCGCAGCCGCATTTGCATGTGTGGGGTTCAAGCGTGACCTTGTCCGCTGCCATCTCGGTGAAGTTGGGGTACTGGTTCGTGCCCACGAGTATTTCCTTGCGGCTCGATATGGCCTTCAGGCGGGCTTCAGCCGTGGCCGTGATGGCCTGCTGCACCAGTCCCTGCTTGATGGCGGCGAAGAACCCGCCTTTGTCTTCCACGTCGAGGAAGAGCGTCCAAGCCTGTTTGGCTATCGCTTCCGTCAAGGTTTCAATGTAATACGAACCGGCCGCCGGGTCGATTACCTTGTCGAAGTGCGATTCTTCCTTCAGCAGCAGTTGCTGGTTGCGAGCGATGCGTTCGGAGAAGTCGTCCGCAGGCTTGTAGGCCGTGTCGTAGGGCAGCACGGTAAGCGAGTCCACGCCTGCCAGCACGGCGCTCATGGCTTCCGTCTGTGTGCGGAGCATGTTCACATTCGCATCGAAAATGGTGAGGTTGAACGTGGTGGTTTCGGCATGGATGTGCATCTTCGAGGCCGCGCGGCGCACGTCTTCGGGCTGGCCTTCCAGGTACTTGTCCACAATCAATGCCCACAACATGCGGGCGGCGCGGAACTTGGCCATTTCCATGAAGTAGTTGCTGCCTACGCCGAAGTTGAACTTCATGCGCCGGGCCGCTTCCGCCGGGTCGATACCCGCCTGGTCCAGCATTTCGATGTATTGCGTGCCCCAAGCCAGCGCGTAGCCCAGTTCCTGCGTGATGTGCGCCCCCGCATCCTGGAGCGATACCGCGTTCACACCGATGACCCGGTAGCCGGGCAATGCCTTGGCTGCCTGTAACAAGGCCGTGGCGCGTTCGGCGATGAAGGCTTCGTCCAGGTCTTTGCCCTTCAGCAACATGCGGTTCATCGGGTCGAAGTTGACCGAGCCTTGCAACGTGGCCAAGTCGAAGCCCTGCGCCTTGAAATAGGCGGCCAGCAGTTCCACCAGTTCGGCAGCGCGGCTCACGCAGATGTGGAAGTTCAGTTCCACCGTGGCCGGGATGCCTTGCAGCAAGGTAGCGATGTAGTCGGCGCTCAGATCCTTTTTTGACAATTTGAAACCGAGCGAGGTCACGCCTTTTGTAAGCAGTTCCAAGGCCTTTTTGTTCGCTTCTGCCGGGTCGGTTACCGCCATGTTCTGTCGCACGAGCCAGTTGTTGTCGGTCTTCGTGCCCCGCACGTAGGGAAATTCTCCCGGCAGCAGGTCGGTCGTCTTCAAGCCTTCAATGTCGTCTGTCCGGTAGAACGGGCGTACATTGAATCCTTCATTGGTTTTCCAAACGAGCTTCTTGTCAAAGTCAGCTCCTTTCAAGTCGGCCGTAATCTTCGCCATCCATTCCTCGGTGGAAACGGGCGGGAAGTTAGCCAACAGATTCAATTTGTTTTTTGCCATAACATTATAATATTGGATTATTGGAGTTCGTATAAAATCACAACTTCACTGCCTGTCAGTGGGATAGGAGTGGAGTTGCAAATTTAGCACTTTTGTTCAGTTATCCGCATCTTTTTTGTAAGAAATTAAAAGTTGGGGAGGCCTGTCCGCGGATTGCGCGACAGATTAAAAGAACGCAAATGACGCGAATAGCGAAAAATAAACGGAAATAATTTTAGATTGTAATGCAGATTTCTGACTTCTGATTTCAGATTTTGCTAAATTTCAATTACAAAGGAAAGCATCGACTTGGTTTGTTTATATGTTTTGCGACAGTCAACGGTCGACTGTCAGCTGTCAACAGCAACTATTTTTGCATGAATCCTTTTTGTTCTTTACATTTAAAGGTAAATCTTAGGTGGTAAAATGGCAGCAGCTACAGAAACCTCGGCAGACAGGAGGTAATAGTAAGCTAATGCCCGTGCCCGCCCGATGTGGAGAAGCAGAACATGACGAGCACTCCTGCTACAATGCACAGCAGGTACAGCCAGGTGCGGTGGTGGCTTCTTCCTTTTAATATCTCGGGCAGGAGGGAGGTGGCTGCCAGGTACAGGAAGCCGCCTGCCGCGAAGGGCAGCACGTAGATGGAAAGTTGCCCGAGCCGTTCGCCTACCCACAGGGTGAGCACCGCCCCCAGGATGGACGTGCAGGCCGAGTAGAAGTTGTACAGCAGGGCTCGTCGGCGGGTGAAGCCGGCTTGCAGCAATACGCCGAAGTCGCTTATCTCCTGCGGTATCTCGTGCAGCACGATGGCAATCGTGGTGGCCAAGCCCACTTCTGGCCCGGCTATCCACGCCACGGCTATGAGGATGCCGTCGGTGAAGTTGTGGATGGCATCGGCATACAGGCTCAGGTAGCCGTAGTGCTTCACCGTGCCGTGCCTGCCCGGATGTGCGTGCAACAGCTGCTCCAGCAGGAAAAACACCAGGAAGCCCGCTGCGCAAAGCCACGCGGTACCTGCCGACGACAGGTGCGTATAAGCCTCGGGTAGTAGGTGGAACAGCGCGTTGCCCAACAACGCTCCCACCGCAAACGATACCAAATATATCAGCACTTTGCCCAACCGATCGCCCCGCAACGACAGCAGAAACACCCCGACAAACGAGATGAGACTGACCACCAAGGCACTGAGCAGTGCCGACAACCATGTATGCAGCATAACTTCCAAGGGTTTGCGAATGACGTGCAAAAGTACAATTTTTCCCGGTTATGCGGGTGTGTTTTCCTGTTTATAAGCATGAGTTTTCTCAATCGTGAGCAGATGTTTTATGACTCACGATTGAGAAAACATCTGCTCACGTTTTGGAAAAGATACGCGAGTTCGGGATAAGTTTGTGCTAAAACAGGCACAGTTGGTAGAATTTTCTCTTCTTACAGGCAGTGCCTCGGGTTTGTTGTCGAAGAAGCAGTAGGCAGTCAATGCCGAGCAGATGTTCATAATGAAGTTGTGCAGCGAGCGGTGCCTTGAATGCACGATGTTCGCCTTGTTCTTGAGCAGCTCGTTGACGCATTCGATGACGTACCTCTTGCGCAGCATCAGCCTGTCCCACACCGGCAT
>CASFUX010000009.1 GCA_949297975.1 uncultured Bacteroidales bacterium
AAAAACAAAACACAATGAAACCTCTATGTGCGGGGTTGCTGCTGTGCGCATTCGCAGCCTGCAACCCATCCCAACAGAAACCCAAAGACAGTATTTCGGGCATTTATCCCCGGTTGGCTTATTATAATGATGAAGGAGAATGCGGGAC
Source organism: uncultured Bacteroidales bacterium (assembly GCA_949297975.1). Taxonomy (GTDB): domain Bacteria; phylum Bacteroidota; class Bacteroidia; order Bacteroidales; family Paludibacteraceae; genus QVMH01. Next base: position 149 of record CASFUX010000009.1, read on the forward strand.
GGGGGCCGTTGTGCCTTGGGCGGATCGCTTGTGGGTCATTACCTATGGTCCTCACCTGCCTTTCGGCTCATCGGACAAACTGTATGAAATCACCCCTGACTACAGGCAAATCGTGCGGAGCGAGAGCATCGGCGGAACCCCGGCCAACCGCATGATACACCGGGAAAGCAACCAGCTCTTCATCGGCCCTTACGCGATAGATAGTGCCGGTCGGGTGCGCGTCATCCCATGCTCCGTCATGCCGGGAAGGCTTACGGGCAATGCGCGCCACTTGACAGAGCCTGCCGACAAGCTGTATTATGCCACCATGGAAGAAGGCTTTTATGAAGTCGATGTGAACACCTTGGCCGTGAAGGAACTGTATAAGGACGGCAACCTCCAGGAGAAGACCACCGAGGGCTATGCCCCTACCGGCAACCTGCTGCCCGGCGTGCATGGCAAGGGCGTGTATTCGGGGCAAGGCGTGCTGGTGTTCAGCAACAATGGAGAGGGGACGGATGAAGCGTTGAAACGGCCCGACATACAGGCTGGCGTGCTGGCCGAATGGGACGGCACGGACTGGACGGTGATACGTCGCAACCAGTTCACCGAAGTAACCGGCCCCGGAGGCATCGAGGGAAATCCCCATCCCGAGGCCGACCCCATATGGGCTACTGGATGGGACCACAAGTCGGTGCTGCTTGGCGTGCGCGATGCGGAGGAAGGTTGGAGTTTTTATCGCTTGCCCAAAGCCAGTCACAGCTATGACGGTGCCCATGGTTGGAACACGGAATGGCCGCGCATACGCAACGTGGGCACCGCACAGGCTCCCGAATACATGATGACCATGCATGGCATGTTCTGGCATTTCCCCGCCACCTTTTCGGTCGACTGCACCGCCGGTGTGCGTCCGCGCAGCAGCTACCTGAAGGTGATAGGCGACTTCTGCCGGTGGGGTGACCGTTTGGTGTTCGGCTGCGACGACTCGGCACAAAAGGAATTTCTGAACAAGCGGAAAACCAAAGGCAACCTTGTCGGGCCGGGGCAGTCGAACTCCAACCTGTGGTTTACTTCGCCGAGCTTGCCCGATGAATTGGGCCCCACCACAGCCGACGGTGCCGTGTGGGAAAAAGAAAGGGTGAAAGCCGGTGGCTGCTCGGATCCTTATCTGTTTGCCGGGTGGGAAGAACGTTGTTGCTGGTTGCAGAACGATGGTCTGCAAGGCGTGGACTTCACCTTCGAAGTGGATGTAAAGGGCGATGGAATGTGGGAAACGTTGACCACGGTCACGGCAGCACCGGGCCAGGCGGTTTATGTGCCTTTTGATGCCGATGACCAGGGTGAATGGATTCGGGTCAAGGCCGACAAGGAGGGCGTTTTCTCGGCCAGCTTCGTCTATACCGGGGTCGATAACCGTCCCGCTGCGCCGGATGCCCTGTTCGCCGGGTTATCGGACGTGCAGGATGCATCCAGCTTGGGAGGTCTTGTCTATGGACTGGGCGAGGGTCGCCATGCCATGGGGCTGCTCTCCTTCACGCTGGGTGAAAACGGGGAAATGATAGAAAACGGTTATTATGAAATGGGCGACAGCCTGGCACTCGTGCGCCGGGAGGACGATGCAACTGCCGATTTCATCCGGGAAAAAGTCGCGATACCTCACCAGGTGGTTACGACCGAAGCCTCGTCCGTATTGATAGTCGATGACCAGAACCGCCGTTGGAGGCTGCCGCTGGGGGCTGATGAATACACGGGGCTGATGGAACAAGACGTGTTGCGCATCTGCCGGGAAGTGGTGACCGAGCGCGATTTGTTCAACTGCCATGGCACATTCTACGAACTGCCTGCCGAGAATGCCGATGGCTATGCCAAAATCCGCCCCATAGCTTCCCACCGTTTCCGCATACATGATTATGCTTCCTATCGGGGCATGTTGGTCATGACGGGCGTGGATGTGGCTCAAGGCCGGGACAACGAACATATCATCGTGTCGGATGACGGGAAAGCAGCCGTGTGGGTCGGCACCATCGATGATTTATGGCGTATGGGCAAGCCGACCGGGCAGGGAGGCCCTTGGCAGGAAACAATGGTCAAGGCCGGTGAGAAGTCCGACCCGTATTTAATCGGATTTTACGACAAGAAAACATTGTTCTTGTCCCATTCGGCAGACAAGGCGGTAACGTTCTCGGTAGAAATAGACCCTACGGGGAATGGCAAATGGCAGGAATACGCCCGGCTGACCGTCCAGCCCGGGGAACGGTTGGAGTATGCGTTTGCAAAGCCATTCCAAGCCCGTTGGATACGCTTCTGCGCAGATACCGATACGAAGGCTACCGCTTGGTTGGCGTATGAATAGTTGATCGGGGTCATATCCTCCTTATCACCCGGCAAGGGTTGCCCACGGCGAGCGAGTCGGAGGGGATGTCGCGGTTCACCACGCTGCCCGCCCCGACGACGCAGCGGTCGCCGATGCTGACACCCGGCAGGATGCTCGCCCCGCCGCCTATCCACACGTCGTTGCCGATGGTTACGGGGCGGGCATACTCCAGTCCCTCGCGCCGCTCGGCGGCATCGAGCGGGTGGCCTGCCGTGTAAATGCCCACGTGCGGGGCGATGAATACGTTGTGCCCGATGCGCACCCGCGCTCCATCGAGTACCACCAGCCCGGCGTTGGCAAAGAAATGGTCGCCCACCTCGATGTTGTATCCGTAGTCGCAGAAGAAGGGCGACATGATGGTCGTTCCTTCGCCGCACCGTCCCAGCAGGCGTGCGAGCAGGGTTGCCCGCTCCTCCTCTTGCAGGGGCGACAGCTGGTTGTATTCATGCACCAGGGCGTGTGTGCGTTGCATTTCGGCTTGTAGTTCCGGGTCGCGGTTCGGGTTGTATATCATCCCGAGCGCGGCTTTTTCTTTTTCGGTCATGGGGGATTGTGTAATCGGTGAATTGTGTAATCGTGTAATCGTGTAATCGCGTTATGGTTCATAGGGCGTTGCCCTATGCTGAGAGCCGCAAGTCCGTTGGACTTGGCTTGTTTACTTGTCTACTTGTTTACTCATGTGGGCTGCTTCCATTTGTGCCCGCGACTTGCTGGTGGTGACCAGGTACACGCCCGTGAATACCAGCAGGGCTGACAGCACGTTGTGCCAGCCGAACGTGTCCTGCCCTACGGCCACGGCCACCAAGGCGGTCACTACCGGTTGCACGTAGTTGTACATGCTCACCGTGGTGGGGCGCAGTACTTTCTGCCCGATGGGGATGAGCAGGTAGGTAATGAACGTGGCAAAGCACACCACATAGCCTGCCCGCAGCCAGGCGTTGGCAGGCAGGGCCGCGAAGTCGGTCGATGCCAGGGAGGAGTAGCAGACTGGCGTGCACAGGATGGTGGCGAAAAGGAACATCCACTTCATCAAGGTGACGGGCGTGTAGCGTGATATCAGTCCTTTGAACAGGGTGAGGTACAACGAATAGGATACCACGCCTGCGAAAATGAGCAGGTTGCCCCACAGGCTGCTGCGCCCCGAACTGCTCCCGGCGTGGCTCAGGATGAGCAGCAACGCCCCCGAAGCCCCCACAGCCACCCCGATGGCCTTCTTCCACGTAATCGGCTCTCTCAGGATGAGGGCGGCCAGGAACATGCTCACGATGGGCAGCATGGTAATGACGATGGACGCGTCGATGGGCGAAGTCAACGCCAGTCCCGAGATGAACGGCATTTGGTTCAGCACGATGGCGAGTGCGGAGGCAAAGAACAGCAGCAGCACATCTTTGGCAGGCACGTGCTCCCGCTTGGTGAACAGCGACACGCACCAGAACAGCATCATGGCACCGGCCATGCGGAAGAACGTAAGCACCAGCGGGTCCAACTCGCCCGGCATCAGCGAGCGTGAAATGGGGGTGTTGAAGCCGAATATCACATTGGCTGCAAACAGGGCGATATGTCCGGGAGTTTTGGGGGAGTTCATTGTGTAATCGTGAAATTGGGGAATTGGGGAATTGGGGAATTGGGGAATTGTGAAATCGTGTAATTGTGTCGTCGTTCATAGGGCGTTGCCCTATGCTGAGAGCCACAAGTCCGTTGGACTTGGGAAGTTGCCCGGCTACCTTGTAACTCGTTACCTTGTTAACTTGTTTACTATCATTGCCGTCCACACCGCCACGAATCCCCATGTCCACAAGTAATAAGCCGGTTTGCGGTTCTTATGGCGGATGAGGTACATCAGCAGGAGCGTGGCAAAACATCCTCCCAATGCCTCCAGCAGGTGCAGCGTGCGTTCGGGGATGCGTTCACGGCCTTGCCGGGCCAGATGCTTGTCCCAGGCAAACACGCCCGCCCCGACCGCGTTTATCAATATCATATAGAGGATAAGCCAACCCATCTGCATATCCCCTTCAGGGGGTTGGGGGTTCTTCTTCCAGCAAGTCGGGGCGCAATCGCATCGTGCGCTCCACCGACTGCTGGTGCAGCCATTCCTCCACCTTGGCCTGGTGTCCGGAAAGCAGGATGTCCGGCACGCGCCATCCCTTGTATTCCGCCGGGCGGGTGTACACGGGCGGGGCCAGCAGGTTGTCCTGGAACGAGTCCGAGAGGGCCGAGGTTTCGTCGCCGATGGCACCCGGTATCAGCCTCACGATGGCGTCGGCCATCATGGCGGCGGGCAGTTCGCCCCCCGTCAGCACGAAGTCGCCTATGGATATTTCCTTGGTGATGAAGTGTTCGCGTATGCGGTGGTCGATGCCTTTGTAGTGCCCGCACAGGATGATGAGGTTCTCGCACAGCGAGTAGCGGTTGGCCATGCGCTGGGTGAAGCGTTCCCCGTCGGGCGAGGTGTAGATGACTTCGTCGTATGCCCGCTCGCTGCGCAACTGCGAGATGACCCGGTCCACGGGTTCTATTTGCAGCACCATGCCGGCGGCGAAGCCGAAGGCGTAATCGTCCACGCGGCGGTGCTTGTCGGTGGAGTAGTCGCGCAGGTTGTGCACCACGATGTCCACCAGTCCCTTGTCGCGCGCCCGCTTCACGATGGAGTGGTTCAGCGGGCTGTCCAGCAGTTCGGGCACGGCGGAGATAATGTCTATTCGCATAACGTACCTATTTTATAATGCGGTGCAAAAGTACGGAGAATTATAAAGATGCATAACACACATAGTCGTTTTTCCACTTTGGTGCTGGTAGAAAAACGTAATGGAGGCGGGTGAAATCTGTGCGAGGCTTGTGGGCTATTGGATTTCGCTTGGTCATGTCCCTGTACCTACGTCCAGCAGGCTGGAATAATCGTGTGCAAGCACTTCCACGAGTACAAATCCATATACCTTTCTGGCATGACTGCCGTTCCTGTCCATATCGTATGTGGCGGCTTGGTGGTCAAAGGAAGTTTGGGAGTTTGACTTTGCGTCCATGGGCAAGTTCATTTTGGCGCAAAGGTACGACAAAAAACGCCTGTAACCGTAACCGTCCGGCGGGAATTTCACCGGCTCGGGCGGTTGGCAGGCAAAAGAGTTTAGTCCATCTTCTTGTTTTTTCCCGGCATGAAGTTATCGTCTCACAGCTGTGACACACCCGTCTCACGGCTGTGAGACACCTGTATCACGGCTGTGGAACACCTGTGTCACGGCTGTGAGACGATAACTTTCCTGGTTCAATGACACGAAATGGACGGGAGAAATACAAAACATTCCCTTAAGACTGTGGCTTATTCACCGTTTGCGTTACTGCGGAAATATTTTTTCGTGCCTGCGGAATTTTATTTTCGTTATAACGGAATTTCAGCGGCGTTACAACGGAATTTTTTAAAATACCTGAATGCCATTGGAAAACGAATTGTTTTTCCTACATTTGCACATCTAAAAAACAACAGGGAAACCAATGGATACAAAACAGATTAAAAAGGCTTTAGTATCAGTCTATCACAAGGAGAAGTTAGACGAAATAATCAAGAAACTGCACGCGGCGGGCGTGTCGTTCATTTCCACCGGGGGCACGCAGGCGTTCATCGAATCGCTGGGCGTGCCGTGCGAGGCGGTGGAAGACCTCACGGGCTACCCCTCCATCCTGGGTGGGCGGGTGAAGACGCTGCACCCGAAGGTGTTCGGCGGCATTCTCAACCGCCGCGACAACGGGCAGGACCGGGAGCAGGTGGCGCAGTATGACATACCGGGCATCGACCTGGTGATTGTGGACCTGTACCCGTTCGAGGCCACGGTGGCTTCGGGGGCGGGCGAGGCCGACATCATCGAGAAAATCGACATAGGCGGCATCTCGCTCATCCGCGCGGCGGCGAAGAACTACAACGACGTGCTCATCGTGGCTTCGCAGGCGCAGTACGAGCCGCTGCTCGACTTGCTGGACGAGCGGGGGGCGGCCTCCACGCTGGAAGAACGCCGGTGGTTTGCCAAGGAGGCGTTTGCCGTGTCGTCGCGCTACGACAGTGCCATCTTCAACTACTTCGACGGCGACAATGCCAGTGCGTTCCGCTGCGCCGAGGACAACGCCAAGGTGCTGCGCTATGGCGAGAACCCGCACCAGAGGGGCTTCTTCTTCGGCAACTTCGACGACATGTTCGAGCAAATCCACGGCAAGGAAATCTCCTACAACAACCTGCTCGACATCGATGCGGCCACGAACCTCATCAACGACTTCGACGAAGTGACGTTTGCCATCCTGAAGCACAACAACGCCTGCGGCATCGCCTCGCGCCCCACGGTGCTCGAAGCGTGGAAGGACGCGCTGGCGGGCGACCCCGTGTCGGCCTTCGGCGGTGTGCTGGTGACCAATGCCGTCATTGACAAGGCCGCGGCCGAGGAAATCACCAAGATATTCTTCGAAGTCATCATCGCGCCCGACTACGACATGGACGCGCTCGAAATACTGGGGCAGAAGAAGAACCGCATCATCTTGATTGCAAAGGGCAACAAGACGCGCAGCCGCCAGTTCCGCTCGCTGCTCAACGGCGTGCTGGTGCAGGACCGCGACACGCACACCGAAACGCCCGACGAGCTGAAGCCCATGACGGAAAAAGCCCCCACGCCCGAACAGGTGGAGGACCTGCTGTTTGCCAACAAGATTGTGAAGCACTCGAAGTCGAACGCCATCGTGCTGGCGAAGAACAAGCAGATGTGCGCCAGCGGGGTGGGGCAGACCTCGCGGGTGGATGCCTTGGAGCAGGCCATCGAGAAGGCACGCTCGTTCGGCTTCGACCTGCAAGGGGCGGTGATGGCCTCGGACGCCTTCTTCCCCTTTGCCGACTGCGTGCAGATAGCCCACGAGGCGGGCATCACGGCGGTGATACAGCCGGGCGGCTCCATCCGCGACAACGAATCGGTGGACTCCTGCAACCAGAACGGCATGGCCATGGTGTCCACGGGCTACAGGCATTTTAAACACTAAAAACAATGAATAATGAACAATTAACAATGAACAATGGATGGCGGGGAAGCCGTTTCCCGTGGTCTGCTACTCATTGTCCATTGTTAGCTGTTCATTGTTCATTGTTGACCGTTCATTGTTAATTGTTCATTGTTAACTGTTCATTGTTATTGTATGGGACTGTTTTCCTTCACACAAGAAATTGCCATCGACCTGGGCACGGCCAACACGATTATCATACACAATGATAAAATCGTGGTGGACGAGCCGTCGGTGGTGGCACTCGACAAGCGTTCGGACAAGTTGCTGGCCATCGGCGAGAAAGCCCGCCAGATGCAGGGCAAGGAGAATGAGGGCATCCGCACCGTGCGCCCGTTGCGCGACGGGGTGATAGCCGACTTCTACGCGGCGGAACTGATGATACGCGGCATGATCAAGATGATACCGAGCAAGAACCGCCTGTTCATGCCCAGCCTGAAGATGGTGGTATGCATTCCCTCGGGCAGCACGGAAGTGGAAATACGCGCCGTGCGCGACTCGTCCGAACACGCCGGGGGACGCGAGGTGTACATGATATACGAACCGATGGCGGCGGCCATGGGCATCGGCATCGACGTGGAAGCACCGGCGGGCTGCATGATTGTGGACATAGGCGGCGGCACCACGGAGATTGCCGTCATATCGCTGGGCGGCATCGTGTCCAACAAGTCGATACGCATCGCGGGCGACGACCTCACGCAGGACATCGTGGAATACATGGGCCACATGCACAATATCAAGGTGGGCGAGCGCACCGCCGAGCTGATTAAAATCAACGTGGGCGCGGCCTTGACCGACCTGGGCGAAGAAGCCCCGGAAGACTACATCGTGCGCGGACCGAACCGCATGACGGCCCTGCCCATGGAAGTGCCGGTGTCGTACCAGGAGATTGCCCACTGCCTCGAAAAGTCCATCTCGAAGATAGAGACGGCCATCCTGAGCGCGTTGGAGCAGACGCCTCCCGAGCTGTACAGCGACATCGTGCAGCGGGGCATCTACCTCACGGGCGGCGGCGCGTTGCTGCGCGGGCTGAACAAGCGGCTCACCGACAAGCTGAACATTCCCTTCCACATTGCCGACGACCCCCTGCACGCCGTGGCGCGCGGCACGGGCATCGCGTTGAAGAACGTGGACAAGTATTCGTTCCTTATCAGGTGACCCCCTGCCCCTGAAGGGGGGATAGACACGCCGCGTCTCTACAAGTATGCTTTTAATGGTATTTTCCGAAAGCCCCCTTTAGGGGGTTGGGGGTGTTTTGGGGTCGGAGGTTTATGCACAAGTTATTCCTTTTCCTTGCCCGGTATAGCATCGTGGGGCTGTTTCTGTTGTTGGAAATAGCCTCATTCGCTTTGTTTGTGGGCAACGGGCGGTATGCGGGCAGCGTGTTCTTCTCGTCGAGCAATGCGTTCATTGCGGGTCTGTACAGCGTGAGCGGGCGTGTGACGGACTTCTTCAAGCTGCGTTCGAACAACGAGGGGTTGTCCGGGGAGAACGCCCGGCTCAAGGAGCGCATCGCCGTGTTGGAGAACGAGCTGGCGTTGGCACGGGCCGGACTGCCGGACACCACCCGCTTCGTGCAGCCGGAGCAGGAGGTGGCATACATCCCCGCACGCATCATCCACAACACGACCAACCGGGTGCGCAACTACATCACGCTCAACCGGGGGGCTTCGGACGGCCTGCGTCCCGACATGGGCGTGGTGGGTCCCGAGGGCGTGGTGGGTATCGTGCAGACCACGTCCGACCGCTTCGCCACGGTCATTTCCCTGCTCAATCCTTTGATACAGGTGAACTGCAAAATCAAACGCAACAACTATTTCGGTCCCTTGGGGTGGGACGGGCTGGATTACCGCTATGCCCAGCTGACCGACATCCCGCGACACGTGGACTTGTACATCGGCGACACCATCGTGACCAGCGGGCTGACCACCACCTTTCCCGAAGGCATCCCGGTAGGGGTCATCGAGAATTTTACGTGCGACGAGGGCGATGCTTTCTATCACATTCAGGTGCGGTTGGCCACCGATTTCCGCCGCATCTCCAATGTGCAGGTCATTGATTATAAAAACCGGGACGAGCAGGAGGCGTTGGA
>CASFUX010000010.1 GCA_949297975.1 uncultured Bacteroidales bacterium
AAAAGGAGGTCAACGGAGCAAGAATCATAGCATAAATCAGAGCAAGTCATGCTGGTCGAAGAGAGGTCCGGCATGGGAATAATCAATCTTTAGTAATTCACAAAAAAAATCTTTTTGTGTATTAACCCTGAAAAAATCCTATAAAATGAATTTAAAAAAGAACCTAACTCTTTTTTTCCTGTCTTTATTTGCGCTGGGCATGACAGCGCAGCAGCCGAGGAGTACGGTCACATTGACATTGAATAATGTACCGTTGTCCGAGGCCATTCAAAAAATGGAAGAGGCGAGCAATTACACCTTTTTCTATGATGCGTCTTTAATTGACATGGGGCAGACGGTGAGCTTGCATGCACAAGCACAGTCCGTGCCGGACGCACTTGCCCAAATGTTTCAACATGCGAATGTTCGTTTTGAACTGAAGGGCAACCAGATTATTTTGTATCCGAAGGAGAACCGTACATCTGCAGCAAAGAAACAGATTTCAGGAACTGTGGTGGATGCGGACGGTGAACCTCTTATTGGTGTGACTGTATATGTGAAAGGAAATACATCGGAAGGTACGATCACCGACATTGATGGGAAATTTTCCATGATGGTCAATCCGGATGATGATGTCATCATCTCTTATGTGGGTTTCAACCCCAAAGAATATGCGGCTTCCCTGTTGGGTACAGGCTCGCAAATTACCATGGATGAGACTTCGCAGCAAATCAAGGAAGTGACGGTTGTTGGTTATGGTACACAGAAAAAGGCTTCTGTTATCGGATCTATTACATCTGTGCAGCCAGCAACTTTGAATGTGTCGACTTCTCGTTCGTTGAGTAATGATTTGGCCGGCAGCGTGGCTGGTATCATTGGGGTGCAGCGAAGCGGTGAACCGGGTTATGATAACTCGGAGTTCTGGATTCGTGGTATCAGTTCGTTCCAAGGAACGCAATCGCCCTTGGTCTTGGTGGATGGAATTGAACGTTCGTTGAACAACATTGATATCGCTGAGATAGAATCCTTCTCTGTGTTGAAAGATGCCTCAGCCAGTGCTGTGTACGGGGTGCGTGGGGCGAACGGTGTTATTTTGATTACGACTAAAAAAGGGTATGCTGGGAAAACAAATGTGAACTTTACGGTGGAACATTCTATCACGCAGCCTACTAAATTGCCGAATTTTTTGGGCTCTACCAATTATTTGACGTTGTTGAATAATATTGCCATCCAAAATGGGGAGCAACCCTTGTATGCAGAGTCTGTGATTGATGCTCTTCGGAATGGATATGACCATGAATTGTATCCTGATGTAGATTGGATTGATGCAATAACAAATGATGTGGCTAACAATACCCGCGTTTCGTTTGATTTGAGTGGTGGTAATGAAAAGTTGCGTTATTCGTTTGTGGGTGCTTATTATAATGAGCAAGGCATTACGGTAACCGATCCTTCGAAATCATGGGATTCAGGAATTCACTTGAATCGTTTTAATTTACGCAGTAATGTGGATGTCAATCTGACGAATACTACTTTGTTAACCATTAATATTGGTGGTTATTTGCAACGTCGTAATGCTCCGACGGCAAGTATTGATAATGTGTTTGCTACGGCGTTCAAGGCATCGCCTTTCTCCTCTCCAGTTCGTTATGATGATGGGCGTATCCCTCGTCCAGAAGGTGAAGAGAATGCATGGGCTTTGTTGACGCAAACAGGCTTTCAGCGCAATAATCAGAGCCAGTTGGAAACTTTATTTGCCTTGGAACAAGATTTGAAGTTTCTGTTGCCAGGTTTGAAGTTGAAAGGCATTTTTTCGTTCGATTCGTATTCGGCTAATAGCGTAAGTGCTAGTGGTTCACCTACTTATTATCCTGTCGCCTATGGACGTGATCCAGTCACGGGTGAGCTCTTGTTTAATGAAGCTGCTAGTGATGGAACTGATGCTTTAAGTTATTCTTCAAGCGGTGAATTTGGCAATAATGCTACTTATGTGGAAGTCAATATGTCATATGATCATACTTTTGGCGACCATTACCTCAACGGTTTGCTACTTTACAATCAGCGTGACTATGATGACGGGGGTGAGGTGCGTTATCGCCATCAAGGTATTGCTGGGCGTGCTGCCTATACATACAAAGGACGTTATATTGCGGAATTTAACTTTGGTTATAATGGCTCGGAAAATTTTGCACGAGGCATGAGGTTTGGCTTTTTCCCTTCGGGTGCTTTGGGTTGGATTATGTCGGAAGAGCCTTGGATGGAACCAGTGCGGCATATATTTACCAAAATCAAGTTCCGCGGATCATATGGGTTGGTAGGCAACGACCAGCTCTCGGGACGGCGTTTTGCTTACATTACGACGATTGCTGAAACAGGTGGGTATCAATTTGGACCGAGTTCGAATCTTATTAGTTATAATGGTTTGCAAGAAGGAGATGTGGGGGTTTCAGACTTGACTTGGGAAACGGTAAAGAAGGCAAATATCGGTTTGGAACTTGGGCTGTGGAACATGTTGGAAATTCAAGCTGATTTTTTCCATGAACGTCGTGAGAATATTTTCTTGCAGCGTAGCAACTTTCCCAACTCGGCTGGGTTTGCTCAGACACCATGGGCCAATTATGGTATTGTGGCCAATCGTGGCCTTGATTTGCAGTTGACATTAAACAAACAGATTACAAAAGATTGGTTTTTGTCAGTAAGAGGCAGTTTAACTTATGCCAAGAATAAGATTATAGAGCAAGATGAAGAAATCGGGAAAGTAGGTACCTATCGATCGAGTACCGGTGGCCCAGTAAATCAGATATTTGGTCTGGTAGCAGAAGGGCTTTATACAGAGGATGATTTTGTAAATGGCGTGCTGGATCCGAACTTGCCACAGCCTTCGTTTAGTGTAGCTAGTTTAGTTATGCCAGGAGATATAAAGTATAAAGATATGAACGACGATGGGGTTATTAACTCACAAGATGAGACAGGTTTGGGTGTGACGGTCAATCCTGAATTGGTGTATGGTTTCGGTTTGAATACAAGCTATAAGCAATTTGATTTCGGCTTTTTCTTCCAAGGTAATGGACGCACTAGCCGCATGATTGGTCGTGATGCTTATTTTTTGCCTGGTTCGACTCGTGGGGTAACGGGTAATATCTATGCGAATGCTGTGGATGACGCTTGGACGGAGGAAAATCCGAGGCAGGATGTGTTTTATCCTCGCTTGCACATTGGTACGCATGAACACAATGCACAAGCTTCTACATGGTGGCTGAAAGATATGAGCATGCTTCGCTTGAAAAATGTGGAAATAGGTTACTCTGTACCGACAAAGGCGTTTGAAAAGATTGCTTTGGCAAGCGGACGTGTCTTTATTCGTGGCACGAATTTGTTTCAGTTTTCTAAATTCAAGCTATGGGATCCTGAGTTGGATACAACTAATGGATTGAAGTATCCCATTATGCGATCTTACTCAATAGGGTTACAATTAAAATTCTAAGTGAAAGGATTATCTATCATGAAATTGAAAATGTCAAGATTCATATTCTGTATTTTGTTAGTGATATTGGCACTACCTGCGTGCAACTTTTTGGACAATGCGCCAGAAGGCGAACTGACTTTAGAAGAAGTTTTTAACGATCGAGATCGGACGAGGCAATGGCTTGCTGGTATTTATAATGGTGTGCCAGACCCTTATATGCCGATGTTGCAAAATTATGATGCTTATGCTGATGACTTTTCTCCCTCTACGGGATGGGGACAATTTGGCTGGGATTGTATTGACAAAATTCAAGGCAATTGGAACGCAAACTCAAGTTGGGGTGGCAATTTTTGGGCTAATTTGCCAGTGAAAATACGTCAAGCTTATATTTTCCTTGAAAATGTGAAGCCTATACCAGAGCAATCTGTTTCTCAAGAATTGGTTGATCGGCAAAAAGGGGAAGCAAGATTTTTGATAGCGTATTACTATTATTTGTTGGTTAATACTTATGGAGCGATACCTTTGCAGATAGGGCTCGCTAATTTTAATGATTCGTTTGATGAGTTGATGATAGGTCAGACCCCTTATGACGAAGTAATTGATTGGATAGATCAAGAGCTGCTTGCTGTGTCGAAAATTCTTCCACCATCTTATCCGTTAACAGATTATCAAGACTATGGACGTGCCACCTCCGTTATGGCGTTGGCTGTGCGTGCTCGTATGCTGCTTTTTGCAGCAAGTCCTTTGGTAAACGGTAATCCTGATTATAAAGGTTATGTGAACAATGAAGGAGAAGAAATCTTCAATTCAGTACCCGATGCAACAAAGTGGGAGCGTGCTGTGAATGCTTGTGATACGTTGATTGAAGTAGCAGAGGCAAATGGGTATGAATTGTACAAAGAGTATAATGCAGACGGGACGCCTGACCCTTTCATGTCTTATATGAACATGAGTTTTGTGGAATATCATCAAGGTAACCATGAAATTATCTTTCCACGTGCACAATGCGATTATGCGTGGGTAGAAGGAACCGCAGCTCCTGTTGGTTGGTATGGTCAAGGAGGGATGGGGGTGACTCAAAGCTTAGTGGATGCTTTCTTTATGAATAATGGTCTATCGCCTATTTTGGAACATACGAGGGAGGGAGGGGTGGTTACACCTCTGTTTAATGATGACCCTGCGGTGACGAATTTATATTCGGAGAAAGGTTTTTCAACCTCGGATTATCGTTGTAAAACGCAATGGCATTATGGTAGTCCGAATGGTCCGGATGCTGATGGGTATAGTGTTGTAGCTCCTGCGGGTACATTCAATATGTATGTGAACCGCGAACCGCGTTTTTACGTATCCGTGTTCTTTGATAATGAGTGGTATCCGGCAGCAGAACGCAACTTGGCTTTCGGGGCTGGTGAAGTAGATGGTCGTAGCGATCGATGGTGGGATTCGCCACAAAATGGTTATTTGTTGCGCAAACGCATCCATCCAGACAGTGATATTCGTGACAATATTCGTCCTTATCGTCCCGGTATCCTGTTCCGTATGGGAGAAGCTTACTTGAATTATGCTGAAGCACTGAATGAATGGGATCCATCGCAGGTAGATGAAATTGTGCGTAACATCAATATAATTCGTGAACGTGCGGGCATTCCACTTTATGGAGCAGGACCAGACCAAATTCCAATTCCACAGGGACAAGTTGCTATGCGTGAGGCTATCAAGAGGGAACGCCGGGTGGAATTTAACTGTGAATATGCAATTCGTTTCGATGACATTCGTCGTTGGAAAGAGATAGATTTGTTGGCCGGTCCTTTTGATGGGATGAATGCTCAAGGTAGCATTACGGAAGGTGCAGAAGCCTACAACGAGAATAATGATGACGCTTTTTATATTCGTAAAACCTATATAAACAGGGCTTTTACGGACAAGAATTATTGGATACCCATCCATCAAAACCAATTGGATAAGAATCCGAATTTACGTCAGTTGCCTGGTTGGTAGGCGGCTTAGCAGTTAAGATGATTTTATATCAATAATGAACTTAAATGAAAGATGAAATGAAGAAAATAATTTGTAGTTCGTTGCTTGTGTTGCCTTTTTTGTTTGTTGCCTGCGAACAAGCAAGCGAGCAGTACGAACGGGATGGATTGACTTTGTCTGCCTCTGAAGAGACAGTTGTTTTAAATGCGGACGATGAAAATGCGATAGCTGTTACATTTAAATGGACACCTGCCACCCCAATAGGTCCGGATTATATGTTTAACTATATGTTCCAGATGGATATAGCGGGGAACAATTTTGCCTCAGCCATCACTCCTGTTGAAATGGGAGATGGGGTTGACTCAATTAGTTTCACCGCAGGAGATTTGTATGATTGCATAGTGGATGACTGGGGGCAGACGGCAGGGGAGGTATCTATAGTAGATGCTCGTATTGTGGCGCAGGTGGAAGGACCTAAATTCATGTATCCGGAAATTGCTACAACCTCCATTTCTGTGCGGACATATGTGCCTGATTCTGTACCACTTTATTTGACAGGGTCTGCAACCCCGGCTGGTACTGATTTAACAATAGCTATTCAGATGAATGAAATTTCAAATGGGCGCATCTATACATGGAATGGTCAGTTGAATGCTGGGACATATAAGTTTATCGATAATTTAGGTCAGGACTACCCGTCATGGGAACGTGGTTCCAGCGACACACTATTGGTGTATCGTGAGTCTGCGGAGCAACCGGGTGAGTTGTTTACAATTCCACAGGGTCGTGAAGGTACGTATTCCATTTGGTTGTCGAAAAAAGAAATGAAAATATTCACCAGCATGATGACTTACCAGGAATTGTATGTTGTAGGTGATGGTGCCGGTACGGAATGGTCGGCCGATCAAGGTATAGTTATGACGCCAGATCCGTTACAGCCGACTATTTTCACTGCGCGTGTCACATTGACAGCGGATGGTGAAGGAGAGGATGCTTTCAAAATTTTGACACAAAAGGATTTTAATGGGCCTACTTTCCGACCGACGGTAGAAAATGGTTCGATTACAAGTACGGACGTGATGTTGACAGAGAGCCAAACGCCGGACTATAAATGGAAGGTTTCTGAAGACCAAAATGGAATCTATGACATAACATTGGAAACCGATCCGGATAACTTAAAAATTGAATTTGTAAAGGTGAATTGATAATAGTCGATTGTATTAATTATGAAGCTTATCCTGTCCAATCTCCTTGGAGGTTGGATGGGATATGCTCCCGTTTATATATGCGCAATATGAGGGGAAAATTCATGTGTGTGACATTGGGTGCAGTGTTAGTATTTAGTTGCTGTAAACCAGAAGAGCCTAATGTGAAGCCAATTCAAAAGCCGCAAAGTGACTCTGTAGATCAGGTGTCTTTGGACAGAGCGGAAGAAATATTTGACAAAATATTTGAGTATTACGCTACGACCGATAAAGACGATCACATAGCACCTAGATTATATAACAATTATCTCACAGGATTTTTGGATAAAGATTCTATTTATTCAATGGGCTATTGGGAACTATATGCTGCTGTATGGGGGTATGGTTCTGTGTTGTCTGCTTATAATGCTATTTTTCAGCGTTCTAATAATAATGCGTTTCAGCAAAAGAATGAGACTAAAGTGATGGAGTATTTGGAAGAATATTGGTGCGATTCAAAGCAACCGCCAGCTTATGCTTCTTATTTTTATAATGATGATCGTTACTACGATGATAATGTGTGGATTGGTATTGATATGGTGGAATTGTATGAACGTACTCATAATGCAATATACCTTGACAAGGCTGAGAAGATTTGGAATTTTCTCATGTCTGGTATGGATGAAGTATTGGGTGGTGGCATATATTGGCAAGAAAACAACCATCAGAGTAAAAACACTTGTTCTAATGCCCCAGTGGTGGTGTTTGGCGTAAAAATGTATGAAGCAACCAAAGACGCATCTTACCTCAATGAAGCAAAAGATATTTATGCTTGGACTAAGAAAAATTTACAAGATCCGTCCGATTATCTTTATTGGGATAATATGCGAATAGATGGTTCCATCGAAACGTCCAAATTTCCATATAATTCAGGGCAGATGATTCAAGGTGGGGTCTTGCTTTATGAAGCAACTGGTGATGAATCATATCTTAATGATGCGAAACAGACAGCAGAGGCTGCATTTAATCATTTTACCTATGATTACCAAGGTATCCGTATGTTGACAGGAGATACGAAGTTGTGGTTTCACGCAATTATGTTTAGAGGTTTTGCTGAATTATATGAAGTGGATGGTGATGTGACTTACATTGCAGAATTTCGTAAGATGCTGAATCATGCATGGCTGAATGCCCGTGATGAGGAGACGGGGCTTTTCCGCCGTGATTTGAGTGGCGATACTGAAAGCAGTGAGGATTTTGAAGTATTAACAGAAGGAGCTATTGCTGAGATGTATGCTCGTTTATCCACGCTTAATTGAATAATAGTGTTATATAAATGTTTAAAGATATGAGTTCTGAAAGAAAAGTACTGTTTATAGTTGTAGTTGTTGCTACATGCTTTTTTAAGGCATTGGCCGAAAATGTAGCCATTCAAACGACAACCGTGGTAGGCGATGGTATTGTAGAATATGTGCCTGTAGGATTTGACCAAGAAAAAACTCCTTCGCTTATCCTGAAAGGAGAACCAGTGGCCACGGGTGATGCCATGCCCGCCGACTGGGAACTGACCCCGGTGTACACGGTGGATAACGGTAAGGCAAGTGTGTCGTTGAAACTGACCGGCGATATCAGCCTGTATGGCGGTGGAGAAGTGACGGGTCCATTGTTACGTAATGGTCAGTACGTCAAGATGTGGAATACCGACAACGGGGCTTATGGCACCGATAATGGCAAGCGTTTGTATCAGACGCATCCTTGGGTGTTAGGGGTGCGCCGTGACGGGTCGGCATTCGGTATCATTTTCGATACGACTTGGAAAGCCGAGCTGTACACCAATTCGGATGAAGTGATTTACAACACGGAAGGGGCATTGTTCCGCACGTACATCATCGAGCGTGAAACGCCCCAGGACGTGTTGAAAGGTCTGGCCGAGTTGACGGGTACGATACAGATGCCGCCCCGGTGGACGCTGGGCTGGCATCAGTGCCGTTTCTCTTATGCGCCCGACTCGCGGGTACGCGAGGTGGCCGATACGTTCCGCGAAAAGAACATCCCGTGCGATGTGATTTGGATGGATATCGACTACATGCGCGGCTACCGGGTGTTTACGTTCGACCCGAACGGTTTCCCCGATCCCCGTGCATTGAATGACGATTTGCATAAGAAAGGCTTCCGGGCCGTGTACATGATCGACCCCGGCGTGAAGTACGAACCGAACGCGGGTTACAGCATTTTCGACTCGGGCATGGAAAACGATGTGTGGCTGAAAACGCCTGATGACCCCCAATATGGCACATCGGAATACATCATCGGCGATGCATGGCCGGGAGCCGTGCTGTTCCCTGACTTCACCATGCCGCATGTGCAAGAATGGTGGGCAGGCCTGTACAAGGACTTCCTGGCCATGGGCATGGACGGTGTGTGGAACGATGTGAACGAACCGCAGGTGAACTGCATCCATACCAATCCGAACAACTTGAATGAAAAATTGGATTTGCAAGGCGATGAAAATCGTACGTTACCTTACAGCACGCCGCATCGGGGTGGGGGCGACCTGCCTGCCGGTTCGCACCTGATGTACCACAATGCGTATGGCCGCCTGATGGTGGAAGCCTCGTTGAAGGGCATCATGGCTGAACGTCCCGACCAGCGTCCTTTCTTGCTCACCCGTTCCAATTTGCTGGGAGGGCAGCGTTTCGCCGCCACGTGGACGGGCGACAATTATGCTGCGGAAGACCAGATGCGCCTGTCCGTGCCCATGTCCATTACCCTCGGTCTTTCGGGTCAGCCGTTCAATGGACCGGATATAGGTGGTTTCTTGGGTAATACCAGTGGTGACTTGTTTGCCAATTGGATTGGTTTCGGCGTATTTATGCCGTTTGCTCGTGGTCACGCATGTGCAGGAACGAATGACAAAGAGCCGTGGGCTTTCGGTGAAGATATTGAAAAGACCGCGCGGATGGCCATTGAACGCCGCTACCGCCTGATACCGTATTTATATACGTTGTATTACGAAGCGTCTCAAAGCGGTTTGCCGATTATGCAACCCGTATTTTTTGATGACTTGACTGATTTGCGTCTGCGTGACGAACAGCAGGCTTTCCTCATGGGGAAGGATTTGCTGGTAGTTCCGGCATTTGCTCAAAACCCGATGTTGCCTACCGGCATTTGGGAAGACTTGAGCCTGATAGAAGGAGATAAACTCGACAAATATCAAGCCAAGTTGAAAGTGAAAGGCGGCAGCATCATTCCTGCGGGGCGCGTGGTGCAGAATACGAATGAAAATTCGTTCGAACCGTTGACGTTGATTGTGTGTCTGGACGAGGAAGGCAAGGCCGAAGGACAGTTGTATATGGATGCCGGTGATGGCTGGGCGTTCAAGTGTGGCGACTATGGCATGTTGACTTTTACAGCCGAACGTGACGGCGATACGGTTCGTGTGCGCTTGACCGGCAAGGACGGCGACCGCAAGGTGGAAAAGGAAATCAAGCGGGTGGAAGCGGAAGTGCTGCTGGATGGCAAGGTGTACAAAGCTCAGGGGTCGTTGAAAGGCGGTGTAAAAGTGTCTTTGAAATAAACCCATGATTGACGGGTGGACAAGCGGCGTGTGTGCGTCGGCTTGTCCGCTCGTTATTAAAAAGCAAATTTATATCCTCTGTTATTCTCCATAATACCATTGTTATATGCTCCATATATCCATGGAAAAAGCAATGAAAGCATGGGCATGCATCTTGCTGTTGGGCGGCATGTCGGCTGTGAAGGCACAGGAGCGAATTGTGACGTTGGAGGCGGAAGATGCGGAATTGACTCTTCCGGCGGTAGTGAAATCTGTACCGGGATATTCCCAAAATCAATATGTAGGCAATAATGACAACGGAAGTTCCATCGTGTTTCGGGACGTGGATGTGCCGGATGAAGGGATTTACGAATTTAAAATATATTACACTTCCGTAGAGAACCGCAGTGTGGCTGTCAAGGCGAATGACCGGGCTGAGACCTATGCTACGGTGGTGAACACGACGGATAACTGGGATCTGCCACCGGTAGACTCCATGAGTACTTTCCTTTACCTTCGTCAGGGAGGTAATACAATTAAAATCATGCCATACCCCGTGGGAAGCGGTGGCCCCAATCTGGATAAATTTGAAATTTGGACAACGGATGTAGATGCTTCGGTCGAGGGTGCGTGGGATGATGTGAATGTGACGAATATCAACCGGGAGGAGGCGCATACGCTGTCCATATCCTATGCCGACGCGGCAGGTGTGAGGGAGGGCAGCTTGGAAGCTTCGCCTTATTACCAGTCGCTGAATGGCACGTGGAAATTCCATTGGGCGAAAGATCCAGCCAGTAAACCCCAAGGCTTTGAGCAGCCCGACTATGACGATGCGGCGTGGGACGATATTGCCGTGCCCACCGTGTGGCAGGTGTATGGGATGCGGAATGGTAAAAATTGGGATCCGCCACTGTATGTGAACGTGTCTTATCCATTCGTACCGACTGCCACGTATAGCGTCATGGGCGATCGTCCATCGGATTGGACGTATAACAATGACATGAAAAATCCCGTGGGAAGTTACCGCCGCGAATTCACGCTGCCTGCCGATTGGGAGGGACGCACGGTGTATGTGCGTTTCAATGGAGCCGGGCCGGGTTACTATATTTGTGGGTGAATGGTGAACTGGTCGGTTATTCGGAGGATTCGTATTTGCCTTCGGAATTTGATATTACTGCCTATGTGCATGAAGGTGTCAACACCATGGCCGTGCAGGTGTATCGTTTTACCAGCGGTTCTTTCCTGGAATGCCAGGATTTTTGGCGTTTGACGGGTATTAGCCGGGATGTGTTTTTGTGGTCGGCTCCCCGTACGCAGATACGCGATTACTTCGTCCGGACCGCTTTGGACGATGCTTATCAGGATGCCGAGGTTATGTTGGATGTGGATTTGTCGGGCGATGCCTTGCCTTCGGCTCGCATTACGGCTGAGATAATAGGAGAAAGCGGGGTGGTCGGAACGGCAGTGCTGGATGCCCCTGTGTTGGGAAAGAACACGCTGAAGATGCAGGTGTCCAATCCGAAAAAGTGGACGGCGGAAACGCCGGACCTGTATGACCTGGTTATTGCCTTGGAGTCCGAAGGTCGCGTGTTGGATGTGCGTGGGGGGCGGGTCGGCTTCCGTGAGGTAGGCATTGGCCCGCGTGGCGAATTGCTCATTAACGGACAGCGCATGGTATTCCACGGAGTGAACCGGCATGATTTCAGCACCATCAATGGACGCACCGTTTCACGCGAGGAGATGGAGAAGGATGTCCAGATGATGAAGCGTTTGAACATCAATGCGGTGCGCACATCACATTATCCCAATAATCCGTATTTTTATGAATTGTGTGATGAGTATGGGTTGTATGTGCTGGCGGAAGCCAACGTGGAGGCTCATGGCGATATGAGCCTGTCCGGGGTGGAGGTGTTCCGCAAACCGATGGTGGAGCGCAACAGCAACCACGTGAAATGGCTGCGTAACCATGTGTCTATTTTTATGTGGTCGTTTGGCAACGAGTCGGGCAATGGTAACAATTTTGAATCGGTTGCCCAGGCGGTAAAGGCATTGGACGATACGCGTCTTACGCATTATGAAGGCAACAGCCAGTGGTGTGATGTGACCAGCACCATGTATGGTCACTATGAGGACATTGAGCGGATAGGTGAAGAGCGCATGAAAGAGGCCAATCCGCGTCCGCACATCCAGTGCGAAAACAGCCATGCCATGGGCAACGCCATGGGTAATGTGCGTGAGATGTTCGACTTGTATGAAAAATATCCAGCCCTGACGGGTGAGTTTATCTGGGACTGGAAAGACCAGGGGTTTGAAATGCCGGTGCCTGGTAAGACGGGTGAAACGTATTGGGCGTATGGCGGTGACTTTGGCGACAGACCGAATGATGGCACTTTCTGCACCAACGGGGTGGTGTTTCCAGACTGGTCTTGGTCGGCCAAGTCGTACAATACGAAGAAAATATACCAGCCGATAGACTTCCGGCTCGGCAAAGATGCCCGCACGTTCGTGTTGAAAAGCAAGCGGGCTTTTGCCACCACCGAGGATCTGAGCATAAGTTACCAGGTGTTGGAAGAAGGCAAAAAGGTGAAAACCGGGGTGGTTGACGTGGTGCTTGCAGCCGGTGAAGAGCGGGAAGTGGAAATGGATGCTTTGCCGGAAGATGTCAAGGCAGAAGCGGAGTATTTTATCCGTTTCAGTGTGACTCAAAGGCAAGCTACCCGTTGGGCAGAAGCCGGATACGAAGTGGCCAGTGAACAAATACGTTTGCAGTCGGCGGTAAAGCCGGTATGTACGTTGCCACAAGATGCGGTATTGGCTGTGCATGACGAAGAGGAACGCATCATGGTGGAAGGAGACGGTTTTTCGGTCGGTTTTTCCAAAGAAAAAGGTGCGTTGGATAGTTATGTGGTGAATGGCGTGCAGTTGGTGAGCGAGCCGATGGAGTTGAACCTTTTCCGCTTGCCGATTGAAAATGACAAGCCGCATACGGAGTATTGGGACCAGGTCGGTTTTAAGGATCTGACGGTACATGCCGGTTTGTGGCAAGTAGAGCAGGCCGATGGCTGGGTGAGTTTGGGTATAAAGAATGAGTATGTGACAGGCAATGGAGTAAATAAGTTTACCACTCAAATGCAGTTTTTGGTGAGCGGTGACGGGAATGTGTTTGTCAACTCCGCGATAGATCCAAATGTAAAGCATGTGATTATGCCCAAGATCGGTTTTCGTTTGAGTATGCCCGGTACGTTTGAACGCCTGATTTGGTTCGGTCGAGGCCCATGGGAGTCGTATGCCGATCGCAAGGAAGCGTGCTTTGAGGGACTGTATGCCAGTACGGTGAGCGAACAATGGGAAAAATATGTTCTGCCTCAGGAAACTGGCAACAAGGAGGATGTGCGGTGGATGAGCCTGCGAAATGCCGATGGAGTGGGGATGTTGTTTGTGGCTCCCGGTTTGATGTCGGCTTCGGCTACGCACTACAAGCCGGAGAATTTGTACGTGAATCGTAGCAACCGGGTGAAACATGCTTACGAGGTGACATTTGACGAACAAACCATTGTGTCCTTGAATGCCCGTATGCGCGGATTGGGTAATGCCAGTTGCGGATCCGATGTGATGGAGAAGTACGAACTGAAAGCAGATTATACTTTGTTCAGCTTTATGCTGATGCCTTTGGTGAATGAATTGACTGAGGACGAACTGGCTGAAAAAGCCCGGGTGGAAAGTCCGGTATCTACGCCGGTTCGCATAGAACGGAGCGAGGATGGGATGGTCACCTTGACCACTTCGTTGGCGGGTGCACGTATGTACTATCGCATTGATGGTGGCGAGTATCGTCTGTATGAAGCGGCGTTTCCCATGTTGGAAGCAGGGGTGGTGGAAGCCTATAGCAAGGCTGATGACTGTCTGCACAGTATGACAACCGTTGTGCGTTTTGGCTTGTGCATAGACCGTTCTATGTGGCGGATAGTGTCGGCTTCGAGCCAGCAAGGGGGCAATGAAGCCTATTATGCCATTGATGGCGATGAAACCACGATTTGGCATACACCTTGGGGCGACAATGAACCGCAACATCCTCATGAGTTGGTGGTGGATATGATCAATTCCTACGAGGTAGAGTCGTTCTTTTATGTGCCGCGCAAGGATGGAGAAAACGGACGCATCAAGGACTACGAGTTGTATTTGACCGATGACTTGGATGATTGGGGCGAACCGGTGGCGACAGGGCAGTTTACCAATACGGCCAACCGGCAGGTCGTGGCGGTGTCGTCTAAAAAAGGACGTTTTTTTAAATTGGTAGCCAAGAGCGAGGTACTGGGGCGTGCGTGGGCTTCGGTGGCTGAAGTAGGCATTGAGGCTTCTGCCATGACACCGAACGTGGAAACCTTTGTGCTAAAACCGGGAACAGATTATCGTATACGTCATTTCTACACGGGCTTGTGTCTGCATTATGAACCACATGCTACGGAAGGCGACTTTTGCCTGCAATCGTTTGAGCCGTATTGTGCCGACCAGTATTTTCAGTTGTTGCCGGTGGCTGGTAAGGAGTCGGTTTACCATGTGGCATTTCGTGAAGGGTATCTGAATGAAGGTGGAGGATGGCAATGCCGTTTGGGTAACCGCACGGATGCCGCCGGGCAAATTCGTTTAGAGTTTGAACCTGATAGCGTGTTTGTGATGCGTGCCGAGTGGAAGCCTGATTATTATTTTAATTTGGATGCCACTACGGCAGGCTCTTACATTTATGCGGACAAGGCTACGGGGGCGGTGTGGCAGTTGGAAGAAGTGTCGGACTACAGTCGGCTCCCTATGGCGGATACCTGCCCTGTGCGCATATATCCGTTGCTTACACAGGGCGCACTGACCGTGGAAACTCCCGGCGAAGCTACAGTGAGTGTGTGCGACATGGTAGGACGTGTATGGGGCAGGTATCATTCAGAGGGAGTGTTGGAACTTTCGTTGGATTACCCAGACGGGGTTTATCTCCTTCATGTGGATATGGGAAAGGTATTTGTCAAGAAAATCGTATTAACCAAATAGTTATTAATTTTAATCTCATTGAATGATATGAAACAAAGAAAGACAAGAAAAAAGATGGCGGTATGGGCCTTGGCGTTGCTGGGGGTCGTACCCATGGTGCAGGCACAGGAACCTGTGCGAACGATCGAGGCGGAAGATGCCACTTTGAGTGGTGACAAGCTGGCAATAAAGTCGGTTGAGGGCGTTTCCGGCGGGAAGTATGTAGGCAATTGGGACAACACGGCGCAGTCGCTCACGTTCACCGTGACGATGGAAAAGGAGGGCACGTATGAATTTCGCACGTATTACATGTGTGGTGATGCCAGCCGTGGTATTTCTATCAAAGTGAACAGCTATAAGGCCGTTACTTGTAAGGTGCCTACTACGACTGCTTGGGACAATCCCCCGACAGGTGTCATGAGTGCCAATATCTATATGGATGCCGGGGAAAACACCATTGTGATAACCCCTTATCCGGAAACCGGGCCGAACCTCGACAAATTTGAGATTTATACCACGAAGGAAGTGGTGCTTCCCGAAGTGGACGAATTTCCAAAAGTGTACGAGGCCGAAGATGCCGAGTTGTATGGAGACTTGAAGACAAAGCCAACGGATGGTTCGACAATAAATGGCTTGTCGGGAGGTCGGTATGTGGGCGACTTCAACCAGCGTGTCAACTCTTACCTGGTGTTGCCCAAGGTGGAAATGCCAAAAGCCGGCACGTATGAATTGAAAGTGTTCTCCATGGGGTCGAGCCGTGCACTCTCCATCAAGGTTAACCAGTATGAACCGACCATCATCCGCACGCAGGACACACCCGATTGGGACGGTGCGCCTGCCTTGGAAACCTCGGTGCTGGTTTATCTGGATAAAGGCAACAACAAAATCGTATTCAACTCGTATAATGACGATGGGCCAAACATAGACAAGTTTGAAATTCATGAGACGGACGAGGAAATAGAACGCCCGGAAGTGAAGTTGCTGGCCTATGCGGCAGACTACACTGATGGGGTGGAAGTGATTGGAGAAGGAGAAAACGTGCAGTATGTGGTTGATAATGATGAATACACTATTTATACGGTGGAAGGCAAGACGCAAACTCAGGTGACGGTCAAATGTGAATATCCGGTTTTGTTGACGGGCTATCTGCTGTCGGCCGGTATAGGCAATGACGCGGACGTGACCGCTTGGACATTGGAAAGTTCCATGGATGGAAGTACTTGGGCAAAAGTGCCTGCCCCGAGCAAGACAACGGATCTGTCTGGTGCTTATTTGTTTGAAGTGTCTCGTAGCCGTGACAATGCCATGAATGACCGTGCTCAGTATTATCGGCTCACGGCGACTGGCGAAACCAACGTGGAAATAGCCGAATGGCAGTTGTTTGGTTCACCTTATTTGGATAATGAAGACGGCAAGAGTTTCCCGGTTGATATTACTGAGGGATTGGATATCCAGTCTGCCGTATCGGCGTTCCCGATAGGTAATTCGGGTGAAGGCTGGTCGGAGGAAGCCTATAACTTGTTCGACCGCAATCTCCGTAACAAATATTATGTGCCTGACCAAAAGAATTATACAGTCGAAATAGCACTTGACAAAGCCTACAAGCTTGATGCTTACACTTTGACTTCGGTGGATGTAGATCCGGAACGTAATCCGAAGAAATGGACGTTCAATGGCTATAACGATGAATTGGGCTGGGTGGAACTGGACCGCCAGACGGAATTTGCATTCCCTTGCGGGTATGCCACGATGCGTTTCGACGTGGACAGCGAATTGGGCTTCACGAAGTTTCTGCTTGACGTAGAAGATAATAACGGAGATGCCAGCAGCCAGTTGTTGAAGTGGCAGTTGTTTGGAACGGAATATACGGGTTCTGTCGTGGAAACCGTGGACGAGTTGGGTTGTTCGGTGTGGTCGGAAGAAAGCCGTCTGTGCATCCATGCTACGGGAATGGAAGCCTTGACCTACCAGGTATTTGACTTGTCGGGGGTATTGCAGGCAAAAGGCGAACTCGCTTCGACTCAAGAAGAGGTCGCCTTATCGCAAGGCATGTATGTGGTAACCGTGAGCAATGGAGATACCCAAAGTAATATGAAAGTCATTGTGAAATAAAAATCAAACAATAATAAATTCAAAGAGCAATCATGATACGAGAAAAAATCAAATCTTTAGCAACCATTGCTTTGCTGGCTTCCTCAAGTTGTATCTTGGCTCAGTCGTGGTTCACGCCCGAGGTGGAACAGCGTGCCGAAGAGTTGCTGAAAAACATGACGGTAAGGGAAAAGTTGATTTACATAGGCGGGGAAGACTGGATGTACACAAAAGGCTTTCCCCGCTTGGGCATCACGCGGGCCAAAATGTCTGACGGACCGCAAGGGTTGGGAACGGACGGTCCGTCCACGGCCTATCCTTGCATGGTGATGCTGGCTTCCACGTTCAACCGCGCTTTGGCCTATGAATATGGCGTTGCCATGTCCGATGACGCTGATGCTCGGGGAGTCAACATCGTGTTAGGACCGGGCATGAACATTACACGTGCACCATTCTGTGGGCGTAATTTCGAGTATATGGGGGAAGACCCTTACCTGACCTCGCAGACTGCGGGCGGTTATGTGACCGGGTTGCGTGAAAATGGGGTGATGGCAGTTCCCAAGCATTTTACGGCCAATTATCAGGATTATGATCGCAACTATGTAAGTTCCGACATTGATGAACGCACGTTACATGAAATCTATTTTCCTGCTTTCAGGCATGTGTTGCAGGTAGCTGAAAGTGGTGCAATTATGAGCAGTTATAATTTGCTGAATGGCGTGTGGACTACCGAAGATCCCACGTTATTGAAAGACGTGTTGCGCAAAAAATGGGGCTTCAACGGGTTGGTCATGTCCGACTGGGGTTCTACGCACAACTGTGTGCCTGCTGTGAAAAGCGGTCTTGATCTGGAAATGGCAGGCAACGAGATAGAAAACGAAGATGCCTTGCGTGCGCATTTGGCGGCTGGTGATATTACCATGGCGGATATCGATTTGAAAGTGAAGCATATTTTACAAACTCTGATTGGCTTTGGGTTCTTTGATAAAGCCCAGTGGGACGGGACTTTGCCTTCGGAAGATATTGCCAGTTCGAAGGAAACAGCCTTGAATGTGGCCCGTGACGGGGTGGTATTGCTGAAAAACGAGGAAAACGTATTGCCTTTGAGTGTGGAAAAGACACCTAAAATCGCGGTGGTTGGCAATAATGCCTTGATTTATGCGGCTGGCGGTGGTAGCGGCTTGGTTACGCCTTTCCAATATACTTCTTATTATGATGGCTTGAAAGCTTTAGGCGAACAGAAGGGTTTTGAAGTGACTTATGTGGATCAATATGACCATTTGGAAGGAGTGTTGTTTACCGCCCCGGGTTCTGATACGCCCGGCTTGAAAGGAGAATATTACAGCAACCAACATCTGGATGGCACCCCGGTAGCTACACAGAATGACACCCGCATCGGTTACGAATGGACTATGGGCTGCGGTGTGACTGGGATTCCTAAAAATTATTTTTCGGTAAGATGGACCGGTGTGGTTCGTCCCACGGTATCGGGCACATATACGTTTAAATTGAGTGGTGATGATGGCTTCCGCTTCTATTTCAATGGAGATTTGAAAATTGATGAATGGACACCGGCCAGTGTGCGCGAACGGACGTTCCAAACTACGTTGGAAGCCGGCGAAGAATATAGCATACAGATAGACTATTTCCAGGAAGGCGGTGCCGGTTCGGTTGACTTCTCCTGGGAACGCCAGGGCGATGAAGGACAATTTGCTGATAAACTGAATGCTGCCGATGTAGTGGTGGCTTTCATCGGGCATAATACGGCCAGTGAGGGCGAGGGCAGTGACCGTTCGGGCGATTTGCCAACGGCAGCCAAGAACATCATCAATGCGGTGTTTGCTTCCACGCAAAAGCCGGTGATCACGGTTGTGAATGGGGGCGGCAATGTGTACATGTGGGATAATGGTAATGTGGGAGAAAAGACGAAAGGTTTGTTATGGGGTTGGTACGGTGGTCAGGAAGCCGGGCAGGCCATGGCCGAAATTTTGTTGGGCGATGTGAATCCCTCGGGTAAGCTTCCCGTGACATTTGAAAAGAAATGGGAAGACAATCCAGTACATGACAGCTACTACTATTCGGGTTACCCGGGACCTTCGGGTTTGCATGACAGCAAGCATGTGAAGTTCACGGAAGGCATTTTTGTCGGCTATCGTGGTTATGACAAGAACAACACGGATGTGCAGTATCCGTTTGGTTATGGCTTGTCTTACACTACGTTCAAACTTTCGGACATGCAAGTGGCAAACTTACAGGAAGGCGACAGCCTGGTGGAAGTCAGCTTCAAGATTGAAAACACAGGAGAACGTGCCGGTGCGGAAGTGGTTCAGTTGTATGTGGGCAAGCAAGGAGCATCGCCTGTGCCCCGTGCGGTGCGCGAACTGAAAAACTACGAAAAGATTTACCTTGAACCGGGAGAAGCGAAAACGGTCAGCATGAAGTTGTCCAAGAATGCTTTTTCTTATTACGATGTGACAGACGGCATCAAAGACTTCGTGGTGGATAATGGCACGTACAAACTGGAATTGGGTGTTTCATCCCGTGATATCAAGTTGTCGGACGAAGTCATCATTGACTATCGGACGGGAATACCGGCTGTGGAAGGTATAAAAAAAAACAATTATCTGTACCCGACCATCGTAAAGGCCGGTGATGAAATCAGCATTCGGCTGGGTGTGGCCGATGCGGTGCAGGTGTTTGACTTGGGCGGACAGCTGGTTGCCGAACATGCCGAAACTGATGTGCTACCTACGCAAACCCTTCAACGTGGTGTGTACTTGGTGCGCTACGTGGTCAATGCAACCCCGTATGCTGAAAAAATAGTGATACAATGAAGTAAAAGAGGGATTGTGGAGGCGTTGAAGCATGGAATTGTGTACTGCCTATAATGAGCAATTAAATGGTTTGACGACTCCTCAGTTCAATGTTTAATAATTTAATTAATATGTAGTATGATGAAATACTTAAGAACAACTTTTTTAATGATGTTGGCGGGCTGTTTATACACGTTCGCCCAAACGGCTCTGCCTTTAGTGGTGCTGGAAGCTGAAGATGCCGACTCGGTACATGTACCGGCCAATGTGAAGTCAGTAGCTGATGTGGAGATGGATTTGGATGGGGATGGAGTGAAAGAAAAGGTGAACTTTTCTAATGGAAAATACGTGGGTGGCAACGACCCAGGTAGTTATTTGTTTTATTATGATGTGGAAGTAGAAAAAGAAGGCGCTTACGAGTTCCGCACGTATTTCAATTGCAACGGTACACGTCGTTTTACCATCAAGGTGAACGACTTTAAAGAGGTGGAATGCGCTGCGAATGGTACGGCCAAGTGGGATACACCGCCTGCCGAAACGACAACTGCCACCATCTGGTTGAATGCCGGGAAGAATACAATTAAGGTAACCCCTTATCCTACCACGGCAGGTGGACCCAATTACGACAAGTTCGAAATATACGAAACAACGAAAACCATGGAAAAACCATATACTGGTTTCCCTATGGTATTGGAAGCGGAATATGCTCACCTTTATGGGGACTTGAAGGTAAAGGAGAATCCCGATATGTCGAATGGGCGTTATGTGGGCGATTTTAATATAAGCAGCAATGCTTACATGGAGTTTACATGTGTCGATATGCCGGAGGAAGGGCCTTATGAATTGGTGCTTTTCACGAACGACCCCACCGGTCGTCCCTTGGATATTCAAGTCAATAATTATGAAAAGATTTATATCAATGTCAATAAGTCGGAGGGGAGCTGGGATCAAGTTCCTTTGGCTGAAACATCGGTTATCGTATGGATGGACAAGGGCTTGAATACAATTTCATTTACCGAATCGGGGCGAAATAACGGACCTAATTTTGACAAGATAGAGATTCATCTGACTGATATGGTCATTGAGAAGCCGGACATCGAGAAACCATATCCTGAATCATGTAAAATGATAGATGAGTTCAAGATTTCGTACATGGGTTCTTCTGTGATGTGGGGGCAAGGGGCCGAACCGAACGATGTGAACGGCTATGCCTACCGCCATGCCACCTTGCTGAAGGAACGCCATGAACAAGGGCTTTCTGAAAACGATTGGACTACATCCAACATATCGATTGGTGGCAATACCACGCAAGCGGTGCTTGACCGTTGGGAACGTGACTTGTTGCGTGATTGCGGTCGCTATGTGTTCTATGGCCTTTCGTTGGGCAACGAGCGCAATGGTGGTATTGGTACGGAACAGGCAGCGGAGAATTACGAAAAAGGCATGAAGCAACTCATCGAGCAGGCTCGGGAGGTGGGCATCATTCCGGTTATGTCCAACAATTATACGAATGGCTCGTTCAATTTGGACGACTACCGCATCTTGAAACAATTGAACCTCATTTTCCAAGAATATGATGTGCCGTCAGTCAATACCTTGGGTGCGATTGACGATGGTACAGGCAAGTGGGTGAAAGCCTATGAAAGCGATGGCGCACACCCCAATTCGGATGGTCACCGGGAATTTTTCTATGCCATTGTGCCCTCGTTGTTTGATGCTTTGCATACTCAAAAGCCACAACCGGCCATTGTTAGTGGAACTTCACTGGCTTTGGATAAAGCCTCCGGCAAGCATGTGGAATTTGTTCCTGAAAATATAGTTCATCCTTTTACCTTGTCGTTCGAGGTGAATACGACAGCAACCGATGCCACCCTGGCTTCGTTTGAAAATGAAAATGGTACGGGCTATATCAAATTAGTGGGTGGCCAGGTGGTGTATGAATCACCTAACGGCACGACGATTACGGCCTCTTCACCGTTTAAGAACGATGATTGGCAGCGCATCACGTTGACCCACTATTATGCGTGGGGACAGACCATGCTCTATGTCGGTGCCGACAAGGTGGGAAGCACGGCAGAAAACCTCGTGCCGAAGAAATTCTTTATCGGTGATAATACAAATGCTCCGGCAACGGCGGAATATCGTCAGTTGTTTTTCTGGCGTTCGGGCATGAACGAAGAAGAAATAGCCTATGTGGCCGAAGGGCGCATGATGAAGTCCAGCCTGGAAATTTATGCTCCGCTGGGTGGCGAGGAGGATGCCTTGGCCAACTTGGCCCAGAGCTTGAATACGTTGAGCATGGTGGATAACGAAGGTTCAGAGGTGCAGGCTGTAAATGCATCCGATTTGTTCATCACTCCTAACCCGGTGAAGGCGGGAGAAAAGGTGGCAACGGGTAACAACGGCAGTTTTGAAATATATACATTGAATGGCATGTTGGCCGACCGTCAGGTGGTGGATAATGCCCGACTTTCGACGGCAGGCCTTGCTGGCGGCACTTATCTGGTACGTTGGGTAGAAGGTGCTAAAACCGGTCATTTGATTGTGTATTGATTAATATTGGTTAGGAAGGAAAGAAAAAAAGGTCACGCAAGTTTCGTATGGCGGTATCATAAGATGCCCGCACTTGTGCGACCTTTTTTTGTGAGGCATAGTTGCCGTGCTTTAGCAGCGGTGCGTCACAAACTGAAATCTGGAATTTGAAATCTGAAATCTGAAATCTGAAATCAGTTACATAGGTATGCAAATACGTTTAATCTTTTTTATATGTGGGTTGGTCTGTGCGCTGACTTCTTGGGCGCAAGGCTATAATCCAGTGGCCGATGAAAAGGCTGTCGTGACATCGGGCAACATGCGTTTTACGGTGTTGACCCCTGAGATGATCCGCATTGAATATAGCGAGGATAAGCAATTTGAAGACCGTGCTTCGTTTGCAGTGGTTAACCGTAACTTGCCGGTACCACGGTTTACCTCGGAAGAACGGGATGGCTTTTTGTATATTACGACGGATAAATTGGAGTTACGCTATAAATTGGATAGCTATCCGGTAAATGCAGACCGATGCGATCCGAATTTGCGGATAACGCTTGACGTGAATGGCGTGCAAGAGGTGTGGTATCCAGGAAAGGCCGACCCGTACAACCTGAAAGGGACAACCCGCACGCTCGACAACGCGGATGGTGATGTGCGTAGCTGGTTGGAGGATGGCCTGCTTTCCCGTTCGGGGTGGGCTGTTATCGATGAGAAAGCCCCCCGTTGGGAAAAGGAAGATGAGTACAGCTACAATTTGTTGTTTGACGGCCAGGCGGGAGAAAACGGCATCGGGTTTGACTGGGTGGCACAGCCAAGGAAGGAGAATGCACTCGATATGTATTTTCTTGGGTATGGGCATGATTACAAACAGGCTTTGTCCGACTTTACGAAAATATCAGGAAAGATGCCTTTGCCGCCGTTGTACGTGTTTGGCTATTGGTATTCCAAGTTCCAGCGTTACACGGAGCAGGAGATGCGCGAATTGGTGACGGAAATTCGTTCACGGGAAATCCCGTTGGACGTGCTGGTTATCGATATGGATTGGCACAGGAATGGTAAAACCGGCGATACGAACGGTACCGAGTGGACGGGTTGGAGCTGGAACACGGCTTTGTTCCCTGACCCGGCAGGTTTTATTCAGTGGTTGCATGAACAAGACTTGCACACCACGCTCAATTTGCATCCGGCTGATGGGGTTTTCCCGAAGGAGGACCATTATGATGACTTGTATGCCGATTTGTCTCAACGTTATTCAACCATGACGGCCGACAGCTTGGTGGCTTCCGATGGGACGATACGTTGGAATTTGGAAAACCAAGACTTTTACGAAGCCTTTTTCGAACACATTTTGCGCCCGCACGAAGAGATAGGTGTTGACTTTTGGTGGATTGACTGGCAGCAGGACATGATTGCGCATAACGAGAAGAACCTGAGTAACACTTTTTGGCTGAATCATGTGTTCTTCAACGACAAAAAGCAACAAGGCAAGGATCGTCCGTTTATTTTCCATCGTTGGGGAGGCCTGGGTAATCATCGCTATCCTATCGGCTTTTCGGGAGATTCGGAAACCTCGTTCCCTTCACTGGCTTTTCAACCTTATTTCACGGCGACTGCTTCCAATGTGGGGTATGGTTATTGGAGCCATGACATTGGCGGGCATATCCAGCGGGGGAATGATGATGCCGAATTGTATCTGCGTTGGATACAATATGGCGTGTTCTCGCCGATACTCCGCACACACTCCACGGCTTCGGGCAACATAGAACGGCGCATTTGGCGGTATCCCAATTTCGAGCAGATGCGTGATGCCATCTATTTGCGCTATGCGATGATACCTTATATTTACACCATGGCGCGTTGGGCTTATGATACAGGGGTCGGGCTGTGCCGCCCGATGTATTACGATTATCCGGAGGACGACCAAGCCTATCGTTACGAGGGGCAATACATGTTCGGCAACGACATGTTGGTAGCTCCCATTACCACATCGGACAATGGCACGGGCATTAGCGAAAAGACCATTTGGTTGCCTGGTGGCAAGTGGTATGAAGTGATGACGGGCGAAATGCTCGAAGGCGGCTCGGTGGTGTCCCGCTCGTTCAGCCGCGAACAGATTCCTTATTATTACCGTGAGGGGGCGGTCATACCGCTTTATCCGCGCATCATGCATTTGAACGAACGTCCTGACACGCTGATTGTGCAATTGGTGCCCGGAGCGGAAGGGGAATTCGACTTATATGAAGATGCCGGCAATAGCGCCGATTATGAAACGGCCTACACGCTTACGAAAATCACGCAACGCACGGAAGGCGGTACTACCGTCTGCACCATTCATCCGCGTGAAGGAGCTTTTGAAGGAATGCCGGAAGAACGGGCTTATCGCTTGGAATTGCTGGCGCGTGATGCCGCACCGAAGCAGGTGTTTGTGAATGGGGAAGAAGTTGCCTCAGAATATGATGCAGAGAAGCGGACTGTTCTGGTTGCGATACCGAGCCAATCATGCAGCGTAACCACTACTATAACGGTGATGGGAGATGAGGAGTAATTTGAAATCAGAAATCCGAATTTTACAAATAGCATAAACATGAGATATTTGAATATAATCATAACGGCTTTGTCGTTGGGTTGGGTTGCAACTGCTGTCTGTGCCGATTGGAAAATTGTGGGCGACACGACCGAATGGCAAATTCCGTTTACTCCGTTGGACGATGACGGAAAAGAATTTGTGTATGTGGGAGGCATGAGTACTGACGCATTTAAAATAACGGATGGCACGACAATGTACATGCATGCGTGTGGAGGCAACAACCCGTTGGGCGATTCCATTGCCTTGCGGGAGGCTGGTGTGGATGAGCGCGGGTTGTACATTCGATATGCGGGTAAAGAAGATATGTTTCGCCTGACGCTTTCCGTGGATGGTAATGTGAAAAGCCTGAAAGCGGAGCGCGTGGAGTATCCACGGAATTTGTACATACATGGCGGTCCATTCAATTTGGATGCGGGCGACTGGCAGATACAAGATGCCGTGCTGCTGACGACCGACCCGGAACGGCCTTATGTGTTTTGGTATAAGGGTAACTTGCACTACAATGATATTGGAGCAGAAGGGGGCAGTTTCAAGCTGTTGCAGAAGCATGATTGGGGAGACAATTATCATCCGGAGGGCACGGGCAATGTGTCTTTGTCGGAGGCTATTGGCAAGCCGCTTAAAATGCGATTGAACGGAGAGGATAGCAAGTGGACCATTCCTGCGGATCATAGCGGAGACGGTTATTATGAAATCGAGGTCGATGTGGTTAACCTTACGTTGACGGTAACAAAGTTCGTACCGGGTGAGGCGCGTTATCCCCGTGCGGTATTTGCCGTGGGAGCGGCTTTGCCTTGTGGATGGCCGCTTGACAACACGACTGCCATGCAGATGGACCCGGTGGAAGATGGCGTGTACGAGTGGGAAGGTTACGTGACGAAAGGCGATTTCAAATTTACCATGCGACATGGCTCGTATGGCCGTTGCTGGGTATCGACTGTGGAGAATCAGCCGGTGTTTAGCGGCGAGGAATATGATGTGATTTATGAAGAAAACTATTTTGCTGGCGGCGATGCGCATGATTACAAGTTTGTCATTACGCAAGAAGGCATAAGCAAGTTGCGCCTCGATTTGGCGAAAATGAAGTTCACTGTTGAAGGCCAGCCGTCAGCAGAACCTTCCCAAGTGGATGTGGTGAAGGAGGAACATGTGATTTGTTACAGCCGGGAAGGACGTTTGTTCCTAATGGCCGATTGTGACGAACGGATGCGGATGAATATATTCAGTGTGGATGGCCGTCGGGTAGCAGGGTGCGTCTTTGCGCGTGCAACGGATGTGGCATTGCCCGCAGGAAGTTATATTGTCGTGCTTGAAAAAGGAAGCGGCGAACCGCCCGTTCGTTTGCAGGCCTATGTGCGGTAATCGTTTTGTGTGTTGAACGGTCTCTTATGCTGTATGTTACACCATCAAGTAGAGGCTTTTTTCGCAAGAGGTTATCGTTCCACCCGGGTGATACAGGTGTTCCACCCGGGTGACACACCTGTTCCACCCGGGTGGAACACCTGTATCACCCTGGTGAGACGATAACTTTATCCTGCAAGATGCAGAACTTGTATGGTGGAAAATGAATAGTTTATGCTTTTTTTTGAAAAAAGTTGGGGTGTGAGTAAGGGTTGGAGCGTTTTTTTGTGTCTTATCAATGTAAAATGTTCAAATGTGCATGATAAAAGGAATATGAAAACAGCAAGGGATAATGCTCGGTATTGGTTGGTAAACGTGATGTGCGCTTTGTTTGCTTGTATAGGAAGCGTGGAGGTTGTGGGGCAGGATGTCGTGTTGACCATTGAGGCAGAGGATGCCACGTTGAGTGGCAGTGTGAAAGTGAAGAGCGGGAATAATTTCTCTGGTGGCCAGTTCGTTGGCGACAACGGGGTGGGCAGCAAAATATTATTGGAAAATGTGGAGGTAGTCAAGGAGGGCGGTTATAAGTTCCGAACGTATTATACTTGCATGGGGAAGCGTTCCATAGCGGTTCGTACGGGTTACTATCCGGCTGTGGTATGCACCGTGGAGAAAGAAACGAGCGATTGGGATAACGGCCCTACCGCCATGATGGAGTGCTATTTGTATTTGAATGAAGGTGAAAATGATATAGAGATTACGCCTTACAATGGCGATGGCCCTAATATAGACAAGTTTGAAATCGTGTCGATTGATGCGGAGTTTCCGCGCCCGGAACCGGACAAGTGGGCGTGGGGCTATGACTTGACAGAGGATGCCTTGTCGGTGACATTCAACGGCGAACCGGCCGATGACCGCATGTTGGACAACGACGAGGAAACGGTGTACGATTATACCGGTACGGCAGCAACCTTGCAGGTGGAATGTGATATGCCCTATCTGCTCACAGGCTATTATTTGTCGGCAGGGTTTGAAAGCGAAACGGATGTGGCGACTTGGCGGTTGGAGTATTCGTCCGATGGTACCACATGGAAGGCATTGACCCCTTCGAGCGTGCAGCAGGGCGGTTGTGGCACGTTGTTCGTGCTGGAGCGTAATGTGCGTGATGCGGGTTATGCGGCGACACATTATCGTCTTTATGCATCGGGCGGCACGATAGGGGAAGTGCAGTTGTTTGGTATTCCTTACCTGAGCGAGGCTACGGATGGACAGTTCCCTGCTGATTTGACCGAAGGCTTGGACGTGCGTACATACACCAATGGTATGCCGCTCGGTGTGTATGACTATGGTTCGTGGGACGAACGGTATTACAATCTCTTCAACCATGACATGACGAAGAAGTATTATTGGGACGGGCAGTCCACATTCTTTGTGGACGTGGAGTTGCCCGGAACTACCCGTTTGACAAGTTATACGCTTACTTCGTGTCAGGATTATCCGGAGCGCGACCCTAAATCCTGGGTAGTCGAAGGGTTTGATCGCGATTGGGAAGTGGTGAGTGAGGTGTATGATTTTACTTTCCCGGTGCGCTATGCCACCATGAAGTTTGAGGTGGATGCGGAGAAATACTACCGGGGCTTCCGGCTGCGCACGTTGGAAAGCAACGGGGCGGAAGCCTTCCAGGTGCTGAAGTGGCAATTGTTCGGCGAAACGCGTCCGACGGGATTGGATGATGTGCGGCAGGCGATGCCGGTATGGGTATCGGGTCGCGAGTTGGTCATGCAGCCTACGGGCCGGGGCCAGTATCGTGTGAGTGACTTGTCCGGGCGCACGGTGGCGCACGGTCAATTGGATGGTGTTGAGTGCCGTTGCGTGTTGCCCGTGGGGCTGTATGTGGTGAACATGCAGACCGAGGGTGGTAGCCGGGTGGAAAAAGTGATAGTAAGATAAAATCTTTTGGAATTGGAGTTAATGCGAAATATGAAGTCAACCTATAAGAAGATAGGGGGTATCGCCTTGCTGATGTGGGGCAGTGTGTGGTTGGGCTTGCGGGCTGATAGCACCGTGGCTACGGTAACATCGCCCCAAGGCGATATGGCATTGGACCTGCTGCTGGATGAAAACAATGCTTTGTTCTATCAGGTGCAAAAGGACGGTGTACAATTGATTGCCAAGTCTGCTTTGGGCATCAATACATCGGCAGGCGACTTCTCGGAAGGATTGGTGGCAGGTGAACCTGTAACCACATCGGTTGACGATACTTATTCATTGCCTTCGGGCAAGAAAAGCACGTATACCAATCGTTACAACGAGTTGCGTGTGCCGTTTACCCGCGATGACAAGCGTGTGGAAGTGGTGGTGCGGATGTACGATGACGGGTTGGCCTATCGGTACGAATTGGACGGTACGGGTAATCTGACTGTGTATTCGGAACTGAGCGAATGCAACCCTGCCACGAAAGATGAAATCTATTCGCAAGTATATTCGCGGGATTATAAAAACGTGGTGGAGGAATCGGATTGGGAGTTGGAAAGTTGCTTGCAGCATACCTCGTTGCCTTTGCTGGTGAAAACGGGCGATAGCTATCTGTTGTTGTCTGAAGCGGGGGTGGATGGCACGTATGCGGCCTCGCAACTTTATACGAATGATGAGACGCAGGCATTCGTGTACCGCTTCGTGGGGGCAGATGTGGAGACTTCCCTGCCTTTTCATAGTCCGTGGCGTATGATGATGGCCGGTTCGTTGGCCTCGATGGTGGAATCTACCTTGTCCGAAAACTTAAGTGAACCTACGACCTTGACCGACCTGGCTTGGATTAAACCGGGACGGGCGGCTTGGGCTTATGGTGGAAACGACACGGAGGGAGGAGTTGAAAAGTTGTGGGATAAAGAGAAAGAGCAGTGGACTATCATGGGCGACATTACGGGACACTTGTCCTTGGATTGTATCCATGAATATATCGATTGGGCTTCAGAGATGGGCTGGGAATATTTCACGCTTGACCGGGCTTGGGAAGAAGCGAAAATAGGTTTGAACGATTTGGCATCGTATGCAGGGGATCGGCAGGTGGGGCTGTTCATCTGGGTGAATCAACGCTCGCTGCCGATAGATGATGCTAGCTTAAATAACCGGATGCTGAATTGGGAGAATGCCGGGATAAAAGGTATCAAGGTGGATTTCTGGGAGGACGATTCGCAGGACATGATGAAGCGCTACGAACAAGTGTTGCGCATTGCCGCCCAGCATAACCTCATGGTGGACTTGTATTCGTGTACGAAGCCCACGGGCTTGCAGCGCACGTGGCCTAACCTGCTCAGTTCGGAGGCGGTGCTGAGCAATGCGTATTATGCGGAAAGCCCGAATGTGATAACGGCGGCGCACAATATCAATTCGGCCATAGTGCGGGGCAGTTTGGGGGCGACGGACTATGCGCCGGTCGATTTTGCCGATAAGGACGGGAAAATACATTATGGCACTACATGGGCGCATCAGTTGGCCTTGTCGGTGGTGTTCGAGTCGGGCTTGTTGCATCTTAACGATGCCCCGGACAACTACCGCTACCATGTGGCCAAAGGATTCCTGCAAAGTGTGCCTGCCACGTGGGACGACACGAAATGCCTGGAAGCGGCCATGAACGACCGCTTGACGGTGGCACGCCGCAACGGCGACGATTGGTATGTCGCCGTCTTGGCTACCGAGCCGCGTGCATGGAGCGCAAAACTGGACTTCCTTGATGCGGACAGAACCTATAACGCTTACATTTACCGGGACGGCGCTTGTCCCTCCGATGTGCAGTTTGAGTACCGCGAAGGGCTTCGCTCCACCGATGCATTGGAACTGTCGTTGCTGTCGCAGGGGGGAGCAGTGGTGCTGCTGTCGCCATCGGCTGATTATGCCAGGCCGGAGTTCATCAAGTATGAGGCCGAATCGGCGGACAATCTGATACCATTCGGTGTGGCGGTGCGCACGGATGTGGACAGCTTGTGTTCGGGCAACGAATATGTGGCTTCCATTGGCAACGGGCGTGCGCTGACGTTTCGCAAGGTGATGGTGCCGCAGTCGGGCACTTATGCGCTGACATTTTATTACACGGCGGCAACCTCGCGTTTTGCCTATGTGGAAGTAAACGATGTGCTGGAGACCCGTAAGGAGTACACGTTCCAAGCCACCGGTGCGGATAGTGGCAGCGGGCTGGGTATGAAGACTATTTTAGTGGACTTGAACGCCGCAGCGGAGAATACCATCGAGTTCGGTTGTTCCATGGACTATGCACCGTCTATTGACCGCATTGAGTTGTCGTGGGTAGGCGAGGGTGAGACGGCTTTGGACAATGTGGAAAGCGATCTTCGGCCGGGTGTAGTGTATGCCCGCGACATGCAGATTATTATGCAGCAAAGTGGTGAAACGCAGTATGTACTGTTCAACACCACGGGGCAGCAATTGGCAAATGGCTCTTTTGAAGGCGGCACGCTGGCTATCCCTGTGGCGGAAAGAGGAGTGTACTTGCTGAAGTTGGAAACAGAAGGCGTTTCGTTTACGGAAAAGGTGCTGGTAGATTGAAGGCGAATTTGTGTGCGAATATCAATACATGATTAACAAATGAAAAGACTGATTTTATTCTTTTATGCCGTATGGATGGCGGCAGGAATGTCGTTTGGTGCTGAGTACGAGCACTTGTACATCATTGGCAATGGATGCGATGCCGGTTGGGGCAGTCCTGGCGACGGAATAGAAATGACTCCCGATGTGGATGGTGTGTTCATCTGGGAAGGCAATTTGTATGGGAAAGACACGGGCGACAATGGCAACATGCGCTTCAAGTTCTTGACGAACCGCACGGACTGGCAACCCGGCTACACGTGTGAATATATTGAATCCACCCATCACACCTTGGTGACGTTGGGCGAGGAGATGAAAATTTATGAATACCTCACCGGAAGCGATATTCCCAACGGGCATGATTTTTCATTCCAAGTGGAGGAAACGGCCAAGTACCGGGTGAAAGTGGACTTGAACGCGGAAACCATGGTGGTGACCCGTTTGGGGGATGCCGATGTGTCCGAAGATCCCGCTACTGTGTTCACGGCTGAGGAGTTTCAAGCCACGGGCGGTGTGTTGAAATATCGCAAACTGGTTCCGTTTTCGGTAGAAGAGGGTAAGACTTATCCGCTGGTCGTTTTCCTGCATGGCAAGGGAGAGCGGGGCGACAACAACAGCAGCCAGTTGGCTTATGCGGGCACGTTGTTCTCCAAGGCGGAAAATCGCGAGGCTTATCCTGCTTATGTGCTGTTTCCGCAGTGTCCGTCGCAGTACTTTGGGGCATTTGACGAAGAACCGGCCAGCTTCGATGCCACGACTTTCCCTGAAGATTATCCCATATCCAAGTTCAATGGCATGGTGAAAGAGTTGATAGATTCTTACTTGCAGATGGATGGGATAGACAAGGACAGGGTGTATATCTTCGGCCTTTCGATGGGGGGCATGGCTACGTATGACTTGGTGTGCCGCTTTCCCGAGGTGTTTGCGGCGGCGGTGCCCTTGTGTGGCGGGGTTAATGCGGCGCGGCTGGAGGACGAACGTTTGGCTCAAGTGTATTGGCGCATTTTTCATGGTGATGCCGATGGGGTAGTGCCAGTGCAGAATTCGCGGACGGCCTACGAGAAATTGCAGGCTTTGGGTGCGGATGTGGAGTATATAGAAGTGCCCGGTGCCGACCATTTTGTGTGGACACCGGCCTTTGAGCGGGAAGATTTCCTCTCCTGGATGTTTGACAAGACCCGCATGAAGTCCTCATCGGGTGTGTCTGCTGAAATAGCAGAAACGGCTTTGTCTGTGTACAGTCGGGAAGGGCGTTTGGCTATCCGCATGGTTGGGGGTACGGCCTACGAGGTGTACAACCTGATGGGGCAAATCGTAACAGCCGGTGCGTTGGAAAACGGCGAGGCCGATTTGTCGCTGGCACAAGGGGTGTACATCGTGCGTGTACGCACCGGGGCTGGAAGGTTCTGTGAACGATTGACGATGAATTATTGACAATTTTTATTATACTAAATTCTATATTGTTTCATTTAAAATTTTTGTAGTCATGAGAAAATTTACTTTAAGCGTGCTTGGTGCGGCAATGGCACTGGGCATGTATGCACAAGCAAGGTTTCAAAGCTTGTACGTGGTAGGGAATGCTTGTTCGGCAGGTTGGTCACAAGATGGTGCTTTGCCGATGGAAAAAACGGCTGATGGCCTTTTTGTATGGACTGGCGAATTGAAAGCTGCGGCTTCGGAAGATACAGAGCGTTTTAAGTTTTTGGTTGATGAAAAGCAGTGGGCACCTACGATCACCTGCAACATCAATACTCCTGAACAGCAACACCAAATGGTTGAGTTGGCCGATGCGTCGCAAAATCCTATCAAGGAAAACAAGTTGTATGTGCGAGAAACGGAAAGTACGGGTTCTGACAATGCCTTTACGGTATCCGAAACGGCCACTTACACTATCGCGATTAACTTGGAAGCGATGAAAATGGTCATTGTAAAGGGTACGGAACCTATATATCCCACTATCCCGACCTTGGGTACGGATTCACTCTACTTGGTAGGCGGTGCGGTGAATGCCACCGGCGAATGGGATCACTCGCTTCCTCCTATTGAATTGGTAGGTGAAAACGGCGTGTTCACGTTTAATGATACATTGTACACCAATGCGAAAGACTCGGCTGAATTCAAGTTCAAGACCTTGGCCAACAGTTGGGATGAAACGTTGGTGTCAGCCATGGAAGGTGGTCAGGTCATTGCGGCGGTTGAAGGAGAAGATGCTGCTGAATATGACATGGTGTTCCGTCCGTTTGAAGGGTCACCCAACGACTTCCCCTTCCTGATTACGGCCACAGGTGTATATGACTTGACCATTGACTTGAATACGAAGAAACTGACGGTAAACAGCTTTACCCCGGTTGAAGAAGAAGGCAACAATGCTGTAGCCATGGTGTCGGAAGATGTGGTACGTGTATTGGCTGCAGCCAATACGATTACGTTGTCTGCCCAAGGCGGCAACGTAATCACTTCGGCATCCGTATATGATGTAGCAGGCAAGTGTCTCGGCACGGTGTCGGAATCGGGTAGCCAAGTATGGTTCGAAGGCTTGAGCAATGGCTTGTACATCGTGAAAATGAATTGCGCAGGCAAGGACTATGTGCAAAAAGTACTGGTGAAATAAAATGAGTAAGGAAAGGTGGCGAGCGGCATTTGCCGTTGCCGCCTTCCCTTTTTTAATCAAGCAACCGATTTTAATAACAAAATCATGAAGAAGATTTATTTAGCTTTGGCTTTAATGTTGGGTGTCTTTACCGTCCGGGCAGCTTACGATAACTTTTATCTTGTCGGTGGAGCAACCATTATGGGATGGACTGACAGTAAACCTTGCGACATGGAAAAAACGGATACGGGGTTTACTTGGACAGGGAATTTATACAATACGAATG
This sequence comes from uncultured Bacteroidales bacterium, assembly GCA_949297975.1. Classification (GTDB taxonomy): domain Bacteria; phylum Bacteroidota; class Bacteroidia; order Bacteroidales; family Paludibacteraceae; genus QVMH01. The sequence goes on from CASFUX010000010.1 coordinate 34,018, forward strand.
AAAACCCATCAAAAAATAATGATAATGAACTGAAATTCCTTAGTGCAACAGGAAGTTATGATAATTCGATTATTTTCACAGAAAACGATCTGGCTTTTGAATTAGGGAAAGAATACAAGTTGATGAAGGCACAGGCAGGTGTGGATAATAAACTTAAAATAACAGAAAGTGGCGTCTACAAGGTGGATGTGAAAGTCAATCCGGAAGATGACAATGACCTGTCCGTTACGATTACAAAAGCGGATATGTTTACCGAACTTTACTTGGTAGGCAACGCAGCTGATTGTGGTTTCGATACAGGGAAAGCCATTCAAATGACGGGAGAAGCCGGCATTTTCACTTGGGAAGGACATTTGACGGGCAAAGCCGAGGGTGCTGATAATCCCCGTTTCAAATTCTTAGTGAAAAGAGACTGGCATCCGTCTATTACGTGTGATGTTTCGAGCGATGTGCATAAAGAGGTGGCATTGGATGCAGAAACGGATTTGGTTCTACGCCCGAATGACCATACGGGAAACGATTTGGCATTCCAAGTAGCAGCAAGCGGAGAATATCGTATTACTGTGGATTTGAATACCTATAAGATGACGGTTAGCGCGTTAGGTGAGATAGACGTGCCGACTGAGCCGGAGGATAAAAGCAAATTGTTCATTATCGGCTCGGCTCCTTGGGGAGAAGGTGCCGGTTGGGATCATGGCAAAGGGCTGCCTTTGGCAAAGCAGGAAGAAGGGGTATTCACGTTGACTTGCAACCTTTATGCCAATGGTCAGTTTAAGTTTACCAATAGCACTGCCAGTACAGCAGGCATGGACAATCAAAATGTAGTGGCGGCTGCCAACGATCAGGATATTACCAATGGCGGAACCTATGATTTGGTATATCGCCCTCTCCAATCTTCGCCGAATGATTATAAATTCAAACCGAGCAAGTCAGCACGATATACGTTAACGGTGGATTTGAATAACATGAAGATGAGCGTGAAAGAAGAAGGCGAGGTTATGGTATCGACCGTGGATAAAACGCAGTTGTTTTTGCAGGGAACGGCCTTTGTTGCAGACGAAAGTATTTCAATGAAAAATGTATCGGAGAATGTATTCTTCTGGCAAGGAGAATTGCAAGTTGGCAGTTTTGCGTTTTTGAACAAACAGGCGGAAGGGGAAGGCATTTATCCCATAGACGATAATTTGTCTACCTCTGCCATTACAGATGCCAAGGGTGTGGAAAGATGCTTGTTTAAGGATAGCGGTCTGGCTCATTCTGCTTTTAGTGTAGAAGAAGCCGGGGAATATTCCATCGTGGTCAATCTGAATAACATGCAAATGGCAGTAGACCGTTCGGCAACAGTGTTGGCTACAGAAAAAACGCTGTATGCCATCGGTGGCTCGTTGGAAGAAAATGGGGAATGGCCCGGTGGATTTGCTAACGGTGTCGCTATGACAGAAACGGAGTCTGGCATCTGGACTTTGACAACGACCTTGTATACTAAAGCGGATAATGCAGAATCTGACATGAAGTTCCGTATTGCTAACGACACGTGGGATCGTTGCATCGTTTTGGCAGATGGACAAGACAGAACGTTAGCTGTAGGTACAACCTATTCGTTGGTATACCGTCCTTTGAATACCAACAACATGATTGGTGACAACAAACTGATTGTGAAAGCGACGGGGTTATATAGGTTGACTATCGACCTGAACACGATGACATTGAAAGTAGAAAATGGTGAAGACATCGGTACTGGTATGGATGCACTCGATGCCACGCAATGCGTAGTATTGGCAGCAGACGGTGTTATCAGCGTATCATCGGCAACTACTATCCAGCAAGTGGCGGTGTATGACATTGCCGGAAAGTGTGTGAACCAGCTGGCGGGTGTTGAAGGCCGTATCGTGTTGGCGGACAACTTGGCCGATGGGCTTTACATCGTGAAGTTGCGGGTTAACGGTGAAGAAACCACCCGGAAAGTAGTGGTCAAGTAAGATGAAAAAAGGAGAGGTGGCGGGCGGTACGTTTTATCGTCTGTCGCCTTTCAGTCTTTATAAATTAATCAAAAGTCAAACATCAATTAATTACAAAATCATGAAGAAAATTTATTTGTTCTTGTTAAGCACCTTGTGTGCTTTTAGCTCGTTTGCTGCTATTGAGGGAGTAGAGAAATTGTATGTTGTTGGTAATGCCACCCCTGCTGGTTGGGATCAGGGTACGGCTGGCAGCACGCAGGAAATGGTCTATCAAGACGGAAAATGGGTGTGGTTTGGAAATTTGACAGCCAATGGTGAGTTTAAGTTTTTGGTGAATGATACAAAATGGGAAAATTTCATATCCACCGATTGTGCTGAAACTGCCACTGGCAATACGACCATTACCATAGGTGAGGCTTGTAAACTGTATCATTATCCTGGAACAGCCCCTAAGGATTATAAGTTCATTGCTCCTGCTACAGGTGAATATACCATCACCCTTGATTTGGTGGCCGAAACCATGGTCGTGACGGAAGGTGGTGAAGTTGTTGAACCAGCAAAACCCGATGTGACCACCTTGTTTCTCATGGGTGATGCCACAACGGCAGGTACGGATGCTACGAAGGCTATTGAAATGAAAGGGGTAGGCGAAGGTCGCTTTATTTGGACTGGCAGTCTTAACGTTGGTTCGTTCTTCTTTACGAACAAGCAGGAAACCGGATACAATATTAATCCGGTAGCAGGCCATTCCACGAGTGAATTTACCGAAACAAAAGGCGTGGAATGCGGCTTGACTTTTAAGGTAACGGATAATACATTTGCTGTGGCCGAGGCCGATGAGTACACCATCACAGTAAACCTTAACACCCTTCAAATGGCGATAGACCCATCCATCCTCGCGGCAGGAGAACTGAATGTGATAGGCGGTGCCTTGGAAACCGATGGTAATTGGGGCGACGGTTATCCGAACGATCCGATGACGGCTGTGGAAGGCCAGCCGGGTGTGTTTACTTGGACGGACAGCTTGTACACGAAGGATGGTGGTGCGGAATTGAAGTTCCGTATCGGGAAGGATTGGGAACGTAACTTTGTGTTGGCTTCGGATGCTGACAAGTTCATTGCCCCGGAATATGGCAAAACATACAATCTGTTCTTTAGGTCGATGAATAATAATACGATTGTCGGTGACAACAAATTCTTGGTAACGACTGCGGGCAAGTATAAATTTACCATCGACTTGAATGAATTGACCGTGAAAGTAGAAGATGGCAATGACATCGGAACTGGTATTGCTTCTCTCGATGCGGCACACTGCGTGGTACTGGCAGCAGACGGTGCCATCAGCGTGTCATCGGTTGCGGCTATCCAGCAGGCAGCGGTGTATGACATTGCCGGGAAATGCGTGAATCGGTTGGCCGGTATCGAAGGCCGTACCGTATTGGCCGACAATTTGGCTGATGGCCTTTACATCGTGAAATTGTGGATGAATGGCGAAGAAACCACCCGGAAAGTGATGGTAAAATAAGTAAGTCGGACAAGTTTGTTTGAAGAATAAAATGAATATCAATACCTGCCTCGCATGTGCATGAAGATGAAGCCGGGTTCGTTCCCCATATTCTTGTGCCGTGCGGGGCAGGTGTTGTTGTTTTAAGAACAGAAATAATCATCAAAAAAAGGAAGAACATGAAAAATATTTTGACAAGCCTTTGTTTCTTGTTATTGGCTTATGCGGCTTCATGGGCGCAGTATGACGTGCTTTATCTTACGGGTAATGCCACTTCAGTGGGGTGGAACTGCGATAACCCCATCGAGATGCAGAAAGAAGCGGACGGCACATTTACTTGGACAGGTGAATTGAAAGACTACAGCATGGATCAGGCACGCTTCAAATTCCTGCCTCAGAAGGGCTGGCATCCGTCGTGGACATGCAATATCAATACGGACGGGGTGCAGCACCAGATTATCGAATCGGGCAAAACCTATACGCTTTATGAGCGGAAAGGTGAAACCGACGGGGCGGACAATGCTTTCCAGGTACCGGCGAGCGGCATCTATTCAATCAAGGTGGATATGGATGCCAAGACGATGGTTTGTACATTGGAGGAAGCGGCTCCGGCACGCGAGAATTGGGAATATGTGATGCCTGACCTCGGTGCGACGAACAACGGTAATGTATTCCCCGGCGTGTGCGTGCCTTTTGGCATGGTGAAACTGGGAGCTGACTGTGGCGACTTGGGCAACAATTCCGGTTGGGGTGATGGTGGCGACATCAAAGGCTTCAGCCATGTGCACGTAAGCGGTACGGGTGGAGGCCCGAAATACGGCAACATTCTGTTCCAACCGGTAACGGGCAATGTGGATTTGAGCAACTATGGTTCTGAGCGTGAAAACGAACATTTTGCCTTGGGATTGTACGAGGTAGGATTGAAGAAATACGATATCGATGTGCGCCTTACGGCTTCACGTAAGGTGGGTTTCCATGAATATACGTTCCCAGCTGCTTCCACGGCGGGTGTGCTTATCGATGCGGGAAGCCATTTGCGGATATCTTGGGACCCGAACCACAGCGAATCGCAACGTCTCGTGGCTTCGGGCGTGAAAGTGCTTTCCAATAAGTCCATAGAAGGTTATTCCACCGTGGAAGGCGGATGGAACTTCGGTGGGCCTTACACGGTATATTTTTATGCCGAGTTCGACACGGAAGCGACTTCGGTTGAGACGTGGAAAGGCGCGACCCTCTCATCTGAACAGGAAGTGAATGCAACAGGCACGGAAAAGAGTGGTGCTTTGTTCCATTTCGATACGACCGATGGTCAGCAGATCAAGGCCAAAGTCGGCATCTCCTTTATCAGCACCGAACAAGCCAAAGCCAATTTTAACGAATTGACCACATGGAACTTCGACGAAGTGCGCAACGCAGCTTTGGACGAATGGAAACCGTTGCTTAACACAGTACAGGTAGAAGGCCCGGAAGGGTACAAGACAATATTCTATTCGGCACTCCACCATGCGTTCCTTGCTCCGACCGACCGCACGGGCGAAAACCCGTTGTGGACTTCGTCCGAACCGTATTATGATGACTATTACACGTTGTGGGACACGTTCCGTGCCACGCATCCGCTCTTTACGCTGCTTGCCCCGTCGCGCCAAGTGGACATGGTGCGTTCGTTGATAGATATTTATGAGCATGAGGGCTACATGCCCGATGGACGTAGTGGAAACTACAACGGGCAAGTGCAGTCGGGTAGCAACAGTGATGTGTTGATTGCTGATGCATATGTGAAAGGCCTTACCGGCATAGATTACGAAAAGGCGTTTGAAGCCATGAAGCAGAATGCGGAAGTGGAACCGGAAGATGCCCGCAAGGAGGGACGTGGCGGCATTGACGAGTATAAAGAAAAAGGATATATATCGTTGGCTCACGAACGTTCCGGTTCGCGTACCTATGAATATGCTTACAATGACTATTGCCTGGCTACGGTAGCCAAAGGTTTGAACAAGGAAGCGGATTATGAAAAGTACCTCGGACGCTCCAACAACTGGAAAAACTTGTGGAATGACCAAGTGGAAAGCTTAGGCTTTACCGGTTTCATGTGGCCGCGTTATGAAAACGGCGATTGGGTGAATTGGAAAGAGTGGGGCATGTTCAACGATGGCGGCTGGGAAGGCGTGACGTACGAATCATATTCGTGGGAAATGTCGTTCTACGTGCCGCATGATATGGCGGGTTTGATTGCCCGTTGTGGTGGTAAGGACATGTTCACTAAGCGGTTGGACAAGTATTTTACCTATACGGATCAGTTTGATCAGGGCTCGCATATTGGGCTGTTCTATGTGGCCAACGAGCCAGGTTTTCTTACGCCTTGCTTGTATAACTACGTGAACTTGCCCGAAAAGACGGCTGAAATCACCCGTAAGGTGTTGCGTGAACGCTATCAACCGGCTCAGGGCGGGCTTCCGGGCAACGATGATTCTGGTTCCATGTCAGCTTGGTTTGCTTTCCATGCCATGGGCTTCTATCCGAATGCGGGGCAGAACGTGTATCTCATCTCCAGTCCGGTATTTACCAAGACTGTGATGAACTTGGCTGATGGCAAGACGTTTGAAATATCGGCATCAGAAGCAAATGATGTGAACATCTACATCCAGTCGGCCACGCTCAATGGCGAACCGCTTACCCGTTGCTGGCTGAAGCATGAAGAGATTGTGAATGGCGGAAAGCTGGAACTGATCATGGGGCCGACACCTTCCGATTGGGCACACGATGGCGAATTACCTCCTTCGTCGCCCGTGGGCATTGACGAGTTGACACCGGAAATCCAGTCGCCTGCTGCACGCATCCATTCTTATAGTGCGCAGGTAGGTGAAAACGAAGCGGCCTATATCCTCCTTGCCAGTCCGTCCGAACGCAAGAAATGGTGCGACAATAAGAGCGCGCAGCCTTGGGTTATCTTTGAATTGGCGGATACGTATGTGCTGGATCGCTTTACCTTTCGCGATTCGCAAACGGTGGAAGGCAATAACAACGTGAACAATTACACCATCTCGGTCAGCATGACAGGCAATGACGATGACTGGACGGAAGTGGTGAACCGTACAGGGGCGGAAAAGCTGACTTTCAAGGACGACCGTCTGGATGATCCGGTAGAAGCCCGTTTCGTGAAGTTCAGCATGGACATGCCGAATGGTGAGAATGCCGTGCGCATCTATGGTTTTGACATGTATGGCAAGTTGAAGGAACGTACCGATCGGGGTGGTCTGGTCAGTGTGGGCAAGACGGTGCTGAAGCATACCGGTGGCAATTCGTATTACCGCCACCCGGCTCACACGTTTGATGGGTACACGGATGCTAACACAGAGTATCAATGGCATTTTGGCAAGAATATAGCCAATCGTCATGCTATCATTCTTGATTTGGAAGATGTGTACGATGTGACTTCGTTTAAGGTATATGATGACAGCAGCATCACGGGGTATAATGTGTATTTATCTACGGAAGCCCCAGACTTGGACAAGATGAACAACGATGGTGACTCCAATACATGTTGGATGCAAGTGGTAAATGGCGAAATGAATAAAGAAGTTAAGGAAAAAGCCATCAGTCAAACTCCGGCTCGCTATGTGAAGATGGAGATCCCGAAGGAAAATGTTGATGCGGAAATGGGCAAAATAATGGAGTTTGAAGTGTATGCTGCTACGGCTCCTACGACAGGCAACAAGATGTTATGTGCAGAAGGAACGTTGTATCCGAATCCGGTTAAGCAAGGTGAGTCATTCCTGGTGAAAGGTTCTGGTGAATTGAGTATTTATACTTTGAATGGTGTGCGGGTGTTCAATAAGGAAGTGTCCGAGGTTGAACGTGTTGCTACAGAACGGTTCGTGCCGGGAGCGTACTTGGTAAGCTTGACTTCGGAAGAAGGACAATATCAGATGAAATTGATTGTGGAATAATAAAGAAGGTTTCGCATGACACTTTGCCTTTTTAAGTAGATGTATCGTGTGAGTATGTTTGGGAGGAAACGTCTGTACGAATGTCTGAAAGCAAAAGGAACTTTCTCCCGTTCGTACAGACGTTTTTGGTTGAAAAATAAATACATATATTTGCAACATGAAACAGACATTTATCTATTTAATGGCTGCCCTTCCGTTTGCTTTTGCCGGATGTGTGGGGCAGTTGGAGAAGCAGGAGTATCTGCAACTGGCCGATGCCACCTGGAATGCGGTGTATGAGCACTACTCGGTGTCGGGCACGCCTCTTTTGCGCGAAACGTACCCGTTTGACGAGGGGCACAAGGCGACTTATTTGGACAATGAGGAGCAGATGAACCAGAAGAATCCGTATTCCTATCTGTGGCCTTATTCGGGAAGCCTGTCGGCAGTGACGGCCTTATATGAGGCAAGTGGCGATGAGCGGTATCTGAACTTGTTGGAAGAAAAGGTGCTGCCTGGGTTGCGGGAGTATTACGACACCCGCCGTGAGCCGGCAGCCTATGCTTCGTATATCAGCAGTGCCCCGTTGTCAGACCGTTTTTATGATGACAATGTGTGGCTGGGGTTGGATTTCACCGATTTGTACCTGCTTACGAAGGAGCAGGCTTACTTGGACAATGCCTTGGAGATATGGAAGTTCATCGAGAGCGGGACGGATACCGTGCTCGGAGGGGGCATTTACTGGTGCGAGCAACGCAAGATAAGCAAGAACACGTGTTCGAACGCTCCCGGTGCCGTGTATGCGTTGAAACTGTACGAGGCTACGGGCGATACGGCCTATATGCAACAGGGTACGCGCTTGTATGAATGGACGAAAACCACGTTGCAGGACAAGAGCGATTACCTGTATTTCGACAATAAAAACCTGAACGGCCACATCGGACGTGCCAAGTTTGCCTACAACAGCGGGCAGATGATGCAGGCCGCTGCCTTGTTGTACAAATGCACGGGCAATGCCGCTTATCTGACGGATGCGCAGCAGATAGCCAAGTCGGCCTATGGCTTCTTCTTCCATGATTTCAAGCCTTCGCACGATGTGGAGTCGTTCCGTTTGCTGAACGAAGGCAATGTGTGGTTCACCGGTATCATGCTTCGTGGTTTTGTGGAATTGTACGGGCAGGACGGTGACGCAACGTATATGGATGCGTTCCGGGCGAATTTGGACTATGCGTGGGAGCACATGCGTGATGCCTCGACCGGGCTGTTCAACAGCGATTGGAGCGGTGCGAAGCAGGACGATTCGAAGTGGCTGCTTACCCAGTTTGCCATGGTGGAGATGTATGCCCGCATGGCGGCTGTGAAGGAATGAAATTATTCAAAATAAAAACAAAATAAAGACAATGAAGAAATGCTTATTGACCACCTTGGGCATGGGCCTGTTGGCCGGGAGCTTGGGGGTACAGGCGGCCGGGCTGCCTGCGGTGGAAACCATGACGGCGGACAATACGAAGGTGTACGTGTCGCAACGCCCGGACAAGAAGGACCGTTTGTTCGAATCGAAGGCGGTGGAGAAGAAAATCAAAGAAGTGACCGGGATGCTGACGAACGCCCGTCTGCGCTGGATGTTTGAAAACTGCTTCCCCAACACCATTGACACCACGGTGCGTTATTATACCTTGGAGGATGGCGATGACGACACGCTGGTGTACACGGGTGACATCCACGCCATGTGGTTGCGCGACTCGGGGGCGCAGGTGTGGCCTTATGTGCAGCTGGCCAACGAGGACAAGGCGTTGAAGAAGATGATACGCGGCACCATCCTGCGGCAGTTCCGCTGCATCATGTTTGATCCTTACGCCAACGCCTTCCTCGACCCGCACGACCCGAACCCTGACCACCAGTGGATGACTGACAAGACGGACATGCGCCCCGAACTGCATGAGCGTAAGTGGGAAATCGACTCCCTGTGCTACCCCCTGCGCTTGGCCTACGAGTATTGGAAGGTTACGGGAGACGACAGCATCTTCGAAGAAGAATGGATGGCTGCTATCACGAATGTGCTGAAAACCTTCAAGGAACAACAGAAGAAAGACGGACATGGCCCGTACAAGTTCCAGCGTGTGACGGACCGCCAGCTGGACACGATGTCCAATAACGGCATGGGCAACCCCGTGAAGCCGGTGGGGCTGATAGCCTCGGCCTTCCGCCCGTCGGACGATGCCACGACCTTCCAGTTCCTCGTTCCTTCTAACTTCTTCGCCGTGACTTCGCTGCGCAAGGCGGCCGAGATATTGGCGGACGTGAACCACGAGACCGAATTGGCCAAGGAATGCACCGACCTGGCAGCTGAAGTGGAAAATGCTTTGAAGCAATATGCTATCAACGACCATCCCAAGTATGGCAAAATCTACGCCTTCGAGGTGGACGGTTTTGGCAACCAGCTGTTGATGGACGATGCCAACGTGCCGAGCCTCCTGGCCTTGCCTTACCTGGGCGATGTGGACGTGAACGACCCCATTTATCAGAACACCCGCCGCTTCGTGTGGAGCGAGGATAACCCCTACTTTTTCCGTGGTCGCGCGGGCGAGGGTATCGGCGGGCCACACATCGGCTACGACATGATATGGCCGATGAGCATCATGATGAAGGCCTTCACCAGCCAGGACGATGCGGAAATCAAATGGTGCATGGAGACGCTCATGAAGACAGATGCCGGTACGGGCTTCATGCACGAGTCGTTCCATAAGGACGACCCGGCCAACTTCACCCGCGCGTGGTTTGCCTGGCAGAATACCTTGTTTGGCGAACTGGTCATCAAGTTGATTAACGATGGCAAGCTGGACTTGTTGAACAGCATCACCGTGGAATAAAAACGTACATATCCCCACGAACCGAAAGAGGGTGCGCCTGCAAAGGCGTACCCTCTTTTTTAGGACTTGAGGGAAAAACTATTTCCCCTCCTCCCTTTCTATCAATGCAATCAGCCGATCCACGGCTTCTTCTTCGGGGATGTTGCGTTCGATGCAGGTTTTCTTTTTGTAGAGGCTTACTTTGCCCCGGCCTGCGCCCACGTAGCCATAGTCGGCATCGGCCATCTCGCCCGGGCCGTTGACGATGCAGCCCATGATGGCAATCTTCAGTCCCGCCAGGTGGGCGGTCTTTTCTTTCACGCATGCTACGGCCCGTTGCAGGTCGAACAGTGTGCGCCCACATCCCGGACACGAAATGTATTCCGTCTTTGTGGTGCGCACCCGGGTGGCTTGCAGGATGCCGTAGGCCAGCGAGGTGATGTCGCGGGTGGGGATGTCGTTGCTGTCGTTTTCTATCAGGATGCCGTCGCCGAAGCCATCGATGAACAGCACGCCGAGGTCGCAGGCCGCTTTCACTTGCAGGCTTTGCAGGTCGGTTTCGCGGTAGCGGCGGCAGATGATGACCGGGTTCTTGCATCCCGCGTTCAGCAAGGTGTGGAAGAAGGCCCGTTGCTCGCCCACGCCGTTGCGGTGGTCGGTGTCGAGCAACACCACGATGTGCGGGTTGCGGTAGAGCACGGACAACAGTTCCGGACTTAATTCAGGATAGCTCAGGCGCAGGAATGCGGGTTGTGCGGTTTCTTTCAGCTTGTCCGCATCGAGTCGGGTGTACACCGGGTAGCGGTTGCCCGACAGGTCGCAGATGGCGTTGCTGTGCAGGTAGTATTCAGCCTGCGCAGTTGGGGCGTCCGTGGGAGCGATCACCACCGGCACGTGCTGGCCGCCGATGTTGCCCACTGCCGTGGTCTCCCGCCGTTCACATTCATAGGGATTGTAGGCCATGTGTGCCGCTGCGCGGATGATGCGGTGTCCGGCTCGGGCCTGTGCGTAGTCGGCCAGGAGGCGTGCCACGGGTATTTCGCGTTCCGGGTCTTCACTTAGCGATACGCGGATGGTGTCGCCGATGCCGTCGGTCAGCAATGCCCCGATGCCGGCAGCCGACTTGATGCGTCCGTCCTCGCCTTCGCCCGCCTCGGTCACGCCCAGATGCAGGGGAAAGGCAAATCCTTCCCGTTCCATGGCATCCACCAACCGGCGCACGGCATGTACCATGAACACCGTGTTGGAAGTCTTCATGGAGATGACCACCTTGTCGAAATGCTCCTCGTGGCAGATGCGCAGCAGTTCCATGCACGATTCCACCATGCCCTGTGCCGTGTCGCCGTAGCGGTTCACCATGCGCGGGCTGAGCGAGCCGTGGTTTACCCCGATGCGGATGGCTGTGCCGTGAGCCTTGCAGATGTCGAGGAACTCGATGAAGCGTTTCCGCAGCAGGGCGTGTTCGGCTTGGAATTCTTCCTCGGTATAGTCGCTTGTGTCGCCTTTTCGTTTGATGGAAGCGATGAAATTGCCTGGGTTGATACGCACCTTCTCCACTGTACGGGCGGCTGCCAGAGCCACCTCGGCGTTGAAGTGCACGTCGGCCACCAGGGGGATGGCATACCCCTTCGCCCGTAAATCTTCGTGGATGAGGTGCAGGCTTTCCACTTCGCGCAAGCCTTGGGTGGTGTAGCGCATCAGTTCGCTGCCTGCTTCCACCGCCCGGATGCATTGCGCCGCTGAGCCTTCCACGTCGTTCGTGTTGGTGTTGGCCATCGTCTGCACCCGTACCGGAAAGTTGCCGCCCAACGACAGGTTGCCAATTCGCAAGTCCGTGGTCAGGCGGCGTTTATAATTGAATAAGTCCATAGAGCCTGTTGTTTTAGCTACAAGCTACAAGCTACGAGTTACAAGTCGTATGCTCTGAGGATTCCGCTATGACGCATGGCACTCGTAGCTTGTAGCTCGTAGCTTGTCACTATTTCTTCCCCCTCATCGAGTCCCAAATCAAATACGCTATCAGCAGCAGGTAAGCCGCCAGAGCTACCCATTGTGCCCCGTTGCTTTCTACCCAGTTATCGTTTACGAAGTTGAGACCGCCGAAGCGCATGGCCGCACTCACCACGCCCATCAGAGCACCTCCTGCGATAAAGCCAGAGGCCAACAGCGTACCCCGTTCTTGCCGTGCTGTGTTCACCGCCTGGTCTTTGCTGCGGGTGGATACGTACCAGCTGATGGCACCGCCCACGAGCAGCGGCACGTTCAGTTCCAAGGGGATAAACATGCCCAAGGCAAATGCCAGGGCCGGGATGCCGCACCACGTGAGTACCAAGGCCAGCACGGCACCCACGGCATAGAGCAGCCACGGGGCACCTGCGCCCATCATCAGCGGTTCGATGACCGCAGCCATGGCGTTGGCCTGCGGGGCTACCAAGGCGTTGTCGCCCACGAAGCCGTAGGTCTTGTTCAATATCATGATGACACCGCCCACCGTGGCTGCCGATACCAGCGTGCCGAGGAATTTCCACGTCTCTTGCTTGGCGGGGGTCGTACCTATCCAGTACCCTATCTTGAGGTCGGTGACGAAGCCGCCCGCCATGGACAAGGCCGTACACACCACGCCACCCATGATGAGGGCGGCCACCATGCCTGCCGTGCCCTTCAGCCCCACGGCCACCATGATGACCGAGGCGAGGATGAGCGTCATCAGCGTCATGCCCGATACCGGGTTAGTGCCCACGATGGCGATGGCGTTGGCCGCCACGGTGGTGAACAGGAAGGCAATGACAGCCACCACCAGGATGCCCACCACGGCATACAGCAGGTTGAAGTCCACCACGCCAACGAAGAAGAACACGAACGTGGCCACCAGGGCGATAATCACGCCGATGGAGATGATTTTCATCGAGATGTCGCGTTGTGTGCGCTTCACTTCGGCATTCGCGTCCTTGCCTTTTCCTTTCAATTCCTTGGTGGCCAGTCCCACTGCACTCTTGATGATGCCCCACGACTTCACGATGCCGATGATGCCGGCCATGGCGATGCCGCCGATGCCGATGTGGCGGGCAAATTCAGTGAAGATGCTTTCGGGTGCCATGCCTTGCAGCCCGCCCGCGTAGGTGGGGTTGAGGGCGGCCAATGCACCGTCGCCCAATAGAGGCAGCAGGGGCACGATGACGAACCACACCAAGGCCGACCCGGCGCAGATGATGGCCGCATACTTCAGTCCCACGATGTAGCCCAAGCCCAGCACCGCCGCGCCCACGTTGCATTTGAACACCACTTTGGCCTTTTCGGCAATCAGGTCGCCGAAGGGCAGCACCCGGCTGGTGAACGTTTCCGCCCACGTGCCGAAGGTGGCGATGAGGAAGTCGTACAGCCCGCCGATGAGGCCCGCCAATACCAGCGGTTTGGCCTGGCTGCCACCCTTTTCGCCCGACACGAGCACCTGCGTGGTGGCCGTGGCCTCGGGGAAGGGGTACTTGCCGTGCATGTCGCTCACGAAGTATTTGCGGAAAGGGATGAGGAACAGGATGCCCAGCACCCCGCCCAGCAGCGAACTGAGGAACACCTGCATGAAGTTCACCGTGATGTCGGGGTACTTTGCTTGCAGGATGTACAAGGCCGGCAGGGTGAAGATGGCGCCCGCCACAATCACGCCCGAACTGGCTCCGATAGACTGGATGATGACGTTCTCGCCCAGCGCGTTCTTGCGTTTCGATGCACTGGATAGTCCCACGGCGATGATGGCGATGGGGATGGCCGCTTCGAACACCTGCCCTACCTTCAGCCCGAGGTAGGCCGCCGCCGCCGAAAACAGGATGGCCATGAGCAGCCCCACGCCCACCGAGCGCAGGTTTACTTCGGGGTACGCCCGTTGCGGTGACAAGATGGGGCGGTATTCCTCGCCCTCCTTCAATTCCCGGTAAGCGTTCTCCGGCAAACCGGTGATTTTCTCTTCTTGCTGTTCCATAATGTAAGTGACAATTGATAGTTGATAATTGACAGTTGATTTCCTTGCAAAGTAACAACTATTCTTTCAAAAGGCAAAATCTACAGAAGCCTCGGAGTTTTTATTTTTAACCGCAAAGAGGTCTTGATTTTTTTTACCGCAAAGAGCGCAAAGGAATTGAGGTCTCCCCCCTAAAGGGGGCTACAGGGTTATCGTACCGTATAAAATCCTTTGCGCCCTCTGCGGTTAGATTATACATGGTTAAACTCAAATCATTAGGCTTTGTTTGGTTTCTGCTTGGCACAAATGGAAAGCAGGCGAAATATACTCCGAATGGTCTAACCTTAGGCAGTTACAGACAACTTTGGCTTTGGAGGACAAGTTAGAAACCTGCGCCAATTAGGGGAGGGAACTTACCATGTATATTCCCTCTCCAGCTTGTTGTTATCAGGATTGGTGCTATCATAATATATGATAACAGTGTCACCTACAGATAATGTGTCGCTTTCCGGATAATACCACCCGCTACCTTGGTATTCCTTGCCATCAACCCAAAAGTGGTAGCCGAAAAAATCCGTATATCTGATGCTGAAGAAATCATCCACGATTGCTTTCGAACGCACTCTATTTTTATCTAATGAATGTTTCTTGTGGGTAGCACCTATCAATAAATAAAAAACAAAGATCCAACAAGCAATTCCCCCAAGCCAAAGCACTGCCTCATATTTTTTTCCTTGACAGTTTTTTGGTGTGCTGCACTCTTTTGTACTTCTATTTGATTGCTTTTTATTTTTGTTCATTACCATGGGTTCTTTATTTTTATTTCATAATAATTTTGTTGAATGCGAGTAGCATCATTCTGTTGTATAATGCTATTAGCCGGTAGAGAAGGCGGGAGGCTTGTTGAAGTTGATTCAAATATTTCGTTGGCTTGTCCTCCAATCAAGCTACCTGTGAAATTAGCCGTGGATTCTCTTATGATTTCTCCTGATAAAGAATTTATATTTTTCTGTGCGTTGACTAATTCAGAACGTACTTCTTTGGTCATAGCAGCTGCTGCACTTGAACTCAAATCAGAACTAATAGCTTTGTTTAGCCCTGAAACTAATTCATTTGCTGCTTTTCCTGGTGCGACAGAAGAAACAGCATCTACGGCAATTTTTCCCACTGGTTTGTTCTCTCCGACTATTCCGCCAATTGCTTCTACTTCTCCATTAACTTTTACATCAACTAATGCATCTGTAGTAGTAGCTATGCCCATACCAATCTTTGTCCCTGTAGATATTCCAGGACCAGCCAACGCACTTGTCAGAAAAGAAGTCCCCACACTGGTATAGTCAATATTGGAAAGTGATTGGCTAAAACTTTTTCCATTAGCCATGAACACAGAAACTTGCGCAGCTGCATCCACAACTGCCCCTGCTACTCCTTTGATTAGTGGAATTACAAATGCAGGGAAATCCCCTCCCATATCCACAAAGTTCACTGGATTGTTCCCCGCATGTGCATACGGGCTTTGCCACGGGTATTTCTCTGCAAACCTGTCCATGCTGGTGAAGCGGTTGATGGCATGGTACACGCCCCGGTTGCCCAGGTCGGTCACATCGTAGCCGTGGGTCTCGATGAACTCGCAACTGTTGAACTTGTACGGTTGCAGGCTGGCGCTGTCGCCCGCTTGGTATTTCCACGGCAGGCCACTGGGGTAATAGCGGGTGCACTGCACGGTCTGCGTCCCGGCGTCGGTGGTTTTCCACACTTCGCGGACGTTGCCCAGGTGGTCGCGGCGGTAGTAGTAATAATTGTTGTTACCTGGGATATGACTTTCTGTGGTAAATTTGTTTTGCATGATTGTAAACTGTTCTTACTTATAAGGACAAGCCGAAGACCTGTATCATTTAAGATGATAACCCCTCAAAAAATTAATAAACTTTTTGAACATGAAAGTAAAAATACCAATCTTTTCCAGGCTTTGATTTGCACCACATCCCTTCTGTGTTTTTCAATTCTTCAATAAAAATATCCTCAAAAGAATAATGATGCTTGTCATACCCATTTACAATACGTATTTCTTTTATTGTGAGATTTTTATCGAATAGAATAACGAAAAACAGGTGCATGTTATAGTCTATCCAACCATAGTTTGGATGATTTACATATTTCACAGACAAATAATTTGATAAAGAATCACGTCCTTTACAAAATTCCACTCCATTATTAGTTGCAATAATTTTTTCCCCTGTTTCTAAATAATAAATTGTCTTATCAGAATCAATTGGGCAATACAGAATTTTCCCAAATGAATCCTTGATTGGTTGTTTTGTGATATTTTTCTGTGAAAGGCAACTTCCAAGCACAAAAAAGAAACAAACGATGACAATTTGGAAGTGTTTTTTAATAATCATAACCCAATCTTTTTAACATTACTGCAGAACGCTATAAACAAAATTATCTACCCCCGGTTGTGTGTGTCCATAAGGTAATCCTCTCAAATACAGAATTACATGTCCAAATTCGTGTGCTATACCCACAGTCCTATGATTAAGATTCCCTTTGCCATTAATAATCACTTGAACATTGCTATTTGTAGAACTTTTCCCAGAAGCAGAAACATTTTCTGGAATTAGAGTTTGCCCTAAATTTCCGTGTATTGTTTTACCTGGTACTTCTCCAAATCCCATCAAGTGTTGTTGCACTATCGGATCTTCCATCCTAATATCGTAATCATAAGGAGCAGCCGTAAATTCCTCAATTATCTTCTTCCCTTTCAACATATATGTATTATTCTCTGAAACTGAAAGTTCGACCATCGTAGGAACTGTAGCTATTTCATAAAGATCTTGAAGGAAAATATCGGATGTATTTTTGGCTTGTTCTGCTATAGAGGCAGGATCTAATACACCATT
The DNA here is from genome assembly GCA_949297975.1 of uncultured Bacteroidales bacterium. Taxonomy (GTDB): domain Bacteria; phylum Bacteroidota; class Bacteroidia; order Bacteroidales; family Paludibacteraceae; genus QVMH01. The sequence goes on from CASFUX010000010.1 coordinate 51,113, forward strand.
GTTAAAATTAAAAGAGATATTAGTTCCGTCTTCCAAACCATTATATATAGCCATGAGACCTTCTTGAAAATTCTCTGTTAGCTTTAGACTATCCCCTCCCACATCCACAAAATTCACCGGGCTGTTCCCCGCATGTACATACGGGCTTTGCCACGGGTATTTCTCGGCAAAGCGGTCCATAGTGGTGAAGCGGTTGATGGCGTGGTACACGCCCCGGTTGCCCAGGTCGGTCACATCGTAGCCGTGGGTTTCGATGAACTCGCAACCGTTGAACTTGTACGGTTGCAGGCTCGCGCTGTCGCCCGCTTGGTATTCCCATGGCAGGCCGCTGGGATAGTAGCGGGTGCGCTGCACGGTCTGCGCCCCTGCATCGGTGGCTTTCCACACCTCGCGGACGTTGCCCAGGTGGTCATTATATAACATCTTTTTCTTTTAATGTTTTACTTACCCAATATTTCTTGCCATTCTTTGTCGTAACTTGCCTACATTTTGATTTCAGGAATTTTACTATCATCTTATAATATGATTTTAGTTCTTCTGTTGCAGAAAATTCCCCGAAATTGGTTTGCCAATCATAATGTAAATATCGACAATAATAATGTATATTAGTTCTTTTATATTTGATACTATTATCGATGGCATATCCAATAGCACAAGAAATGCTAATGTAGGGACCACCAGTGCGTTGCTCTATGTAATACTTTTTATCATCATAAAATCTATTTTTCCTCATAATCAAAGGCTCTATTTGAAAAGCAGATGATACGACAAAAAAAAGTGTTTGTGACCCCAATTGAATACGTTCAATTAGCTCTTGCGATGTTTCTACTTGGGCTGTTTCCGTATTGTCATATAATGTATCAACTATAAACTTACCTTGATTTGCTACTATGAAATCAAACAACTCCATACGTTCATTATCTGTAATATAAAAGCTTATTTCGGGCATGATTAATTTTCTCCTACTTTATGGGTTTCAAAAGGAATTCCTAACCGTCTGTATTCTTCTTCTCGCTTTAGATTGCGTCGGCTATTCGGATTTCTTTCCGCTTCGTATACTTTAATTGTTTTACCATTTTGCCGTGGGTCACGTACTTGCACATCAGGCCTTCTGTCTGAGCCTTCTATATTAATTTTTCTTTCTATAATAACCTCCATCCCTGGATTTTCTTTCATGGCTTTTTCTCTTAACTCCAAAACTTTTGCTTGATGATCAGGCTTTCCTTTTGCTCCATAGGGATTGGGAATTGAATTCCCCGTTTTCTTCGTATCCAATAAAGCATTGATGGCTTTTTCTGTTTTAATCAAAGCACTGCCATTCACGACAGGTAAGAGCAAAGCATTTTTTGCAGCCTCAATATCTTCACTTGTAGCTGGAGTTCCATCTATGTGCTGAGGCTCGATATTTGTAAACCCGGATAAAATAGCAGAACCAAACACCCATGCATCATTAAAGTCGGTATAAGGCAGGATGGCAGTGACAATCTTTTCCGTCCCTAAGTTTAGGACCGGACCTCCCATAAGAATTTGTTTACCATCCTTATCAACCCAATTCACTGGGTTATTCCCGCACCACACATACGGAGACACGTTATAGTATTCCTCCGCTAGTGGGTCGGAAGTAATGGTACGCATGATGCGTGGGTCATACCACCGTGCATGGCTGTCGTACATGTCCAGCCCGTGCGTTTCCACGAACTCCTTGCTGCCGTATTTGTACGGTTGCAAGCTCGCGCTGTCGCCCGCTTGGTATTCCCACGGTAAACCGCTGGGGTAGTAGCGGGTGCGTTGCACGGTCACCGCGCTGTCGCCGGAGGGCTTCCACACCTCGCGGACGTTGCCCAGGTGGTCGCGGCGGTAGTAGTAGGGGCTGAACGTGCCGCCGTGGGAGCGTTGCACGTATCCCTCCGGATTGTGGACTTTCCGCACGTTCAGGAAGTCGTACAGCACAGGGCCTACCTGCATGTATTCCACGCTGCCCGCATAGGCCGTGGTCTCCAGGCGGTAGGTGTCCGCCGCCAGCAGGTTGTAGTGGTGCAGTTCGCCCACCTCCACGCTGATGGGCGACACCAGCGATGCCACCGGCGTGTAGTACCAGCTGCGCACCCGCCGCCCGTCCGCCGCGTACCGGTTCACTATCTGCCGCCCGTCGCGGAACTGCACCGTGTCCGGCAGGTTCAGCAGGTTGTAACGCACGGTCACGATGTCGCGGTCCAAGTCGTGCAACATGTTGTCGTTGGCATCGTAGGCGAAGTCGTTACCCTCGGTGTTCCAGTCGTGGTACTCCTTGCGGTTGTACAGGGCCGCTTCTTCCACTTCGTCCGTCACGGACACGAGGCGGTTACCGTCGTAGTCCATGGACAGCCGGTCGAATGGCACGGCCGAGTAGGAAATAATAACCGGTGAAATCTGCCCGGTTTCCGGATCGTACATGGACACGACGTTTTCCTTCCCTTGCGTGTTCCGTTGCAGGGTGATGATGTTGCCGTGTTTGTCGTAAGTGAACTCCTCGTTGTAGCTGACGGCATCGTTGCCTCGCATCACGATGCTCGCCCCGGCATGGTTCTTGGCCGCCGTCAGCCGGTTCAGCCCGTCGTAGGTATAGGCGTACGTGTGGCTCTTGCCGCCCGAGGTGCAGGTGGCGGAGGATATGTTCCCGTTGTACAGGTTGTTCGCCCCATAAAGCGCGATTGCGCCGTTTCCGCAATAGTACAGGCTCTCCTTGAAGTCCCCGTCCTCGATGGCGGTAGGCCAGTTGCGGATGTTGTACGCATAGTTTACCGTATTTTGACCGTTATGTTGTTTTTTGGCCGTCATCCGCCCGGTCTCGTCATATTCGTATTCGGTCAGGAGTGTTTCCTCCAGGTCGGTCACCTTGTACCAGGTGCGGAGCAGCCGCCCCGCGTGGTCGTACTCGTGGGTGTATGTTTCTCCGGCCCCGCCATAGCTGCCGTAATTCGGGTTGGAGTGCGAGACGGAACTTCGCAGCAAATTTCCCGCAAAATCGTAGCGGTTGCATGTTACGTCATAGCCTTGGATGTAGTTGGTGCTTCGTTCCTGCACCACCCTGCCCCGGTTGTCGTAATAGTAGGCGGTGGCGAGGTACTGTCCGCTGCCGTCCAGCAGGTAGGCGTGCGTGCCGGTGCGCAGGCCTGTGGCGTCCGGGTATTGCTCGCCGTAGCCGTCCTCGGCAGCATAGGCCAGTCGTCTTTTCGTTTGGTCGTCCAGCAGTTCCAAGAAGTCGTAGTTGTCGTAGTAGTTCACCGTGAGCAGGCCGGTTTCCGCCAGGTGGTAGAAGTTCTTGGAATACCCGGTGTCCTCCTGCGGATATTCTTGTTCCTGCGTGGAGAATTCTTCCACCACCAGCCAGTCGTTGAAGTTGCCGGACATCTGGTTAAAAGGCGTGTCGTCCACCACTTCAGCGGTATAGACCAGCCGTCCCAGGCGGTCGTACTTGTAGGAAGTCCACTTGTCGTGCGCCCGCTGGTTGCCGTCCTGCGTCAGCACCAGGCGGTCGGTCTTGTCGTACACCTGGTACACCCATTCGCAGCCGGGCAGCCGTTTCTGCACGCAGCGGTTGCGTTGGTCGTAGCGGTAGCAATAGGCGTAGTCCTCCATCCACGTATCGCCATCGAACGGGTAGGCGGCCGTGCCGCCCACGTGGTCGGCCAAGAGGGGTGGCACCACGCACACCAGGTTGCCGAAGCCGTCATATATATAATAGGTATCGTGCGCCATGCCGTCGGACATCTGGCGGGTCAGCACCACCTGCCCCAGCAGGTCGGTGTACTCGTATGCCGTGTTCCCGTCCTCGTCCGTGCGGGTGGTCTTGTACAGCCGTCCGGCGGGGTAATACCCCTTGGACTGGATGCCGCTGCTCCTGCCGTAGGGGTCGAGCCACTTCACCTCGCCTTCCTCATTCGTGCCGTATTCCACCCCGGTGGGATGCTCATGGAAGGCGTAGCCTGGGTGCTTTGTGCCCAGCACACGGTTCAAGGGCGACCGCTCCAGGATGGTCTCTTCGTAGGGCTTCGTGTCGCAGTGGAAGTCCATCGCCGTGGAGGAGATGCCGGACACGTATCCCCCGTGGTTGTCCGCCACGGGCGTGGGCAGCCATTGGCGGTATGCCCGCCCCCAGTCATCGTACTCCGTCAGGTCGGCCAGGTCGGCTCCCGTGGGGGAAGCCCCCACCCACACCGCCTGCACGGGGCGGCCCAGGCCGTCGTAGTACTGCACGGTGGTCAGCACGCGGGCACTGCCGGGATGGTCCATGTCCGACACGCCGTCCAATGCCGTGCGGGTGATGATGCTGTTTATCCTGCTGGATATCGAGGGCATTGTCGGTACCACGAGTGCCATCTCGATGGGCGGCAGGCCTCCTCCCTCCTCCGGCACCAACGCCACCTCCCTGTCCAAGTGGCTGGCCACGGCGCAGCCTGCCGGGTCGTGGGCGATGCGCCTGCGCTGTACCGACAGGCATTTGTAGCCGGGGATGCTGTCCTCGTTCTCCGCCACCAGGCGGTCGGCGATGGGCTGTATGGCAGTCACGTTGCCGTAATACACGCTGTCGCGCAACATGCCCTGACTGTCGAGCAGGCGGACGGCCTCTTTCGTGTTGGCCAGCACCACCTTGTCCTGGTACACGACGGGGGTGTGCGCGGTGTCCGCCATGGCGGGGAACACGTCGGCCAGCACGAATCCGGGACTGCTGCCGCTCCGGTAGGCTATCACTATGGACGAGCGGGCGGGCATCGTACTGCCTGCCGGGAACACGAAGCGATATGAACTGTCTTCATCCTTCAAGGACCAGCCCGACAAATCGACGGTTTGCGTCGTGGGATTGAACAGTTCGACAAACTCACCATTGAAATATGGGCCTCCTCCGTGATAATCGGCAAACCAATGCTCGTCCAACGGAGTATCGTAGAACACCTCGGAAATGACCACCGGCTGTATCTGGGCAGATACGGCTACGGCGCACAACCATCCAAACCATGCGGCAAAACTCTTTTTCATCGGTTGAAATGCTGGGGACTAGGTTATTTATTCCTTGATTATCTTCCATTCCTTGACCTCATGCCCGTATTCCACTTGCAACAGGTACAGGCCGGCCGGGTAATCGGTCAGGTCTAAAGTGTAAGCAGGGGCATCCGACCCGGCTTGCTGCAACAGCATTCCCTTGGCATCCGACAGCCGCAGCGTGTATCTGCCTGTAGGCAAGTCGCCCCGGAACTCCAGCAGCAACCGCCCCCGGGTGGGATTGGGGTGCAGGCGCAGTTCCGTGCCATCGCTCCACACATCGGGTGCCGTGCTGGCCTCCTCGTCAAAGCGCGGGGAGGCTTTCCCTACCGACTTCGTGCGGGCACTGCCCAGCACCACCGTCTTGACTTTCCGCACGCAGTTGCCGCTCGCATCGTATTCGAATTCGATTAAGTCGGCAGGTACGTCTTGCGGGCAAGCCCATATACTTATGAATAAAAGGAAGAGTAGCTTTTTCATCATATTATCAAAATAATTGCCGAAAGACATTTTTTATTTGCGCTTATGCGTCAAGCCTTCGTCCGTAATTTGTCAATTTCTTTTTGCACTATCTGGTAATCGTCACTACCCTCGCGTAACAGTTTTCGCAAGGCGTACAGCGGCTTCAAGCGTTCGTCCGTGCAAGGCGGTTCTATCCTTGCCAACTCTACATAGACATCGGCATAACCCCATACCGGGTTATCCGGGTCTGTCCGCTTGTTCGGATTGACCGAAAGTGCTTCATTCAAAGCCAGCGTTTTCAACAAATCCTTAGCTAACGCCGCGTTGCCACCATGCGAACTTTGTATTAAGGCGTAATGTTCCAACAAGGCGTAAGTGCGGGCTGGTCTCCCGGAAAATTGTTTCAACCCTTGCAGCAAGGCGGCTTCCGCCTCGTCCAGTTTCCCGGCTTTGGCGCATCCTTCCGCCAAGGTCCAAAAGTAGCATCCGGCATGTACGCCATTCATGCCCACGCTATAATTGCTCAGCGGGCGCACCAGCTCCACGGCTTCGGCATAGTCGCTTTCCGTCGTGCCGTAGCGTACCAGCGAATGTGCCAGCGACAAGGCATTGGCTGGCACAGCATTTTTCAAATATAAAAACCGGTTGAGCGTGACAATGCGGTTATACGCTTTTTCCTTGCGGTAATATTGGCGGAGCGTGCCAATGGTGTTCGTATCGTGCACGTCCACCTCCAACAACTGCGTGCCGTAACGTTCGGCGTGACTGGAGTCCTTCTGCGCGATGGCCTGCTCCACTCCCTCTTGCAGGCAGTTTTTACGGGCATTCTGCATGTTTTCGGCGAACACTTCTTTTTCTTGCTCGTCGTAAAGCACCCGCCGTTTGCGGCTGTCTATGCGTTGCAGGCGCGCTTCCACGCTTTCTTCCTGCAAGGCAGCAGGAGAGACTGACAGCAAAGCGGGGCGCAACGCCTGCGAGGAATAGTGCTCCGCAAGCACGGACAAGGCATCCGCCCGCACCTCGTCCGATAGGGTTATCGCTTCTGCACCTGCCGCCTGTAATTGTTCATTGTGCTTGTCTATGCCATTCAGCACATCTTGCAAATTCTGATAAAAGCCGTCATTCCCGCTTCCCGCTTGGATGGCTTGCAACAGCAGCAAGACGGCCGATTCGAACAGCACCGTCTCGCCATGCTGGTGGCAAAACTCTCGCTCGGCCTTGCGGTTGCCCATGCCAATATCGTATAGACGAAGAGCCAAGCGTTGCATGAAATAAGGATGCTCCGGGTTGCGTAATAACCCCTCGCGGTACAATTCGGCAACCTCCAATGACTTTTGCTGTGCACCTAACAGGCGGGCATATCCGTCATGATACATATATTTATTAGGGAACGCAGCGATAAGTTGTTGGTAAAGCGTGGTGGCCTGCGGATACATTTTCCGGTAAAACAAATCCCTTGCTTGCAAATAAACAAGATCGCCATCAAGGGGAATATCTGGCATCGGGGAAGAAACAGAGGTGGAAGCGGCCAATGGTGATGGGGTGTAGAGAAACATGGCTCCCAAGCCGAATAGTGATGCCTTCAAAAATTTCCGGCGGTCGTATTTTCTATCCATGTGTAGGGTTTAAGAAAAACAGGGGGAACTCGAAGGGACTGGTCACCCTTAATGTACTACATTGCTGTTTCTGTTTTCGTTTAAACTACAAGTTCCCCCAAGTGGGGACAAAGGTAAGAAGAAAATCCGAAGGCGCAAGTTTAGGAGGCCATTGGCCTTGGAATAACCGCAAAGAGTACGGAGGACGCAAACGACAGAAACGCCTGCGCGGGAAAAACCGCTCAGGCGTTTCTGTCGTTTCGTTGCATCCGTGTGTCGAGAGGTTCACACGTTGAAGCGGAAGTGCATGATGTCGCCGTCCTGCACTACGTAGTCCTTGCCTTCTATGCTCATCTTGCCGGCTTCCTTGCAGGCGGCTTCCGAGCCGAGGGCGATGTAGTCATCGTACTTGATGACTTCGGCGCGGATGAAGCCTTTCTCGAAGTCGGTGTGGATGACCCCGGCGCATTGCGGGGCTTTCCAGCCCTTGCCGTAGGTCCAGGCGCGCACTTCTTGCGGCCCGGCGGTGAGGAAAGTTTCCAGGTTGAGCAGCTTGTAGGCCGACTTGATAAGGCGCGACACGCCCGACTCCTGCAAGCCCATTTCTTCGAGGAACATCTGGCGTTCCTCGTAGGTCTCCAGCTCGGCGATGTCGGCTTCGGTGGCGGCGGCTACTACCAGTATCTCGGCGTTTTCGTTCTTCACCGCCTCGCGCACGGCTTCCACGTAGCGGTTGCCGGTCACGGCGGAGGCTTCGTCCACGTTGCAGATGTACATCACCGGCTTGTCGGTGAGCAGGCCGAGGTCTTTCACCAACTTGCGCTGCTCGGGGTCGATGTCCACGGTACGCACCGAGCGGCCTTGCAACAGAGCCTGGTGGTATTGCTCCAGCACTTCGTACACGGCTTTGGCGTGCTTGTCGCCGCCGGTCTGCGCCTGCTTCTGCACCTTGCTGATGCGGCTTTCCACCGTTTCAAGGTCTTTCAATTGTAGTTCGGTGTCGATGATTTCCTTGTCGCGCACGGGGTCGATGCTGCCGTCCACGTGGGTGATGTTGTCGTTCTCGAAGCAGCGCAGCACGTGCAGGATGGCATCCGTCTCGCGGATGTTGGCCAGGAACTTGTTGCCCAGGCCTTCGCCCTTGCTTGCGCCTTTCACCAGCCCGGCGATGTCCACTATCTCCACCGTGGTGGGCACGATGCGCTGCGGGTGCACCAGCTCGGCCAGCCGGGTAAGGCGTTCGTCGGGTACGGTGATGACGCCCACATTAGGCTCGATGGTGCAAAAGGGGAAATTGGCCGCCTGCGCTTTTGCGTTGGACAGGCAGTTAAACAGGGTGGACTTGCCTACGTTGGGCAGCCCTACAATGCCGCATTGAAG
>CASFUX010000011.1 GCA_949297975.1 uncultured Bacteroidales bacterium
AGCTGATGCTTTCCGACCCCTTTTGTATGCCGTCTGTCAGACAAACCGCCCGTTTAGCCTTGTATAACAAGTATTTTTGTATAATCTGACGTTCTATACAACTGAACTACGGGCCCTTGATATGTCCTATCCCCGTTTTGTTTTGGGGACACAAAGGTAAGCATTTATTTTCTGATTCTGCAACAGGAGAACAAAAATATTTGCGAAACCGAATTTTCTCCTACACACGAGCACCGACAACAAGCACACCCGAATCAGGCAGGCTTGTGGATGGACCAATACCTATTCCTCATACGATTCGAACTCATCGCTGTAACGCAAGGCATGCAAGGCTCGCACGGCATTCAGCAGCTTTTGCCCCCAATGCTCGCCAAAAGCCTCCAGCGACACGGCAAGGGCATCGTTCATGATATCCTCTACCCCTATGCGGTAACTGGCCGCGAAGTCCTTCAATTCCTGATAGATGTCGGCCAAGTTTTCCGAAATGAACGCGGCTATCGGCGTGTCGCTGTACTTCATTTCCGGATGAAAGACCTCCAAATACACATTATCGTTGCCCAGCAACGCCTCCACGCTTTCGCGCACATACTGATAGTCGTCCTCCGTCACAAACCGCTCGGGGACATCATCGAGCACCATGGCCGGTATCTCAAGCACCTCTGCCTTGGCATAAAGCAACGGCAACAACTTCAACGAACGGACAATGAATTCATTGCGCGTGCATTCGTTCACGTGTTCGAGCAGCAGGCAGGTTTCCGCCGCCACCGTGACATATTCTATTACATGCTTATTATATACGTCCATATTCATTCAATAAAAAAGAGGCAATGCGGCTCTGTCGGTAAACGAAGCGCATCGCCTTTATTGGAGTTTCTTCGCACAAAACACTTTCAGCCCGCCCGGCACCACACGCAAACGGACTTCGTTTGCCTGCCCGAGCGGGTCGCCATCCACGTGCAAGGGCATGGCCTCGTCCGAGCGCACCAATAGCTCGCGCGTCTTCCACGTCTTGACGTACCGGTCGTTTCCCAGCCGATGCGTGTAGAGCTTGACGGCCAACCATAAAGCCGGGAACAGGCGCACGCGCCTCAGTACCACGATGTCGAACAAACCATCCTGCACGCTTGCTTCCGGAGCTATCCGGGCCGCGTAGCCCCACTGCGAGGCGTTGGCTACGGTCACGAGGAATGCCTTGCCATCCCACTCCCCTTTTTCCGACAACACCCGATAGCGCAATGGCTCGTATGTGAAAAACGCCCTCACTATCTTGCCGAAGTAGCTGAGAAAGCCACGCTTCTTCACCGTGCAAAAATCCTGGCTGATGCGGGCATCAAACCCCACCCCGCAGGTGCAGAAAAACGGATGCCCGTTTGCCAGGCCATAGTCCATGAGCGACACGGTCGAACGGTTCAACTGCCTGATGGCGCGGCGGGGGTTGAGCGACATACGCAAGTGACGCGCCAGCCCGTTGCCCGAACCGGTGGGGATGATGCCCAACGCCGTCCCGGTATGGCACAAGGCCGATGCCACCTCGTTCACCGTGCCGTCGCCGCCCACAGCCACCACGCAATGCACTCCCTGCGCCGCGTAACCGGCCGCCAGCACAGCCGCATGCCCGGCATACTGCGTGAAAACAATCTCCGGCAAGAAACGCTCCTTGTCCAAATGCTTCCGTATCAGTGCCGGGAGTTTATCCTTGTGGAATATCCCCGATATGGGGTTGATGATAAAGACTATCCGTTCTTTCCCTTGCATCGCGTGTCACACATAAGCGGTCATGATGGCACAACGGGATATCAATCAGAAGGGCAGGTCGCTCCCCTCGTCGCCACCGGCTGCGGGTTCAAACGGAGGCACCTGGCCGGTCATAGCAGCAGCGGCTGCGGCAGGCTGGTTTTGGTCCTTCTTCACCACCTTCCATGCACGTATATCCGTGTACCAGCGTCCGTTATACTCGCGGCTGTTGATGTCGAAGCTCACTTCCACATCGTCACCAATGGACATTGGGAACTGGTCAATCCGGTCGTTGAACAAGTTGAAGCACACTTTGCGCGGGTACTGGTCGTACGTTTCCAACACATAGTCCTGCGAACGCCACTTCCCGTTGCGTCCTTCGCCCTGGGTCATCGGCAGGACGGCAATGATTTTTCCTGAAATTTCCATATCATTATGCTCTTTAAAATCTACGTTAGGCGGGCAAAAGTAATACAAATTTGCTTACCGCACCACCTTGCGCCGCTTTTTTCGGCAAATCCGGGCAGCCCGCAAAGCAACTGCCTCCCCGGCCTCCCCGTGCCTTTCCTCAGTGCGTCTTGCGGATGCCGGAGAACACGAACTCCACGATGCTGTTCTTGTTGTTTTCAAACTCGGTGCTGATGCCCTGGCGTATGTAAGGCACTTCCAGCCCTTTCAGCGCATAGAAGATGATGACGGCGGTAAGGTCGATGTTCACCCGCTTGAACAAGCGTTGCGCCACTCCCTCGTAGAGGATGCTGCGTATCATTTCCACCTCGCGCATGTCCACCTTGCGGCGGGCACGCTCCACCTCGTAGATGTCGTGGAAGAAGTCGGCTTTCAACGAGCCGTTGCGGTTCACCGTTTCCTTCACCGCGTCCAGGTGGGTGATGATGTGGTCGGTGAGCTTCGCCTCCGGGTCGGCTTCCTTGGCCGACACCCGCTCCAGCTGCTCCAGCATGTACGCCAGCTCGTGGTCTATCACCGCCCGGTACACATCGTCCTTGCTCTTGAAATAGGTATAAAGCGTGCGACGCCCTTTCTGCGAAGCCTCGGCTATGTCGTTCATGGTCACGTTCTTTTTGCCCCGCTTGGCAAAAAGCTCGCGTGCCACGTCGATAAGATGCTCCCGTGTTCTCGTGTTCTTTGAAGCCTTCATGCACATCCGTTTATTCGATGTGCAAAGGTAATGCTTTTTTGTCAAAGCATCTCCCCCCTGTCTGACCGCATGTGTTTTCCCGTTTGTGCGCAGATGTTTTCCTGTTTATGCGGGGATGCTTAGCAAGTTCAAGTAGTAAATACGTGAGTTCGGGATAAGAAAAAGCATTCCTGTCTGCCAATCACCTCACCCCTGACCCCTCTCCATAGGAGGCTGTGTGAAAACTCACAAAAAAGTTCTTTGAAACATTGCACGAAAGAGTAATTATTTGTATCTTAGCAAAGTAAAACAAGAAAAGCATTGCCGAATGAGTTTTATCCAATCCCCGGGACGCAGCCAGTTCATGCTCCCCTCGCTGCTTGACGAGTACGTGTCGGACGACAACCCCGTGCGCATCATAGACGCCTTCGTGGAACGCCTCGTGGCCAACACTCCCCCGGAGCACGGCAAGGGCGGGAAGGGTACCGGCAGGCCCGCGTACAAGTTCTCCACCCTGCTGAAAATCTACGTCTACGGATACCTGAACTCCGTCACCTCCTCGCGGCGGCTGGAGCGCGAGTGCCTGCGCAACCTGGAGGTGATATGGCTGACGGAAAACCTCCATCCCGACCACAAGACCATTTCCGACTTCCGCCGTGACCACAAGGAGGACATCCGCCGCTGCGCGCTCTCCTTCCGCCGCTTCCTGAAAGAAACCGGCTACATGGACGGCGGGAGCGTGGTGACGGACGGGACGAAGGTCAAGGCGTACGCCTCCCGCGACACGCTGTCGCTGTCCGCCGTCAACCAGCGTCTGGAGCGCATGGAAGCCGAACTGGACCGCTACCTCTCCCAGCTGGACGAGAGCGACCGCTCGGAGAACTTCGACGAGCACCTGGGCACCCTCGCGGACGACCTGGGCGTGGAAAGCGCCCTGCTGGAGAAGATAGCCGAGCTGCAGGCCCGTGTGGCCGAGCTGGAGAAGCACCGCCGCTTCATGGAGGAGCACGGGGTGGACGAGGCCCTCCGACCCCGAGGCCCGCGTGATGAAGACGCGCCAGGGCTTCATGCCCGCCTACAACGTCCAGATGACGGTCGACACCAAACACCACCTCATCGCGCAGATGGACGTGACGGACCACCCGAACGATTTTGACGACCTGCAGCCCAACGTTTCCTCCCTCAAGGAGGTCGGCATCGAACCCTCGGAAGTCCTGGCCGATGCCGGTTACGCCAACGAGGAGCAGGGCAGGGCGTTGGAGGGGCAGGGCATCTCGGTGTACGTCCCCTTCCCGGAAAGCGGGCAGGAGCGGAAGGACGGGAAGGCCGGGCTGCACTTCGCCTACGACGAGGCGCACGACCGCTTCGTCTGCCCCGAAGGCCGCCACCTCGTCCCGGTGCAACGCGACTGCCTGAAACGCGGCAAGAAATACGACAAGTACCAATGCGGGCAATGCGAAGGCTGCCCGAGGCGGGACGCATGCACCTCCTCCAGGAAAGGCCGGATCGTCTACCGACGCCAGGACGGCCAATGGCTCGCCGACTACAAGGCCAGGATGAAGTCCAAGCCGTTCAAGGAGAAGCTCGGCGAACGGAAGAAGTACGTGGAACACCCCTTCGGGACGATCAAGTACCGCATGGGGCAAATCCCGCTGCTGCTCCGCGGCCGCGAGAAGGTGCAGGCGGAAATCGACCTGCACGCCACCTGTTACAACCTGAAACGGCTTCTGCATGCGGACAACCGCCGGAATTTCCTCTCGAAGGTGCTCTGCTGGGGATGAAAGCCCCAACCCCGCCCTTCTCCGCCCGCATGGGGATTGGCGTGGCATCCTAAACCGCAGCCCGGTCACTTTGCCTCTCTTTTATGCAAAACACTTCAAAGAACTTTTTGTGAGTTTTTACACAGCCTCCCTAAAGGGGGCTTTGTTTTTGACAACACACGCCAGTCAGTGAAAACGACTCGCGCCAGTCGGTGGACACGACTCACGCCAGTTCGTCTTACAAACTCGCGCCAGTCGTTTTCGCAAACTCGCGCCAAAATCAGAAAACTTCGTTTTCATTTGCCACTACCCTCGACTTTCACTATCTTTGACCGCGACAAAAGAAGGTTGATATAAATAGTTATATGCAATGGAAAGGAATGAAGTCGGTTATGTGTATATATTGACCAATCCGAGCTTTAGAGAAGATTGGGTGAAGATTGGTAAAAGTGCTCGTCCCGTAGACGTCCGAAGCAAAGAGCTTGACAACACGGCCGTGCCTTTGCCCTTTGAAATATATGCTACTCTGAAAACGAGCAAATACTCAAAGGTAGAGAAACAGATACATAAACAGATAGATCGTCTTACGGATTTGCGAATTCGGCAGAACCGTGAATTTTTCAATATTGCCCCGTCCGTGGCTTTGGACATTATGCGCGATATTGCCGATTTGCTTGACGATGCGGAGCTTTGTGTGTATGTGGACGGGGAACCGGTTATCAGCAAAAGCAAAGACGAAGATAAAAAGATAGAAGTCGAAAACAAAGAAAAGAAGCGCAAGGCTCAGAAACCTTCGTTCAAATTCCATATGATTGGGTTGAACGTGGGTGATGTCGTTGTGTTCGATGCGCTTAACCTGCCGGTAAAAGTGGCCGGTGATGACAAGATAGAATATGAAGGCCGACTGTACAGCCTGTCTGCTTTTACGGCCAATTTCCTGCCAGAAGAAAAGCAAAACACTTCAGGTTCTTATCAAGGGCCGAAATATTTCAGTTACCAAGGCAAGACGTTAAGTACTTGGAGGAACGAAAAGGAAAAGGACTGAATCCATGCATCCATACCTTGACATATTAAAACGTTATTGGGGCTACGACAGCTTCCGGCCGTTGCAGGGCGACATCATCCGCAGCGTGGCGGAAGGGCGGGACACGCTCGGGCTGATGCCCACGGGGGGCGGCAAGTCGCTTACCTTCCAGGTACCGGCCATGGCCATGGAGGGCGTGTGCCTGGTGGTGACACCGCTCATCGCCTTGATGAAGGACCAGGTGGCGAACCTGAAGAAACGGGGCATCGCTGCCGCCGCCATACACTCGGGCATGAGCCGCGAAGATATATTGCTCACACTGGACAATGCCGTGTGCGAGGCGTACAAGTTCCTGTACGTGTCGCCCGAGCGGCTCTCCACGCCCATCTTCCTGGAAAAGGTGAAGCAGATGAAGGTGTGCCTGCTGGCGGTGGACGAGGCGCATTGCATCTCGCAGTGGGGGTACGACTTCCGCCCGTCGTACCTGCGCATTGCCGATGTGCGGGTGTTGCTGCCGGGCGTGCCGGTGCTGGCGTTGACGGCCACGGCCACGCCCGAGGTGGTGGACGACATCCAGGAAAAGTTGCTGTTCGCTAAGAAGAACGTGCTGCGGAAGAGCTTCCAACGGGACAACCTGGCCTACATCGTGCGAGCCACGGAGGATAAGGAAAAACAACTGCTCGACATCTTGGAGCGGATGCCGGGTTCGTCGGTGGTGTATGTGCGCAACCGGAAACGGGCGCGCGAGGTGGCCGAGTTGCTGTTGCACAGCGGGGTGTCGGCCGAGTTTTTCCACGCCGGGTTGAACGAGGAGGTGAAGGATGCGGTGCAGCGGCGTTGGACGGCGGGCGACACACGCGTTATCGTGGCGACCAACGCCTTCGGTATGGGGATAGACAAGTCCGATGTGCGCACGGTCATCCACATGGATTTGCCCGACTCGCTGGAGGCGTACTTCCAGGAAGCGGGGCGGGCGGGGCGCGACGGGCTGCCTGCTTATGCCGTGTTGCTGTACAAGGGCACGGATGAGGTGAAACTGAAAAAGCGGATATCCGACTCGTTCCCGCCCAAGGACACGGTGCTGAAGGTGTACACGGCATTGGGCAACTACTTGCAGGTGGGGGTAGGCTCAGGGCTGGATGCCACGTTCGCTTTCGAGATAGACGACTTCTGCTCCAAGTTTCATCTGCCTTTGTTGCAGGCGTACAGTGCGCTGAAAATCATGCAGCAGGCGGGTTACCTGGAGTTGACCGATGAGCAGGACAATGCTTCGCGGGTACTGTTCACCGTGACCAAGGACGAGTTGTATCATTACCGGCAGACCTCGCAGCAGGAACGGCTGATACACATGCTGCTGCGTTCGTACACGGGTTTGTTCACCGACCCGGCCTATGTCAACGAGGATGTGCTGGCCAGACGATTGCAGTGGCGGCGCGACGAGGTGTACCACGGCTTGGTACAGCTGGCGCGGGAGGGCATCATCCAGTATATCCCCCGGAAGAAAACGCCCTTCCTCACCCTGACCCGCGAGCGGGAAGACGTGCAGTGGGTGGTGCTGCCCCGCGAGGCATACGAGAAACGCCGCGAACGCTACGAGCGGCGCATACAGCACATGCTGTACTATGCGCAGGAAAACAACGTGTGCCGCAGCCGCTTGTTGCTGACCTATTTCGGGGAAAGGGACGCGAAGCCTTGCGGCCAATGCGACGTGTGCCGCCGAAGCCGGAAGGGTGGAGCGAGCAAGGCCGATTTCGACACGCTGCACGCTGCTTTATTGCAGCAGTTGACGGGGGGCGCATCCCTCACCTTGCCCGAACTGGCGAAGGCTACGGGGTATCGGGAAGAGGAATTGGCGCAAGTGATGCGCTTCATGCTCGACAACGATGAACTGCATACGGATGAAGGGCTGAGATTCCAGGTAGCGATGTAGAGACAAACAATTATGAAGATACTGTTAGTTGAAGACGACCGGGACTTGCAAAACACCATCCGCAACTTCCTGGTGCAGGAAAAATACGTGGTGGAATGTGCGTCCGACCGCGATGAGGCGTTGGACAAGATAGGCGTGTACGATTATGACTGCGTGCTGCTCGACATCATGTTGCCGGGCGGCAGCGGGCTGACCGTGCTGGAGGAACTGAAAAAGATGCGCAAGAAGGAAAGCGTGCTGATTATTTCGGCCAAGGACTCCATCGAGGACAAGGTGGCCGGGCTTGACCTGGGGGCGGACGATTATCTGGCCAAGCCTTTCCACTTGGCGGAGTTGAATGCCCGCATCCGTTCGGTCATCCGTCGCAAGCAGGCCGGTGGCGACACGTGCATCACGATAGAGAACCTGCGCCTCGATCCGGACAAGCGCGCGGTGTATGTGGACGACAAGCCCTTGTCTCTCAACCGCAAAGAATTCGACTTGCTGTATTATTTCGTGGTCAACCCCGACCGGCTGATATACAAGACCGCCTTGGCCGAGTCGGTGTGGGGCGACAACATCGACCAGGCCGACAGCCTGGATTTCATTTATTCGCAAGTGAAAAACCTGCGGCGGAAAATGAAACAGGCAGGTGCCGTGCCGCAAGTCAAGGCGGTGTATGGCTTCGGTTACAAGTTGGTGACGGACGAAAGGACTCCCCAAGCCTCTCCCGAGGAGGGGATGTAACTGCGAGTCCCTTGCCTCTTATTCCTTACCTCTTACCCCTTGCTCCTATGAAACTGCTGCATTATACCAATACGAAACTTTCCACCCTGTTGCTGGCCTTGATAGGCGTGTGGGGGGTGTTCTTTTTCTTCGCCATCCATTATGAGATACGCGATGAGACGGACGATATGCTCCGCAGCTACCGCGACATCTTCATCAAGAAAGCGTTGCAGAACCCCGCTTTGCTCCATTCCTCTTATGAAACCACGTTCGACCGTTACGCCATCCGCCCCATCAGCAACGAGGAGGCCGCCACCTACGACGAGGAATGGCTGGACACAATGCTTTACTTCCCTGAAGGAGACGAACACATCCCGGTGCGGGTGTACAAGTCCATCTTCCTGGCTCCGGACGACCGGTATTATGAACTGGAAATAAGCATGTCCACCTTGGAGCGTGACGACATGGTGAAGACCCTCTTCATCTACCTGCTGGCACTCTACGTGTTGTTATTGCTGTGTAGTATCGTGGGCAACCGCCTGCTGCTCAAACGCAGTTTTCGCCCCTTGCAGCAGTTGCTGGTGTGGTTGGACTCCATCGTGCCCGGCAAACCGATACCCGAACAGGGCATCGAGACCCCCATCGAGGAGTTTCGTCAACTGAACGAGGCCACTATGGCCATGAGTCGCCGCAACCTGGAGGCCTACGAGCAGCAGAAGCAGTTCATCGAGAACGCCTCGCACGAGTTGCAAACGCCGCTGGCCGTGGCCCTGAACCGTCTGGAGATGCTGGCGCAGTGCGAGGGTACGACCGAAAAGCAACTGGCTGAGATTGATGACATCTACCGCACCCTCAACCGCACGGTGAAGCTCAACAAATCGCTGTTACTGCTTTCGCGCATCGACAACCGCCAGTATCAGGACGTGGCGGAGGTGGACCTGACGGCGTTGGTCGATGATTTGGCCGCCGACTTCGAGGACATCTACGCGGGGCGGGACGTGCGGCTGGACGTGCAACGGCAGGCGGAACTGACCGTGCGCATGAACGAGAACCTGTCACGAGTGCTGGTGTCCAACCTGCTGAAGAATGCCTACGTGCACACCCCGCCCGGCGGGTGCATCGAGGTGACCATTGCCCCGCATCGCCTCGTGGTGCGCAACACGGGCGACCGCCCGCTGGACGGCACACGCATCTTTGACCGTTTCTATTACTCTTCCGAACAGGCCAAAGGTTCGTCCACCGGCTTGGGGCTGGCCATCGTCAAGTCCATCTGCGGGCTGTACGGCATCGAGGTGCGTTACGCGTTCCGCGCCGGACATGAATTCGTGTTGGTTTTCCCAGAGTAGGGAAGAACGCGAAGATTTTGTACGCGGAGACGGGAAGACGCAGAGGGCTTTTATTCTATTTCTCGCAGATAGCGCGCAAGTAGTTTTCTAACCTGCCTCCTTTTTCCCATTTTCCTTTTTGTGCGCAGATGTTTTCCCGAACGTGAGCAGATGTTTTTCCCATCGTGTGCAGAAGTTTTACTGCCCACAGTTATGGATTGTATAACCCATAACCAGCTCTTGAAAGCTAAGCACAGTAACATACCCGCCGGGATACGGCTGCCATAAGACGAGATAGATTGTCAGTCCTTGAGACTAGTTAGTTTTTCAGTCTTACGCGGCCGTCGGTTGTCCCCAAACAGGAAGCAAAGATATGGTAAAATTCTACATCGGCATCGACTTTTCAAAGAAAACGTTCGATGCGACCGTCATGGAACATGGGAAGTTGGACGCGAAAGGCGTCCACAAAGTGTTTGAGAACTCCCCGCGGGAGGTTCAGAAGCTGATACAGTGGACCAAGGAGCAGACCGGCGTGTCGGACGTGGACGAACCGGTCTTCTGCGGCGAGCAGACCGGCCTTTACAGCGAGGCGGTCAACGACGGCCTTGCGGAGGCGGGCTGCTTCATGTGACCGGAAAACGCGCTGTGCATTAACCGTGCCCGCGGCCTTCCCCGCGGGAAGAGCGACAAGGGCGACTCGCGCGAAATAGCCTGCTATGCGTCCCGAAACCTGGACAAGGCCTGGCGGCATGTGGTAGCGGGCGAATGCCTGAAAGCCATCCGGAAGCTGTTCATGGGTGGGGCCGACAGTGCGCCCTGCGGAAGCGCGGCAAGGAGATGCGCGGCGTGTTCAAGGTGGACAAGGCATTGGCCGGGGCGTTCCGCAGTGGCAATCGCCTGGAGGCGGCGTTCCTTGATAAAATCAAGGCCGTCGAGAAGGAGATAAAGGAGCTGATATTCTCCCCGGAAGAGCTGAGCCGCACTTACCGGATACTGATGTCTCGTTTGTGAACGCGGTGGCGTTGATTGCCCTACACGCTCAACTTCCGGAAATTCGGCCACGATGCCCGTCGCACCGCCACGTACCGGGGCGTGGCACCGTTCGGACGGGATTCGGGCACCACGCTCCACACCACGCCCCACGTGTCGCATTACGCCAACAAGTACCTGAAGTCGCTCCTGCCCGAGGCCATGCTGTGCGTCATGCGGTTCTGTGCGCCCATCAAACGCTACGCCTACAGGCTGCTCGCCAGGGGCAAGCACCCGAACATCGTCCGGAACAATGTCAAGAACAAAATGCTGCATATCCTGGTCGACATGATGAGGAACGGCGAGTGCTTCCACGAAGCGGCATGAGAAAAATGAAATTTTATTTGCAAATTAACATAGATTGCTGTGGGCAGTAAAACTCATGCTAATAACCGGGAAAATATTCCCGCATAAACCAAGAAACATCCCCGTTCATTTTAAAGATATTTCGCATACGCCATGCCGTCCCTTCCGAATTTTTGGCGTATTTTTGTCCGCCTGTTATAACCCCGGCAGCCGCATCCACGTGAAAAAGATTGACCTATACATGCTGAAGCGTTTCTTCACGCTGTTCATGATGACGTTCCTCATCTGCATCTTCATCCTGCTGATGCAATTCCTGTGGATGCACGTGAAGGACTTGGTAGGCAAGGGCATATCCATCGGCGTGCTGGCGGAGTTCTTCCTCTACGCCTCGTTCACCATGGTGCCGCTGGGGCTGCCGCTGGCCATCCTGCTGGCCTCGCTCATGACGTTCGGCAACTTGGGCGAGAACTTCGAACTCACGGCCATGAAGGCAGCTGGAATCTCCCTGTTCCGCATCATGCGCCCCCTCATCTTCCTCATTTCATTCATCTGCGTCGGGGCGTTTTACTTTTCCAACGCGGTGCTGCCCATGGCGCAAACCAAACTGTGGACCTTGCTATTCTCCCTCCGCCAGAAGTCGCCCGAACTGGACATTCCCGTGGGCGAATTCTACTCCGGCATCGAGGGAATGACCGTGTACGTGCGCGAACGGGACAACAAGACGCTGAAGAACATGATGATATACGACTTTTCCGGCGGCTTCAACAACGCCACGGTGATGACCGCCGACTCGGGCTACGTGCAGCTGACGGGTGACAACAAGTACCTGCTGCTTACCTTGTTCGATGGCGAGAGCTTCGAGAACATCAAGCAGCAGGGACGCGGCAACAAGCAGCAGGGCAGCATCCCCTACCGCCGCGAGGTATTCAAGAAGAAGGAAATACTCATCGACTTCGACTCGGACCTGAACCGCTACGACGAGTCCATCATGAAGGACCAGCACGTGAGCAAGAATGCCCGCGAGCTGGCCGTGTCCATCGACTCGGTAAACAAGATATTGGACGTGAAGTTGGAACAACAGGGACAGGAAATCCTGCGCAACAACTACCGGCGGTTCGACCAGGCGGCGAAGCGCGACACCATGCCCCAGGCCGCCCCCTCCCCCGCCGCCTATGACGCGGACTCGCTGTTCCTGGCACTCGACCAGGCAGACATGGAATACGCCATGTCGCAAGCCGTATCCACCGCCAAGGAACGGCGCGACCAGGTGCAGTACAACAAAATCATGGTGAACGACTCCATCACCTACGTGCGCCGTCATCTCATCGAGCTGCACCGCAAGTTCACCCTGTCGTTTGCCTGCCTCATCTTCTTCTTCATCGGTGCCCCGCTGGGGGCCATCATCCGCAAAGGCGGGCTGGGCATGCCCACCGTGGTGTCCGTGCTCATGTTCCTGGTGTACTACATCATCGACAACACGGGCTACAAGATGGCACGCGAAGGCCTTTGGGACGTGTACCAAGGCATGTGGCTCAGCTCGGTGGTGCTGCTGCCCATCGGCATCTTCCTCACCTACAAGGCCGCCGTGGATGCCACGCTGTTCAGCTCCGACCATTACCAGAAGATATTTGAAAATATAAAGAATAAATTAAAAAGCTACAAGCTACAAGCTACAAGCTACAAGCCGCCGAAGGGCCAAAAGGGCGAGAAGCGGGAAGCGGATGCCTCCACCCCGCATGGCACTTGTAGCTTGTAGCGTCCCGCATGGCACTTGTAGCTCGTAGCTTGTAGCTTGTAACTCAAAAAAAACAGACGTATGGAAAAGAAAGTACTGGATTCGATAGAAGAAGCGATTGAGGACTTCCGCAAGGGAGAATTCGTCATCGTGGTGGACGACGAGGACCGCGAAAACGAAGGCGACCTGGTCATTGCCGCCGAACTGATTACCCCCGAAAAGGTCAACTTCATGTTGAAACATGCCCGGGGCGTGCTGTGCGCCCCCATCACCCTGTCACGCTGCGAAGAACTGGACCTGCCGCACCAAGTGGTGAACAACACCTCGGTGCTGGGCACGCCCTTTACCGTCACCGTGGACAAGCTGGAAGGATGCACCACCGGCGTATCAGCAGCCGACCGCGCCGCCACCATCCGCGCCCTGGCCGACCCCGCCTCGACCCCCGAGACCTTTGGCCGTCCGGGACACGTCAACCCGCTCTACGCCCAGGACCGCGGCGTGCTGCGACGCGCCGGGCACACCGAGGCTTGCGTGGACCTGGCCAAACTGGCCGGCCTGTACCCCGCCGCCGCCCTCATGGAGGTGATGAACGACGACGGCACCATGGCACGCCTGCCCGAACTGCGCCGCATGGCCGACGAGTACGGCTTCAAGCTCATCTCCATCGCCGACCTCATCGCCTACCGCCTGCGCACAGAGTCGCTCATCGAAAAGGGCGAGACGGTGGACCTGCCCACGGCCTACGGGCACTTCCACCTCACGCCCTTCCGCCAGGTATCGAACGGCAAGGAACATGTGGCCCTCGTCAAGGGCGAATGGCAACCCGACGAACCGATATTGGTACGGGTGCACTCCTCGTGCATGACGGGCGACGTGTTCGGCTCATGCCGGTGCGAATGCGGCGAGCAACTGCACAAGGCCATGCAGCTGATTGAGCAGGAAGGCAAGGGCGTCATCGTCTATATGAACCAGGAAGGGCGCGGCATCGGGCTGATGAACAAGATAAAGGCCTACAAGCTCCAGGAAGAAGGCCTCGACACGGTAGATGCCAACCTGCACCTCGGCTTCCAGGCCGACGAACGCGACTACGGCATCGGGGCGCAAATCCTGCGTTCGCTCGGCGTGGGCAAGATACGCCTGATGACCAACAACCCGAAGAAACGCATCGGACTGGAATCCTACGGCCTCTCCATCGTGGAGAACGTGCCGCTGGAAATAGCCCCCAATCCCTACAACATCGCCTACATGAAGACGAAGAAGGAACGGATGCACCACAATTTGCATCTATAATATACATCATCCGCATGACGCCAAATGTCCCACCGCTTCTCTTGCCTCCGATGTTTTATTTTTGAACGCAAAGACGCCAAGTCGCCAAGCCGCAACGTTTTTCTCTCTTTGCGCCTCTGCGCCGTAGCGTCTCTGCGTTCAAAAAAGCAGTCCGTTTTCCGTGAAAAGGGACGGAGGAGTGGGGAGATTGGCTTGATGCGTATATACATTTAATATATAGGTAATGAGTAGCGGGGAGCATGGTTCGCCTGCATACCCGACAACCCTACCCGCTCCTCGCTACCTGCTATCCGCTACCCATATGGCAAAGACTGCTTTCATCACCGGAACCACCGCTGGCATTGGCGAGGCCATGGCCCGGCGGTTGGCCAAGTTAGGTTACCGGCTGGTCATCACCGGCCGACGTGAAGAACGGTTGCACGCACTGGCCGACAGCCTGCGGGCAGAATACGGCACGGACGTGCTGCCCCTGTGCTTCGACGTGCGCGACCGGGCTGCCTGCGAGGCGGCTATCAGTTCCCTGCCTGAAGCGTACCGGGACATTGATTTATTGGTAAACAATGCCGGGCTGGCCGCCGGTGCCGACCCGTTCGACGAAAGTTCGACAGACGACTTCGAGCGCATGGTCGATACCAACGTCAAAGGGTTGCTCTACGTCACGAAGCTCATCGTACCCGGCATGGTGCGGCGGCAGTCGGGGCACATCGTCAACCTCTCCTCCATCGCGGGCATCGAGGTGTACCCCGGCGGCAGCGTGTACTGCGGCACGAAACACTCCGTGAACGCCATCACGCGGGGCATGCGCCTCGACCTGGTCAAGCACGGCATCAAGGTCAGCTCCATCTCGCCCGGCATGGTGGAGACGGAGTTCTCCCTCGTGCGTTACCACGGCGACGCGGACAAGGCCAAGGCCGTCTATCGCGGGCTGCAACCCCTTTGCGCCGACGACGTGGCCGACGTGCTCGAATTCATCGTCACCCGCCCCGCCCACGTCATGATCAACGACGTGCAGATAAACCCCGCCCAGCAGGCCAATACCTACGTGTCGCACCGCCACGACTGAGCCGCGACAATACAACAAACGCAATAGGCACAATAGCTTTCAAAACTATTGTGCCTATTGTGTTTTTTGATTATCCCCTCCGCACGACCCGGAAATTCCTTTAGTGCACAAAGAAATTTCCGTTACTGCGCAGCCGAATTTCCGTACCAACGCCGTAAAATTTCCGTACCAACGCTTCCCGAAGCCCCTTGCAGCCCTTCTCGCCGCCCTTACACGCACCCCAAACGGCAGGTGTTGCACAACATCATCAACTTTTTAACGTAATTGCAGCTTTTTCAGAAAAAAAAGCCTACTTTTGTCTCTGTGAAACAGAAGCGCGCCACCCGCCATCCGGACGGCGTAATTAAGAATTAATTAAATATCTTGGACATGGACCCACTTGAACTAAACAAGGAAACGAAACCGACACAGGAAGAAGCGGTAAACGAAACACAAGCAACACCCGAAACCACACCGGAAGTAACCGAAACAGCTCCCGAAGAAGCCCCCGCCGACACACCGGCCGAAGCACCAGCCGCCGCGCCCGACCCGCAACCGGCAGGGCAAGTGGAAGTCCAGCCCGAAGATGAAGCCGCCCCGGCCGAAAAGAACGCCGCCGCAATCTATGCCTCGTTCGACCGCGCCGCGTTGGTGCAGGCCCTGCGCGAAGCGGTGAACCGCGAAGTGCAGGAAGCCAAGGAGGACGTGGAACTCATCAAGCAATTCTTCTACAAAAAACTGAACCAAGAACTGGAAGAACAAAAGAAAGCCTTCCTGGAAGCGGAAGATGCCGACGAAGCCGACTTCAAGCCCGAAAGAGACGAACTGGAAGCCACGCTGAAAAGCCTGCTGAGCGACTTCAAGGCGAAAAAAGCCGCCTACGCCGCCCGCATGGAACAGGAAAGGGAAAACAACCTGCTGCAAAAGCAACACATACTGGAACAAATGCGCGCCATCGCCGAATCAGCGGACGACGTGGCCGGGCACATCAACGAATTCAAAGACTTGCAGCAACGGTGGAAAACCATCGGTGCCGTGCCCGCCCCCATGTCCACCGACCTGTGGAAGCAGTACAACCTGGTGCAGGAAAAGTTCTGGGACTTGATTAAGATAAACAACGAACTGCGGGAATACGACTTCAAGAAAAACCTGGAAGCCAAGATACTGTTGTGCGAAGCCGCCGAAAAGCTCGCGGAAGAAGCCGACATCGTGGCCGCCGCACGCCAACTGCAAAAGCTGCACGAGGAGTGGCGCGAAATAGGTCCCGTGGCCCGCGAAATACGCGAGGAAATATGGAACCGCTTCAAAAAGGCGACATCCGAAATCAACAAAAGACAGCAAAGCTACTTCGACGAACTGCACCAAGGCGAAGAAGAAAACCTCGCCAAAAAAGAAGCCTTGTGCGAAAAACTGGAAGCCATCAACCCCGACGAGTTGAAATCATACGCAGCATGGGATGCCGCCAGCCAAACCGTCAAAGGCTTGCAGGAAGAATGGCGCACGATAGGCTTCGGCCCGCGCAAGTCGAACCAAAAGGTGTTCGAACGCTACCGGAAAGCCTGCGACGAATTCTTTGCCAAGAAAACAGACTTCTACAAGACGCAGAAAGCCGAGACACTGGCCAACCTGGACAAAAAACGCGCCTTGTGCGAACAGGCCGAAGCACTGAAGGACAGCACCGACTGGAAAGCCACGGCCGACAAGCTGATGAAACTGCAAAACGAATGGAAGCAAGTAGGACCGGTATCGAGGAAGCATTCCGAAGAATTGTGGAAACGATTCATCGCGGCTTGCGACTATTTCTTCGAACAAAAGCACCAGAACACGTCGGAACAACGCTCCGAAGAACTGGAAAACCTGAAGAAGAAAAAAGAAATCATCGAGCAGATAGACACGCTGGACGTGACCGATGCGGGCAAGGCACACGCTGCCCTGAAACAGCTGATAGAAGACTTCCGCCGCGTGGGACACGTGCCCTTCAAGGACAAAGACAAGGTGTACAAGGCCTACCGGGCAGCCATCGACAAGCAGTTTGACGCGCTGAACATCGATGCCAACAACCGACGGCTGGAAACGTTCCGCACGAACCTGGAGGACATGACGACCAAAGGCGAGCAGAAACTCTACCGCGAACGCGACAAGATGGTGCGGGCATACGAGCACTTGAAAGCCGAAATCGCCACGTATGAGAACAACATGGGCTTCTTCTCCGCCAAGTCAAAAAAGGCCGACAGCATCCTGAAGGAAATGGAACGCAAAATAGAAGGCCTGAAGGAAGAATGCCGCCTGCTGGAACAGAAAATCAACATGATCGAGGACAAACTCTAAGGACATGGTCAAGACTATCACATCGTGGGTCAACATCGTGCTGGGCTGCACCGTCATGGCCGCGGGATTCGTGTTCTTCATCAACCCGTACAACATCGTGCCGGGAGGCGTGTACGGGGCAAGCATCGTGCTGCACAACCTGTTCCCCTCGATACAGGTCGGCACGTTCGGCTATTGCTTCGACATCCCCCTGCTCATCCTCTCCGTGGTGCTGCTCGGGGCCAAGCTGGGGATACGCACCATCGTGGCCGCCCTGCTCACGCCGCTCATCATGAACGGGCTTTCGCTCGTCTCCTACCCCGACCGCGAAGCCTTGGAGATGCTCGACCCCACGCAACTGCTGGGCGGCATCATCAACCTGTCCGACCAGCTAATGCTGGCCTCGCTCATCGGAGCCATACTCATCGGCATCGGGGTGGGTCTGGTGGCACGCAACCAGGCCACCACGGGCGGCAGCGACATCGTGGCCATGATATTGCAGAAATACACGCACCTGCCCTTCTCCAAAGGCATCCTGCTGGTCGATGCCATCGTGGTGCTCTTCGGGCTGGTAGTCATCGGCTTCGGGTTGGGCAGTGCCAAGGACGCGGGCGAGCCTTCCATCCACCTCTCCCTGTACTCCCTCATCGCCATCTACATCACCTCGCGGGTGGTAGCCTTCATGGTGAGCGGTTCGAAGGACGACAAACTGATGTTCGTCATCAGCGAAAAGCGGCTGGTGGACTTGCAGGACTACATTCTGAACGACCTGAGCCGCTCCGGCACGTACATCAAGAGCAGCGGCATGTATTCGGGCGAGGACAAAGAGATGCTTTTCCTCGTGGTGAGCTACAAGGAAGCAGCCAGCCTCAAGTTCAAGATAAAGGAATTCGAACCCCGCGCTTTCGTGGTGATAACCGATGCATACGATGCCTACGGCGAAGGGTGGAAGGACCTGCCATCCGCCAGTGACATCACCCCCGAATAACGGACGGCGGCAGCCAAGCGCATGGCATCCAAGGCACAACAGCCGTTCCGGCAAAACACGACAACAAAGCAGCACAGAGCATTTCCCATCCTGTACTGCCCTTTGAAAAGCAAGTCCCGATGACAGACATCGGGACTTGTTTGCTATTATCCACTTAAGCCCCAAACGGTCTTTAGACTTTGCTTGATTTCTCCGAATGATCTAATGGTCGTTTAGGGTCAAAGGCATGGCTCATCCTCCCCACATAGGCAGTCCGCAATCCGCCGTCACAAGACTTCCTTCAGAAGGAATATGCTCAAGTGTTTTTGAAAAACGGTCTTCCTGTATACTTCTTTTTATCAACGAACTAAAAAGTTTTTCAACCCCTTTGTTGTAGTATATATGAAAGGAGAACGCCCGCCTTTTAAGCCTTTGATGTAACATAGTGCATGGTATTTTCTTGCACGCTTGACAAGCTGCTTTTACTTTTGCCTCGTCAAACAAAGACAATTCAACAACATTCACTCAACTCATCATTGTTGTATCATGAAAGGAAAGAAACTGTTTTCTTCTAATTCTAAAAGCAAGCCCGAACGTACCATCAACAAAAGCCTGCTCGCTCTTTGCTTGTGCCTGTTTGCGAGTATCCTGTGCCACGTACAAGCACAAACCATCACTGGCACCGTACGCGACAAGGCGGGCGAAAGCCTCATCGGCGTATCGGTCGTGGTGGAAGGTACTTCCAATGGCACCATCACCGACTTCAACGGGCATTACTCCATCGCTGCCTCGGAGGGCGACGTGCTGACATTTTCCTATATCGGCATGGAGACGGAACAACGCACCGTGGGCACCAACCCCATCATGAATGTGACCTTGCAGGAAAGCTCGGTCATGCTGACCGAAACGGTAGTCATCGGTTATGGTAGTGCCAAGAAGCGCGACCTCACGGGCACGATAGCCAGTATCAAGGGAGCCGATGTGGCCGATCGGCCTGCCAGCAACCCCATTTCTTCCATACAAGGGAAAGTGGCCGGCGTACAAATCACGAACTCAGGGCAGGCCGGTGCAGAACCGGACATTCGCATTCGAGGCACAAACTCCATCAACGGAGCCAAACCCTTATACATCGTGGATGGACTGTTCAACGACAATATCAACTTCCTAAATCCTGCCGACATCGAGTCCATGGAGGTACTGAAAGACCCGTCATCGCTTGCC
Source organism: uncultured Bacteroidales bacterium (assembly GCA_949297975.1). Lineage (GTDB taxonomy): Bacteria > Bacteroidota > Bacteroidia > Bacteroidales > Paludibacteraceae > QVMH01. The sequence goes on from CASFUX010000011.1 coordinate 19,514, forward strand.
ATCTTCGGGGTACGCGGTGCCAATGGAGTCATCATCATCACCACCAAGACAGCTCAAGAGGGCAAGGTAGTAGTCAACGTAAACTCCACGGTAGGTGCCAAGCAGGTATCCAACCGCATGAAGCTAACCAATGCATCCCAGTTCATCGAGCTTTACAACGAGCAACGGCTCAACCAAGGCATCACCACGCCCTACGACTACACGAACTGGCAAGCGAATACTGACTGGCAAGACGAGATATTCCAAACAGGCTGGATGACCTATGATAACGTAAGCATCTCCGGCTCAACCGACCGCAGCAAATTTTACATGGGCTTAGGCTACATGTACGAAGAAGGCATCATCAAGCACGAACACATGGACAAGATATCACTGAACCTCAACAGCGAGTTCAAGGTAACGGACGGACTGAAGGTCGGTTTCCAAGTCAACGGCTACAAGGCCAACCCGGCCAATTCCAAATCGGTATCCACGGCGATTGTAGCCGCCCCCATCGCTCCCGTGCGCGACGAAGCCAGCGGCATGTACCACACGCTGCCCGACTTCCAACGGTCTCAGGTGTGGAATCCCATGATTGAAATTGACGAGAAAAAAGACACGCGGATAGCCAACGAATACCGCATTGCCGGGAGCGTGTACGCCGACTGGACCTTCCTGCGCGATTTCAACTTCCGCGCATCCCTGTTTGCCGACTACGGCTTCAACCAGACCCGCGACTACAGCCCCTTGGTGTCGGTATACAACCCCGAATTGGAGAACCACGTGGACGAGTTGTCGCGCGAGACTTCCATCAGCCAGGCACAAAACATGTACACCAAGCTGCAAAGCGACTTCACGCTCACCTACAAAAAGCAGCTGGGCGACCATGGACTGACACTCACGGGCGGCTTCACCACCTACTATAACGCCTATTCCGAGGTGTCGGGCACACGCAAACAATTCGCCGGAACCCCGATTCCCGACGACCCCAAATACTGGTATTTAAGCATCGGTGACGGTTCGGAAGCCACCAATGCAAGCGGACAGTGGGAGACAGCAACGGCCTCCTTCCTCTTCCGTGCCTTGTACAACTATCAAGGCAAGTACTTGCTGAACGCATCCTTCCGCCGCGACGGGGCATCGGCCTTCGCCTATAACGATAACATGTGGGAAAGCTTCGGGGCCATCGGGGCGGCTTGGGTACTCACCGAAGAGGAATTCATGCACGGCAACCGGGCGTTCGACTACCTGAAGTTGAAAGGCTCGTGGGGCATACTCGGCAGCCAGAACATCGACCCGGCGTGGCGTTACCCGGGCTATCCCGAAATGGAGAACACCTCCACCGGCGTCTTCGGCGATGCCATCTACCCGGGCTACACGCCCAAGTACCTGCCTGACCCCGACCTGCATTGGGAACGCATCTTCTCTTGGGAAGTGGGGGCTGATGCCTACAGCCTGCAAAACCGCCTGCACGTAGAAGCCAACTACTTCCACAAAATGACCAAAGGTTTCCTGGCCATCGTGCCGGGTGTGTCGGGCACGGTGCCGGGACTGAGCAACTTGGGCGACATAGAAAATCAAGGCGTAGAACTGGCGGCCTCGTGGTCGGACAAGGTGGGCGACTGGAACTACTCCGTGAGCAGCAACCTGACGACGTTAAAAAACAAAGTCATGAACTACGACAACATTGTGGACATGTCGCGCACGTCGAGCGGATACCCCATCGGCTACTTCTACGGATATAAATCCATCGGCATTTACCAGACGTACGCCGAGATAGCCCAGTCGCCCGAAAGCAAGATAGCAACCGTGCACCCGGGTGACATCAAGTATGCCGATATCAACCACGACGGCTACATTACCACCGATGACCGCACCATGATAGGCAATCCCACGCCCGACTTCACCTACGGCGGAACCATCAGCGTGGGCTACAAGCAGTTTGACTTGTCGGTGGACGTGATGGGCGTGTACGGCAACGAAATATTCCGCAACTGGAACCGCAATGCCTATGCCCAATTCAACTACCAGGTGGAACGGCTTAACCGCTGGCACGGTCCGGGCACATCCAACTGGGAACCCATCCTGAACGACGAACGTGCCAACAACCGCGAAATATCCAGCTATTACATCGAGGATGGAAGTTTCTTCCGCATCCGCAACGTGCAGATAGGTTACAACTTCAGCCCCAAGCTGCTTGAGGTCATGCACATGCAAGGCTTCCGCATCTACCTGAATGCCCAGAACCTGTACACGTTCAAGCGTAACACGGGCTTCACGCCCGAAATCGGCGGCAGCACCGTGCAGTTCGGCGTGGACAACGGCACGTATCCCATCCCCGCCATCTACACTTTCGGCATCAACCTCACATTTTAGAAAACGATTACATCTGATTGGAATATGAAAACAACCCAAAACATGAAACTACCGATACTATCGGCCTTATCCCTGCTGTTGTGCTGCACGTCATGCACCGGTTTCCTGTCGCGCGAGCCGCTGGGCACGCTCACCCAAGGCGATTTTGACGAAGGCGGCTCGTTCGAGGGGCAGGTCATGGGGCTTTACGCAGACCTGCGCTCCGAAGGCACATCGGGACTGCAATTCGTGGCCATCCACTCCATCCGTTCGGACGATGCCGACAAAGGCAGCACGGTGAGCGACGGAGTCGATGCCGAAGCCATGTTCGACAACTTCGAATATGCGGCCACCCACTGGCTGATGCAAGCCTACTGGACCCACCACTACCAACTCATCCACCATGCGAACAGCGTCATCTCCGACATCGAGCAGCAAGGCGACTTGGACGACTACACCACGCGGGTGAACATGGGCGAAGCCAAGTTCATGCGGGCCTATGCGTACTTCAACTTAGTACGTACATTCGGCGAAGTGCCCAAAGTAGACTTCAAAATACAAGTAGCCGAAGATGCCAACATTCCCAAAGCATCCGTGGACGACATCTATTCCCTCATCGACTCCGACCTGGCATTTGCAGCCAGTACATTGCCCCTGACGTGGGACGAACAGTTCAAAGGCCGCCTCACATCGGGAGCGGCACAGACGCTGCAAGCCCGCACGTTCGTCACCCGGCAGATGTGGCAGCAAGCCTATGCGGCGGCCAAAGCCGTCATCAGTTCCGGGGTGTACGACCTGAACACGCCTTACGAAATGATATTCCGCGAAAGCGGCGAGCTGAACAGCGGCTCCATTTTCGAGATACAGGCCCACTACACCAAAAGCGACAACTACGGCATCACCTACGCCGGGCGGCAAGGGGTGCGCGGCAGCGGCGACTGGAACTTAGGTTGGGGCTGGAATACCCCCTCGGACGACCTGGCAGAACACGCTTTCGAAGAAAACGACCCCCGCAAAGATGCCACCCTGCTCTACGCCGGACAGCGCAACGAACCCTACGGCGAGGAAGTGCCCGCCCCCACGTCCGAATTGCCGCGCAAATACTGGAACAAGAAGGTGTACACCGACCCGGCCATCCGGCTGGAGGTCAACTCCCGCTTCGGCGAATGGGTCAACGTGCGCCTCATCCGCTACGCCGATGCGCTGCTGCTGGCTGCCGAAGCCGCCAACGAAATAGGAGGCGAGGAGAAAACGAAAGAAGCCCTCGACTGGCTCAACCAGGTACGCAACCGTGCCAGCGGCGGCGATGCCCGCCTGCTGCCCCAACGCACCACCACCGACCAGGCCGAACTGCGCGACTTCATCCGCCACGAACGCCGCGTAGAGTTTGCCATGGAGCACGAACGCTTTTACGACCTGGTACGCTGGGGCATACAGGATGAGAAAAATGGCCTCACGGGCAATGAAGTATACGACATCAAGACCCTGCACGCCGTGGGCAAAACCCACTACGAACGCCGCCACCGCCTGCTACCCATCCCGCAACAGGAGATAGACAAGTCCAACGGCATACTGAAACAAAACCCGGATTACTAACCACCCATCACATGCTACCTATGACCAAACAACTGAATACTATCGGACGAATGACCCTGCCGCTGGCCATCGCGGCCGCGCTTGGCTCGTGCCAACACTTCGAATACCCCGAAATGACCCTCATCCCCGACCCGCCCTCGTCGCCATTGGCCTATTACCTCACGTTCGACCACGAGAGCACGGCCGACAGCAGCATCTACGCCTTCCCGGTACAGGCCGAAGGCATCACGTTCGTCCCGGGCGTGTCGGGCACAGCCATGCAGGGAGCACCCGGCCAATACGTGCTGATTGACACCTTGGCAACCGACTTCCATGGTATCGACCTGCGCGAACAGCTATCCGAAATGACCGGCTTCACCATCTCCTGCTGGATAAACCTCGCCACGGAGCAGGCCACGGGCGGACAAGCCCTGTTCTCCATTGCCGACCGTACCGGGACTGACTGGATAGGCAACCTGGACATCTTGATCGACGCGCCGGAAAACGGGAAACTGCCCATAGCCACGCACATCCGCAACCACCGGGGCGGCGTACTGAAGGACTTCTGGGTGGCCAAAGACAACACACCGGAGATATACCTGGACAACGTGCTGGACAAATGGACGCACCTGGCCATCCGGTACAGCGGGAAAAGTTCCACCATCACCTACTTCCGCGATGGCGAAAAGATATTTGCCAAGACCTCGGCCGACTTCGGCGAACTCACCTTCGCCCACACGGGAGCCGTACTGCTCGGCGCGTTCCAGAACATCACGTCCCCCCAAGTGGCCGAAGGCGCGGAAGTGCAAGGCTGGGAAGCCACCTTCCCCGGCATGGTAGACCAGTTCCGCTTCTACACGCAATTCCTGACCGACAAACAAATCAAAGATTTATACAACTCCAAACGATAAACTCATGACAAACAAGACACGATTCATGCCGCTCTTAGCGGCTGCCGTTACCCTGTTGCTGCCCACCTGCCAACAAGAGGAGGTATACGACACCTCGTTCCGCATCGCGCAACTGGTCGTAGACGGGGGCGTGCAATACGATGACGTGACCTATTCAGGCGTATGGGCCAAGTCGCCCTTGAAGATACGCTTCACGCAACCGGTAGACAAAGGCACGGTGGAAGGCAACATACACCTCATGCCTTACGAGGACGAGGAAAACCTGCTCGACGTGGACGTGCGCTACGAATGCGGCGACTCGGTGATTGGGCTGTACCCACGGGACGGACTGGACTTTTTCTCCCAATACCGGCTCAACGTATGGCAAGGCATCCGCTCGGCGCAAGGCACGCTGCTCAACACGGGCCGCAGCTACACCATCATCACGGAAATAGACACCATCGACAAGTACCCGCGCATCCCGGACGAGGAACTGCTCGACAAAGTGCAGCGGCACACGTTCCGCTATTTCTGGGAAGGGGCGCACCCTCACTGCGGCATGGCGCTCGAACGCGACCAAGCGGGCAATACGGTGACCACGGGCGGCACAGGCTTCGGCATCATGGCCATGATTGTGGCCGCCGAACGCGACTTCATCACCCGCGCCGAGGCCTACGAACGAATCTGCCGCATCGTGGAATTCTTGAAAGACGACTGCGAAACATTCCATGGGGCTTTCTCGCACTGGATAGACGGTTCCACGGGCAAGACGCTGCCTTTCAGCCCCACGGACAACGGAGCCGACATCGTAGAAACCTCATTCCTCATGCAAGGCCTGCTCACCGCCCGACAGTATTTCGACCAGCCGCAGGAGGAAGCCCTCCGCACCGACATCACCGCCTTGTGGGAAGGGGTAGAATGGAGCTTCTTCAACCGCGACCGCCAGAACGTGCTCTATTGGAACTGGAGCCCCGACTACGAATGGGCCGTCGGCTTGCCCGTGGGCGGATGGAGCGAGGCACTCATCACCTACGTGCTGGCCGCCTCGTCGCCCACCCACCCCATCGACAAGCAAGTGTACACCACCGGTTGGGCGCAAGGAGGCGACATGCTCAACGGCCAGACGTATTACGGCTACACGCTGCCCGCCGGAAGCGACTACGGCGGCCCGCTGTTCTTTGCCCACTACTCGTTCCTCGGACTGAACCCCAAAGGGCTGCGCGACACCTACATCGATGACTATTGGGAGCAAAACCGCAACCACACGCTCATCAACCACAGCTATTGCGTGGACAATCCCAAACGCTACGTGGGCTACGGCAACGCTTGCTGGGGACTTACAGCCAGCGATGGCAACAACGGCTACTCGGCCCACGACCCGTCGAACGACCAGGGAGTGATTGCCCCTACCGCCGCCCTGTCCTCCATGCCCTACACGCCACAGGAGTCCATGGCCGCCCTGCGCCACTTCTACTACAAACTGGGCGACCGCCTGTGGGACGAAGAGGGATACGGCTTCTACGATGCCTTCAACCTCACGGCCCGCTGGTTCGACGATCAATACCTGGCCATCGACCAGGGTCCCATCATCGTGATGATAGAAAACTACCGCACCGGGCTGATATGGGACTTGTTCATGTCTATCCCCGAAGTGCAAGACGGACTGCGCAAACTGGGCTTCTCGTCGCCAGCATTGAACTGACAGCACACCGCTTTCCGGTGGAAAACGGGCAAGGAAAAAAAGCCTGCTGACGCAGCCAAAATTCCGTAGTAACGCGGTAAAAATTCTGTAGTAACACAGCCAAATTTCCACACGGACGCAGTAAAAACAACGTAATAACAAAAGCAACACTCAATATCGTACAATATTATATGGTAAAAAGCATGAAAAAAACGGCGGCACTACTGCTGGGCATCGCCCTGCTGACCGCCTGCGGCACGCGACAAACCGACCAGACAGATGCGGAAATGGACCGCTTCATCTCGAACCTGATGGGCAAGATGACATTAGAGGAAAAAGTAGGCCAGCTCAATTTGGTATCGGTCGGCTTCGACATCACCGGCCCCATCCTGAGCGAGAACGTAGAAGAAAAAATCAAGGCCGGGCAGGTAGGCGGCGTGTTCAACACCTTCACGCCCGACGCCGTGCGCCGCTTGCAGGACCTCGCCGTGAAGGAAAGCCGCCTGGGCATCCCCCTGTTGTCGGGCTACGACGTGGTACACGGGCACAAGACGATATTTCCCATTCCCCTCGGTCTGTCGTCCTCGTGGGATTTGAACCTCATCGGACGCGTAACACGCGCCGCCGCCGAAGAAGCCAGTGCCGACGGAGTAAACTGGGTGTACTCGCCCATGGTGGACATCGTGCGCGACCCCCGCTGGGGACGGGTGAGCGAAAGCAACGGTGAAGACCCCTACCTCAGCTCGTGCATAGCCCGCACCATGGTGGAAAATTACCAGCTGGACAACCTTGCGAAAGCAAACACCGTGATGGCCTGTCTCAAGCACTTCGCCCTTTATGGAGCAAGTGAAGCCGGACGCGACTACAACACCGTGGACATGAGCCGCATCCGCATGTACAACGAATACCTACCTCCCTACCATGCGGCCGTAGAAGCCGGGGTGGGCAGCGTGATGACTTCGTTCAACGAAATAGACGGAGTGCCCGCCACGGCCAACCGCTGGTTGCTCACCGACCTGCTGCGCCACGAATGGGGCTTCGATGGATTCGTGGTGACCGACTACACGGCTACCATGGAACTGGTGCACCACGGTTTAGGCGACATGCCCAAAGTGAGCGAACTTGCCCTGAACGCCGGTACCGACATGGACATGGTGAGCGAATACTTCTTGGCCACGGCCGCCGACCTGGTGCGCAGCGGACGGCTGCCCGAGTCGGTAGTCGATGCCGCCTGCCGCCGCGTCCTGGAAGCAAAATACAAACTGGGACTGTTCGCCGACCCCTACAAATACGTGAGCGAAGAACGCGCCAAGAATGAAATCATGTCCGCAGACAAGCTGGCATTGAGCAAGGAAGCCGCCATCAAAAGCATGGTACTGCTGAAAAACGAGGCGGAAGTGCTTCCGTTGAAAGCCAATCAAAAAGTAGCCTTCATCGGGCCGTTCGTCAAAGGGCGCCGCGACCTCATCGGCAACTGGAGCGCAGCAGGCGACTGGCGCAAGGCGGTCACCGTGTGGGAAGGCGTAGCCAACACGGTGGGCACGGCCAACTGCCTGTACGCACAAGGCTGCAACCTGCTGGAAGACGATGCACTCATCGGCAAACTGAACCCGCACGGAGCCATGATAGAGAAAACCGCCCCCGCCGGCCGCCTGTTGCAGGAAGCCGTGCGCACCGCCCGCCAGGCCGACGTAGTGGTGGCCGTGCTGGGCGAACCTTTCGGCATGAGCGGGGAAGCTGCCAGCCGCTCGGACATCTCCCTGCCCGAAAACCAACAGGCACTGCTGCGGGCATTAGAACGTACCGGCAAACCCATCGTACTGGTGCTGATGAACGGCCGCCCGCTCACCCTGCCTTGGGAAGACGAGCACATGGATGCCATACTTGAAGCGTGGTATCCCGGCACACAGGGCGGCAACGCCGTGGCCGAAGTGCTGTATGGTAAAGCCAACCCGTCGGGCAAACTCAGCATGACCTTCCCGCGCAATGTGGGCCAGATACCGATTTACTACAACCACAAGAATACGGGCCGCCCCTTCGACCCGCATCAAAAATACACCACCAAGTATCTCGACTGTCCCAACGAACCGCTCTACCCCTTCGGTCACGGCTTGAGCTACACCACTTTCTCCTATTGCGACATCAACCTGAGCAGCACCACCCTGCCCGCCAATGGCCAGCTCACGGCATCGGTCATCGTGACCAATACCGGCAAGCATACCGGTGTGGAAACAGTGCAACTGTATATCCGCGACCTGGAGGGCAGCGTGACCCGCCCGGTAAAAGAGTTGAAAGGCTTCCGCCAAGTACTGCTCACCCCGGGCGAATCCAAGCAAGTGAAGTTCACCATTACGCCAGACGACTTGAAGTTCTACAACAGCCAACTCGACTTCGTGGCCGAGCCTGGCGAATTCCAGGTATTCATCGGAGGCAGCAGTGCCAACGTGAAAGCCGCCTCGTTCGTTTATGAATAACCACATCCGCGCCACATCCATGAAACGGGTTCTATCGTTCCTCCTGACCTGCACGCTGGTCTGCGCCGGTGTTGCCCAAGCCCAGACGGCACGCCTCTCAGACGAAGCCCTCCTGGACTCGGTGCAAAGCCGCACCCTGTGCTACTTTACCGCCGGTGCCGAGCCGGTAAGCGGCATGGCTCTGGAGCGCATCCACCTCGACACACCCTCATCGCCCGACATTATCACCTCGGGCGGAAGCGGCTTCGGCATGATGGCATTGATTGCAGGCATGGAGCGCGGTTTCATCCCACGCAAAACGGCCTTGGAACAGCTCACCCGCATGATGGACTTTCTGGAACGAGCTGACCGCTTCCACGGGGCATTTCCCCATTGGTGGAACGGCAAGACCGGCCAAGTGCAGCCCTTCACGGAAAAAGACAACGGCGGCGACCTGGTGGAAACGGCATTCCTGTCGCAAGCATTGATTTGCCTGAACCGCTACCTGCTGAACGGCACGGCGGAAGAACAGGCCTTGGCCCGGCGGGCGGACACACTGTGGCGCGAAGTAGAATGGGACTGGTTCACACGGGGGGAGAACACCCTGTACTGGCACTGGAGTCCCGACCACGAATGGGCGATGAATATGCCCGTGCGGGGCTATAACGAATGCCTCGTGGTGTACGTGCTGGCAGCGGCATCGCCCACCCATAGCATCGACCCGGAAGTGTACCACCAGGGCTGGGCACAGGGCGGTGACATCTGCCACCACACCGTGACCGAAGGAGATTTCTCTCTGCAACTGAACCACGGGCATCCCAACGGGGGACCGCTGTTCTGGGCACATTATTCATACCTGGGACTTGCCCCCCGAGGACTGAATGACCGGTACGCCGATTATTTCAAAGAATGCAAGAACCAGACACTCGCCAACCGAGCCTACTGCCTGCGCAACCCGCACGGCTACGCGGGCTACGGCGAGCAGTGCTGGGGGCTGACCGCCAGTTACTCGATAGACGACTATTTTGCCCATGCCCCACATGAAAACACCGACAAAGGGGTCATCGCCCCCACGGCGGCTTTATCGTCCCTCCCCTATGCACCCGAACAGGTGCTACCCTGCATACGCTATTTCTATGAAGAATTGGGCGAGAAATTGTGGGGGATGTATGGCTTTTACGATGCCTTCAGCATGGAGGCCGGTTGGTATCCGCAACGCTACCTGGCCATCGACCAAGGCCCCATTGCCGTCATGATAGAGAATTACCGCTCCGGCTTGCTATGGGAACTCTTCATGAGCCACCCCGATGTGCAACGCGGACTGCGTAAGCTGGGTTTCCGTTCGCCCTACCTGTCGCAAGTATCGCCCGATGCCCAAAACCATTTGAACCTGACCCCCGCCAATGCGTACAAATACGAACGGGTATTCGTGGAGCAGCAAGACGGGGTGGACAATTTTGGCGGATGGTCATCCGAAACGGTCGGGAATGTGCCCGGACGCATGGTTTGGATGGTGCATGTGCCCCGGCGAGGCAATTACAACGTGTCGGTCGAATTGAAAGCCGCCGGTGCATCCGGGCAACTGAACTTGCACGTAGGCAACCGCACCTATAACCTGGCTTACACCGCCTGCGACACTTACGCCACGCAACCGCTTGGCACGTTGTACCTGGAGGCTGGCGCACAGCGGGTGGAACTGACCCGCACGGCCACCAGCCCCGCCTGGCAGTACGTCAACCTGCGCAAGCTGACGTTCGCCCCGTTGCCGGAAATCGCCACCAACCAGGCATCGCCGCCCGCCGACAGGCCAGTTGCCTATGTCGACGGCGGAAAACTGCACCTTTCGGGGTTACGGCCTGGCTGCCACATCGCCTTATACACCATCGATGGCAACACATTGCAAGCAAAGAAAGTTGCAAGTACCGATATTACGGTAGACTTGGCCGGACACCGGGGCGTGCTAATCGTTCGCATAACCGGCTTGAAAGCAAGCACCCCGCTAATCATGCGCATCTGGGCTTGACCCTTCCATCCAAACAAGACTTATTAATTTCTAAATTCTAAATAATTGTTTTTCATGAAAAAGAAGTATTTTCTGGCAATGGCGTTGGCGCCCTTCATTACTGCCGCCCACGCTGACAACGGGCCGACTCCGACCCGTTGGTACAAGTTCGACAACCTGACCGACGGTGTGGTCACCGATGAGACCGCACCCGCCGAAAACGGTCGTGCCGTGGGCAACCCCGCACTGGCCGAAGGCATCGACGGGCAAGCCCTTTCCCTCACCGGGGCTGCCGAGACCTACATCGACCTCGATGAAGTAGCCCTGCTGAAAGGGGAAAACTTCACCATTGAAGCCTGGATTAACCCGACAGTAGACAAGAAAGGTACCATACTTGCCCAAACCATGCCCAACGGGGGCAATTGGCAACTGTATTACGAAGGCAGCCAAATCAAATTTCACTTCAACCGGGGTTCGGGCGGGTTCAACCTTTCTACCCGCACCTACGTACCGCTGAACACGTGGACGCACGTGGCCTTGTCTCGCGAAGACGGGCTGTACCGCCTTTACGTCAACGGCATCGTCATGCACGGACGCAAGGACGAACGCCACAACCCCGATGCCACCAACACCACCATCGGGGCGGTGCTAAAGGGCGGAACGGCCGCCGAACCCTTCCAAGGCGCGATAGATGAACTTCGCATCTACGACCGCGCCCTGACCGACCGCGAGACGGGCATCATGGCCAGCCGCATCTCGCCCTACCACATCGACCTCGAAGCGGAAAACGGCAAGATGCACGTAGCATTTGCCCAAAAACCGGCCAAAGAGCCCATCTTGGCCGACTTCGACGGCTTCATCAAGGTGAACGATGACATCAAGGTGGCCTTGAAGTTCACGGGCATCACCTATAACGCCGCCGACAGCACCGCCGAGCTTGCATTTACCCCCTTGACACCGGCCGCTGTGGAACAACGTGCTGCCATCGAGGTGCTGTACCACAAGTTCCCCGCCTACACGGAACTGACAGTGGCGCAGGGAAGCGTGTCCGCCCCCTCCATCAGCAACCTCACCATCCAGGCCAAAGCGTTGAAGACACGCGAAATCCTCTCGGCCCACTACACCTACACCGACCCGGCAGGCGTGGAAGAATATGAAAGCCGCTACGAGTGGTACGTGGGCGACACGCAAAACGGGCCTTTCACCTTGGTCAAAGGGGTCAACACCCAAACCATGATGCTGCTGAAAGCGCACAACGGCAAGTACGTCAAGGTGAAGGTAACGCCCCGCAACCACCTCTATGCCGAGGGGCAAGCCGTGGAAAGCCCCGTGGTAGGCCCCATCGCGGAAGAAAAGAACAACCCGCGCACCGACTGGATGGAAGGCGTGTATGGCATCTCCTGCCATTTCCTCCCCAATTACCTCAACCTCAGCCCCACCATCCCCGAAAACGAAAAGTGGAAAGAAGGCGAGTCGTGGGACGACTTCCTGACCACCTTCGATGTAAAAGCTTTTGCTGAAGAAGTAAACGAAGTCGGTGCAAAATTCCTCATCCTCACCATCAACCAGCACGGCGGTCACAACTTGTGTCCTAACGCTGCCTACGACAGCATTTGCGGAGCCGAGCCGGGTGAGAAGTCGGCCAAGCGTGACCTGCCGATGGAAATAGCCGATGCGCTCGAACCTTACGGCATCAAGCTTGTGCTCTACTACATGGGCATCTTGCCCGCCAAGGCCAGCATGGACTATTATGACGGGCTGAACGACCACTCGCCCGACCGCTGGGGCGACTACCTGCTCACCTACACCATGGATGTATATCCGTTCACCGACATCATGACCGATGACAACCCCCGCAAGTTTGAAAAGATTATCGGCGAATGGGGTCGACGCTACGGTGACAAGGTGGCCGGGTTCTGGTTCGATGGCCTATACTATTCATCGTATTACACGAACATGGATAATTTCTACAATGAGAACACGCTGGTACATGCCGCCCGGGCGGGCAACCCCGACCGCATAGTGACAGGTGCGGGGCTGGGACACCGTGAAGTGATGGACTATCCCCACGGCGAGGCCGAAGACATCGTGTCCGTGCCCACCTCACGCTGGGTAAGCGGCAACACCTACCAGCAGTGGTTCCGCTGGAATCCGCTCGGCAACCACAACATCAATGCCGGTTGGGGCGTGCCCGTAGACCCGGACGGACGCATCTTCGACACGAACGACTTGGCTCAGTGGACGCGCCGCACTACCAACAACGGCGGTTGCGCCGCCTTTGACATCCGGGTCAACCGCTTTGGCAAACTGGATGCATACGGCAAGCAGCAACTGCTGGCCGTGAAAGAGGCTGTAGAGACCAACGCCATCAAGCCCGATGCCTGCGGTGCCGTCCGCCTTCTTCCCATCGATGCAAAGGTACAAGGCGGCCCGGTGCCCAGCCCGACGAAAGACCCCGACCACGTGGGCAACTGGTGGAACGACGGCGGCAGCGCGGAATGGCGTTTCCTGCTGACCGAAGGCAACACCTACAACCTGAGCATGGAGACCGCCTCGGTGGGTACGCCCATGACCGCCACGCTCGAAATCACCGGCCCGGACAACCAGGTTATCCTGTCGAAAGATATCACGTTCCCCAAAGGCACGCAACGGGTGGAAACAGCCTTCGGCGAAGTGGAATGCGCGAATGCCGGGGTCTATACACTCAAATTGACGAAGAAAAGCGGCGATGCCACCGACCTGTACTTGGCCAAGCTGTTGCCCACGACCCTCGACCCTGTGCCTGCCGAGCTGGTCATCGATGACTTTGAAGATGGCTTAAAAACCTGGAGCAACATAGGGGATGCCACTTTTGAAATCGTAGACAACCCTACCGGCACTTCGGACTGCATGAACAAGTCGGACAAGGTATTGAAATACGAATACTCAGGCTTGGACAACATCGACTACGCCGGTATCATCTTAAGCGGGCTGGAAATGCCCGTGGGTACTTCGCCCGATTGCAGCTACCGCTACCTGCATATGATGATCAAGAAATCGTCCGCCTACAAAGTGGGCGTGAAAGTGGAAGGTAACGGCAACTTTGAGAAATCCGTTAACTTTGAGGCTTCAGACCATTGGGTGGATGTCGTGATAGACATGGGACAGGCAGGCAACAAGACCTTCCCCACGCTGTTTATCCAGCCCGACAAAAATGCCAGCGGCACCAAGCAGCCAGTCTATATCGACAACATCCGCTTCTCGAACGACCCCGAACCGCTCTTCTGCGAAAACCTCACCGTGGTGCAGCCCGATGAAAACGGCGTGCTCACCTTCGTGGCCGCCGATGCCCGCCTCGAAGGGCAGCTCAGCATCGGCAGTTCGGACGGGGCTTTGGCCGGATGGGCTTCGGCCGGCATCGGCCCGGTGGACGGCAAAGCCATCTGGCTGTTCAACGCTCCACATGACGACATCTACGAAGTAACGGGTGAGTTGCACGCCACAGCCGATGCAGGTCTTGACTTTGCAATAGACGATGCCGACATCGTAACATTCCCCTGTGCCAAAAGCGGGACATACACGACCCACAACTTGGGCGAACTGAACTTGCTGCAAGGCGAACACCGTCTGGAACTGACCCGCACGTCCATTACGGAAACCTGGCATTACATCAACATATTGAACTTAAAACTGACACCCCGCAATGCACCTTCCACTTTAGAGGGAAAAATCCCGGGCGAGGCATTGCAAGTGTACGTTCGTGACGGCGTGCTGTGCGTATTGGATGTGGAAGCCGGTAGCCGCGTGTCCGTGTACGATGCCTTGGGCAACTGCCTGCTGACGCAAATAGCCGATGGCTCGGAAATGCACCTCAACCTGTCCTACCGGGGCATGGCCATTGTGCAGGTGAACAGCACCATCACGAAGAAGATAATATTATAAATGACGTGAGTTCGGTATGTTTTCTTCCAAACATGAGCAGAGGTTTTCCGAAACATGAGCAGAACTTTTCCCGATCGTGAGCACAAATTCTACGACCCACAACTGTGGGTTGTATAACCCATAACTGTGGGTCGTACAACCCATAACTGTGAGTTGTATAACCCATAACTGTGGGCAGTAAAACTTATGCTCACGATTGGGAAAACATCTCCGCAGAAAACGGAAAACATCTCCGCAGAAAATAGAAAACATCTCCGCAGAAAATAGAAAACATCTCCGCAGAAAATAGAAAACATCTCCGCAGAAAATAGAAAAC
>CASFUX010000012.1 GCA_949297975.1 uncultured Bacteroidales bacterium
AACCAACTATGAGCTATTAACTGTTAACTACTAACTGAATATGTGTGGAATTGTGGCTTACATCGGGAAGCGCGATGCTTATCCCATCCTGATTAAAGGGCTGAAACGCCTGGAATACCGTGGCTACGACAGCGCGGGCGTGGCGTTGATGCACGACGACAAACTGAACATATACAAGGTAAAGGGCAAGGTGGCCGACCTCGAACGCTTCGCCGAGGGGCAGGACGTGGCGGGCACCATCGGCATCGCCCACACGCGCTGGGCCACGCACGGCGAACCCAACCAGGTGAACGCGCACCCGCATTACTCGCAGTCGGAAAACCTGGCCTTGATACACAACGGCATCATCGAGAATTACGCCGTGCTGAAGGCTTCGTTGCAGGAACACGGCTTCACTTTCCGCAGCGAGACGGACACGGAGGTGCTCGTGCAGCTCATCGAATACATCAAGGAGCGCGACCGGGTGGACTTGCCCACGGCAGTGCAGCTGGCGTTGAACCAGGTGGTGGGCGCGTATGCCATCGCCGTCATCGAACGGGGGCATCCCGATGTGATTGTGGCGGCGCGCAAGGGCAGCCCGCTGGTCATCGGCATCGGCGACGAGGAGTATTTCCTGGCATCGGATGCCACGCCCATCGTGGAGTTCACCGACAAGGTGGTGTATGTGGGTGACGAGGAAATCGTGACCGTGCGCCGGGGCAGCGACCTCAAGATTAAGACCATCAGCAATATCGAGAAGACCCCCGTCATCAAGCACCTGGAGCTGACGCTCAGCCAGCTGGAGAAGGGCGGCTACCCGCATTTCATGATAAAGGAGATATTCGAGCAGCCGCAGACCTTGCGCGACAGTATGCGCGGACGCATCAACGTGGAGGAGGACAACCTGACCCTCTCGGGCTTCATCGACAACAAGGAGAAGTTCCTCAATGCCAAGCGCATCATCATCACGGCCTGCGGCACGTCGTGGCACGCGGGGTTGATAGGCATGTACGCCATCGAGGAGTTCGCCCGCATCCCGGTGGAGGTGGAGTACTCGTCCGAGTTCCGCTACCGCAAGCCGGTCATCAACAAGGACGACGTGGTGATAGCCATCTCCCAGTCGGGCGAGACGGCGGACACGCTGGCGGCGGTCGAACTGGCCAAGAGCCACGGCGCGTTCATCTACGGCATCTGCAACGTGGTGGGCTCGTCCATCCCCCGCAACACGCATTCCGGCTCGTACACCCACGTGGGGCCGGAAATCGGGGTGGCCTCCACCAAGGCGTTCACGGCGCAGGTCACGGTGCTTACCATGCTGGCCCTGCTCATCGGCCGCGCCAAGGGCACGCTGAGCGAGGAACGTTTCCTGGCCATCGTGCGTGAACTGGCGCACATCCCGGACAAGATGGAGTACATCCTGAACCAGGACGACACGATTGCGGAGTTTGCCAAGACGTTCACGTATGCGCAGAACTTCATCTACCTGGGGCGCGGGTACAACTACCCCGTGGCTCTGGAGGGGGCATTGAAGCTGAAGGAGATATCCTACATCCACGCCGAGGGCTACCCGGCGGCGGAGATGAAGCACGGCCCCATCGCCCTCATCAGCCAGGAAATGCCGGTGGTGGCCATCGCCCCGAGCGCGGGCATGTACGAGAAGGTGGTGAGCAATATCCAGGAAATCAAAGCCCGCAAGGGACGCATCATCTCCATCGTCACGGAAGGCGACGAGGTGGTGCGCAAGCTGTCCGACTACACCATCTGCATCCCCGACACGGAGGAATGCCTCGTGCCGCTGCTGGCCGTGGTGCCCTTGCAGCTGCTGGCCTACCACATCGCCGTGGTCAAGGGCTGCGACGTGGACCAGCCCCGCAACCTGGCCAAGTCCGTCACCGTAGAGTGAATTTCCGCACACGGATAACACGGATTGTACGGATTTACACAGATTTTGGAAGTTTCCCGCAGATCAGATGCAAGATGGATGTATGATTTGCGTCCTTGAAATCCGTGTAAATCCGTATAATCTGTGTTATCCGTGTGCTAAAAAATAAGCTGACATGATTCTCTATCCCAATGCCAAAATCAACCTCGGCCTGAACGTGGTGGAGCGGCGGCCGGACGGCTACCACAACATCGAGACGGTGTTTTACCCCATCGGCCTGTGCGACGTGCTGAGCATCGATCCGTCCGAGGCGTGTACCGACTACAGCTTCTCCACGGGGGGCATCCCGGTGGGGGGCGAGGCGGAGGACAACTTGGTGGTCAAGGCTTACCGGCTGTTGCAACGCGAATGCGGCGTGCCGCCCGTGGACATCTCGCTGGAGAAGCGCATCCCCTTCGGGGCGGGGCTGGGCGGCGGGTCGGCGGATGCGGCTTTCATGCTGCGGGGGCTGAACGAGCTGTTCACCCTCGGCCTCACGGCAGACCGGCTGGAGCAGTTGGCTGCCGGGCTGGGTGCCGACTGCCCCGTGTTCATCCGCAACAAGCCCGTGTTTGCATCGGGCATCGGCAACGTGTTCTCTCCCATAAAACTCTCGCTGGAAGGGTATTTCCTCCTGCTGGTGAAGCCCGACATCCACGTGTCCACCCCCGAGGCCTACTCCCGCGTCACGCCCCGCCGTCCCGCCGAGCCGCTGGCCGACTTGCTTGCACGTCCCATTGCCGAGTGGCGGGGCCGGGTGGTGAACGACTTCGAGGCATCGGTCTTCGCCCTCTACCCGCAGATAGCCGCCATCAAGGAAGCCCTGTACCGCGCCGGGGCGGTGTACGCCTCCATGTCGGGTTCGGGTTCGGCTGTGTACGGCATCTTCCAGTCTCCCCCGGCGGAGGAGGCGTTGCGGGCATTTGAAGGATGCTTCGTGACCGGGGGCGAGATACTCCCTGTCCCCTGACGCCTTCCCCTTTCCGCCATTAGCTTCCGCTTGGTTTTGTTGATTGCTTACTTATAATATTCTATATGAAAGGAGTTCTTACTATCGCCCTGTTGGTCGTGTCCAACATCTTCATGACGTGCGCCTGGTACGGTCACCTCAAGCTCAAGGAGTTCAAATGGTTCGAGGCGTGGCCGCTCATTGCGGTCATCCTGTTCAGCTGGGGCATCGCCCTGTTCGAGTACATGTTCCAGGTGCCTGCCAACCGCATCGGCTTCCGCGAGAACGGCGGCCCATTCTCGCTGTTGCAGCTGAAGGTCATCCAGGAAGTCATCACGTTGGTGGTGTTCACCGTGTTCTCGCTGCTGGTATTCAAGAACGAGACGTTCCGATGGAACCATCTGGTGGGCTTCGCCTTCCTTGTGCTGGCCGTGTATTTCATCTTTCGTAAGTGATGCCCACCTGCCCGTCTTCCCACGGGAGGGAACGGGGACAAGGCACGTCCCCCAAAGCCGGGGAGACCCCGTCCCAATGCTTGGGAGACTCTCTCCCAAAGCCGGGGAGACCCTCTCCCAAAGCTTGGGAGACCCTCTTCCAAAGCCAGGGAGACTCTCTCCCAAAGCCGGGGAGACCCCGTGCCAAAGCTTGACACACCCCGTGCCAAAGCTTGATACACCCCGTTGCATGAGTAACTGCCCCCCTCTCCCCAGGGAGGCTGTGTGAAAACCACGAAACAAACCCGCCGTCATTTCGACCGTAGGGAGAAAT
>CASFUX010000013.1 GCA_949297975.1 uncultured Bacteroidales bacterium
AAAAGTCTTTCCGGCTTGCCAATCGCATTCAGGTGGCTACAGCGCGGGGGTCCCACCCCTTCCCATCCCGAACAGGGCAGTTAAGCCCCGCCGCGCCGATGGTACTGCCGCAAGGCGGGAGAGTAGGTCGCCGCCGTCTTTCTTGAGGAAGTCCCGTCCTGCAACTGCGCAGGGCGGGACTTTTTATTTTGGGGTGCTTGCAGGGTACTTATTTGTTCCTTTCTCATTCCTTTGGGGGACGATTAAAAGATGATAGAATATGAAATGTTTCAAATGCTTTTTCTTCTTGGGTGCGGTGTGCTTGCCTTTAGCGAGTGTCGCTCAGTCGGTGGATGAACGGGTGGCCGAGGCCATGAATACCGGGGCGTGGCATGACTTGCGCCGTCTGTACGAGGAGCAGGGCGACAGTTTGCAAACGCCCTTCCTGCATCCTCTTTCCAAGTTTTTCCTGTTCCATTTCTATAACCGACCGGATTCGGCCTTGTATTATGGCGGGCTGCTGTTGGAGCAATACCAGGCGGAATTGGGTGAGTCCGTGCCTTCTACGATGTACCTGATGGCGGAGGACTGCGCCCGGTTGGGCGATTACGAGGGAGCGGCCGACTTGCTGCATCAACTCGATGAGGCTTTCAAGCAGGCGGGTGTGGATACGCCGCCCGTATTCCTTGGCTTTGAGGGACAATACCGGGCGATGGCCGGGCGTGGGGCGTTGCGGGTGGAGCGGCCTGCGTGTGACGTGGTGCTGCCGATGCGTTACCACAACGATGACCGGCGCGACCCGGTGATGCTGTTCGTGCCTACGGAATTGAACGGCGTGGCATGCGAGGTGAATTACGACACGGGGGCGGGAGCTAACGTCATGTCGCAGGAGATGGCCGACCGCATCGGGGCTTACATCGCGCCTGTGGAGGGCATCCCGGTGATCGGGGTGGAACGGGTGGCTTCGCGCTTTGCCATCGTGGACTCCGTGAAGCTGGGGGCGATTACCCTTCGCAACGTGCCGTTTCAAATCATCGATTTCGCCACGGGACACGACGAGGCCGATGCCAAGATGGAGGAATTGGGCTATGAATGCGTGTTGGGCAGCCCCACGATGTTGCCGCTGGCCGAGGTGCGTTTCGACTTTGCCGGGCGAAAGCTGGTGTTGCCTGCCATGTCTTCGCCCAAGCCACCGTTTGCTCCCAACTTGTATTATTCGGCTAATAATTACCTGATATTGTCGGTGCAGGACGAAATATCCGGGCAGGCGGTGGAAGCCAACCTCGACACGGGGGCAGCGTTCACCTATCTCACCGGACGGTATTACGGGCGCAACGGGGAACTGTTTGCCGACATGCAGCCTACGGACTCCCTGCGCATGGCGGGGGCGGGCGGCGTGTCGGTGATGCGCACCGTGCCGTTGGCGTGGGAGTACGAAGCGGGTGGCGTGCACGTCGTGGGCGACACGGTGCAGGTGGCCGTGGAGGGCGGCGAGGCGGACGTGCCGTACGATTGCCTGCTTGGCCTGCCTTCGCTCATGCGGCACGACGAGATGACCGTCAATTTCCGCGACATGTGGATGTCGTTCCGTTAGGATGGAGATGATGTACAATAAGCAGAGCCGCCTTGGTTTCCCGACCAAGGCGGCTCTGCTGTTAATCATTGAACATTAACCATTAATCCTTACATGCTGCCTCTCTCCGCCAGCCGCCGGTACTGTCTGCGGAAGCGCGTGATGAGTTGCACGGCGGCCATCGACAGGCCGAGGATGAAGCCCATCCACAATCCGCCCGGCCCCAGCCCGAGGGTGAAGGCCAGCAGGTAACCCATCGGCAGGTTGATGACGATGTAGGAGAGGAACGCCACCAGCATGATGCGCTTCACGTCCTGTATGCCGCGCAGGATGCCGATGGTAATGCTTTGCAGCCCGTCCGAGAATTGGAACGCGGCCACGAACACGAGCAGATGCGCCGCTACCTGCACGGCCTCGGCATCGGAGGTGAAGATGCGGGCAATCGGCTCGCGCAGGATAATGAACAGCAGGGCGGTAAAGGCGTTCCACATCAGACCGAGGTGGTACGAGGCGTTGGCTGCCCGCCGCAATTCCGCCCAGTCGGCCCGCCCGTACTCGTGACTGATGCGGATAGTGGTGGCCGAGCTCAGCCCCACCAGTATCATGAATGCGAAGTTCGATACCGTCATGGCAATCTGGTTGCCCGCTATCACCGAGGTGCTTATCCATCCCATCATGATGGACGTGAGGGCGAATGCCGCCCCTTCCATGAGCATTTGCAAGGCGATGGGCGCACCCATGCGCAGCAGCGACCGCTGGTGCCGCCAGTTGAAATGCCGTGCACGGAAGTAAAGCAGGTAAGCCTTGAACCGGGGCGCCCACACGAACACCGCCAGGGCGAACACCGGCATGCACACCCGCGAGATGAACGTGGCGAAGCCCGCCCCCTCCGCACCCATGCGCGGGCATCCCCAATGCCCGTAGATGAACAGCCAGTTGCAAAAAATATTGATGAGGTTGGCCGTCACGATGATGACCATATTCACCGTGGTGTTGCCCACGCCTTCGAGGAACTGCTTGAAGCAGCAGAACACCATGTACGGCAGGATGGACCACACCAGCCAACGGTAGTAAGGCACGGCCATGTCCACCACCTCGCGCGGCTGCCCCATATGATACATGAGCGGGACAAGCGCGTGCAGCACGCCGAACGCCGCCAGCCCCGCCGCGCCGAACAGCACGAACGAGTTCTGGAAATACCGCGCCGCCTCCTCGCCCCGCTCCCGCGCGTACTGCTCGCCCACGAGCGGCGTAAGCCCCAAGGCCAGCCCCGTGGTAAAGATGAACACCATGAAAAACACGCTCCCGCCAAACGACACAGCCGCCAGCGGCAACGCCCCCAGCCGCCCCACCATGGCGTTGTCAAACAGCTGTACAGCCGACACGCCCACCTGCGACAGCATCACCGGAGCCGCCAACCGCAGCGTCTTCTTGTATTGTTCCTTGTACAAAGCCAGTTGCACCATCGTCCCGAATTTTTGAAAGGGCTGCAAAGGTAGCTATTTCCTTGCAAACGGAAAAATGCCCGCCGAGGCCGATGCGCATCCTCCCTTACGGGCCGATAGTATCAACCTTACGATACGACAGTACCAACCTTACGGTACGACAGTACCAACCTTACGGTACGATTGTACCAACCTTACGGTACGATTGTACCAACCTTACGGTACGACCGTACCAACCTTACGGAACAACTGTTCCAACCTTATGGAACAACTGTTCCAACCTTACGGAACAACTGTTCCAACCTTATGGAACAACTGTTCCAACCTTACGGAACAATTGTTCCAACCTGATGAAACGATGGAGGAGCCCCCTTTAGGGGGTTGGGGGTGTATATTCCGGGTTATTGGATGATGCGCTCCACCTCGTCGGGCGCAGGGGTCACTTCGCGCAGGGTGTCGCGCAGGTCTTGGGGGGTTATCCGCAGGAAATCCTCCTCCCTCGGTGCGATGAACACGCCCGCCAAGTCCACCGAAGCGGGGCTGAGCAGCAGCCGTTCGTCGCCCTCGGCATGGAAGCGGCGGGGGCGGTGCTCCGTGCGCGGGAAGAGGCACAGCGTCCACCCCTCCGCGTCATGCCAGCCCAGGAGGTTGAAACGCGGCTCCGCCTCGCCGGGCAGCACGGGCAGCCGCGCGATGATGCATTGCAGATGCTCGTCCAGCCAATCCTCGCAGGCCGAGCGCAGCACGAGCACGGGGCGCAGGTAACCGGGCAGCGTGTAGAGCGTGCCTGCGTGCCCTTCGGCGGGGATGATGACGCGCCGCGGGCGGACGGTCGCCTCGCGTTCCAGGGGCAGGAAGCCCCGGCTGCCCGCCTGGAAGTGCAGGTGGTCGGGCGCGGATGCCCCGCAGCGCGGGCCGTTGTAGAACACGGTGAAGCCCTCCAACGCGCGGGCGGTGCGGATGAAGTCGAGCGTGTGCCCCGTCAGCGTCTGCGGCGTGTGGGCCAGCGCGGGCAGGGTGAAGTGCATGGGGAAGATGGGAAAGGGGTTGAGCAACAGCAGGAAATCCTCGCCCCACGGCGTGCGCAATTGCTCAGTCGGCAAATGGGCGGGGCACAGGAAGCAGGGGCGTTCCCGCACCGAACGGTCGTCCACGCGGGCGGCGGTGGAGCGGATGCGGGCAGGGTTGAATTGCAGGCGCAGCTCGCACCCGTCCATCTCGAAGCTACGGGTGCGCACGCCCTGCAACGCTTCGTAGTTGGCACGCGCCAAGGGCCAGGCGGACAGCTGGCGGGCGGCGAGGTCGGCGGGGGATAGTTGCATGTCGGTTGGCTGTTTTATGGGGAACACAGAGCGCATATAGCTTGTCATCTTATTTTATTTGCAGGGGAAGTTCACATAGCCGTCCCGGCATGGGATGCCGGCACTTTGGCATGTATGGTCGACCTTGGGGCGGGCGATGTCGCTTCCTCCCGATGTGAAACATCGGGACGGCTATGTGTGCTTCTTTCAGAGAGGAACGGGGTTAATGCTCAGTGTGCTCTGTGGTCCCTTTCAGCTTCTGTGTCCCCGCCGCGCACCTGCCCGCCGTTTTCCCGGATGCGTGCCTCCACCTCCCACGTGCGCAGGCGGTCCTTGTACAGGTTGTGCGCGTTGGCCTTGGCCGTGTCGAGGGCGGCATCGGAGTTGCCCTCCCAGCGGCGGCACAGGTACAGCACATCGTACAGGCGGCCGATGCGGTAGCGGCGCGAGAAAGCAAGCGCCAATGCGTAGTCCTCGCCATAGCTGGTGTCCGGCACGGTGATGCGGCGCAGCACGGGCGTGTAGAAGGCACGTGGCGCACCCATGCCGTTCACGCGCAGCAGGTTGTTGTGCCCGTTGGCCTCCGTCCATTCTCGGTGGTCGATTACGCCGGGCGGCAGTGGGCGCAACTCCAGGTCGGTCAGGCGGTAACTGCCCACCAGCATGGCGCATTGTTCCCGGTGGAAGGCATCCACGATGCGCTGCAAGATGTCCGGCGCAGCATACACGTCGTCGCTGTCCAGCTGCACGGCAAATCGTCCGCATTCCGGGTGATGCGCCGCCTCGTTCCAGCATCCGCCGATGCCGAGGGTCGTTTCCTGGGGGATGATATGCACCAGCCGCCCGTCGCCTGCAAAGCGTCGGATGGCCTCCGTGGTGCCGTCGGTGGAGTGGTTATCGACCACGATGACATTATAGGGGAAATTCGTCTCCTGTCCCAATGCCGATTGCAAGGCGTCGGCGATGGTGCGCACGCGGTTGCGCACGGGGATGATGACCGAAGCCTCGTGCGCGAAGTCGCCCTCATGCAGGTCGATGCGCCGGTCGCGCGGGGGCAGCCACGCTCCGATGCGCCGCAGGTGGGCGGTGCAGGCATCCTCCATCTCCAGTTGCACCGCGCGGTTCTTGGGGTCCACGTAGTCGAATTGCCCGGCGGCCCGGTCGCCCGCCTCCTCCGTATAAAGGAACTCGTTGATGTGCACGACGGGGGCTTGCTCGGACAAGCGCAGGCGCAGGTCGTACCACCCGGCGTGGGTGTAGCCGCCCTGCATGGAAGTCACCGCTTGCTGCAAGGCCTCGTTGCGGACGAGCACCAGTGCCCCGAAGTCGAAATCGTCGCGCAGGCTGCCCCGCTGGTAGTCGATGACGGGGGCGGGCACGTGCCGTCCTTCGCTCCGCACGTAGCGGTCGGCATATACGATAGCAGCCCCGGTGTCGTCGGCCACGCGCACGAGGCGTTCCAGGGCGAACCGCCCCATGTGCAGCACGGCAGGGCGCAGGCACAGCAGCACGTAGCGTGCCGAGGCGTGCCGGGCGATGGCTTTCAGCGTGTCGGTGCCGTGGAGCGTGCCGACAGGCAGGCAGGGGGCATCGGTTATCTCGGCAGGGGGTGTGCCCTGCGGCGTGAGCAGCCACGCCTGCCGCACGGCCTGCGAGGCACGCAGCGAGCCGAGGGTGGCGTGCGCCTGTGCGGCGCAACGGTAGGGGATGAAGCAGTCTATGTGCATAAGGCGGGGTTATTTTTCTTTGTTCGCCACGTTGGCCACGAGCGAACGTTTGATGAGGTCGCGCAGTTCCTGTTGCTTGTTTTGCACCTCGTAGCGTGCCGCCGGGCGGTAGAAGTCGGGGTATTTCGCCTTGGCTAATCTAAACTTCATGTCGTCCAGGTTGCCGCTCACGTCCACCGAAGCGCGGAAAGGCAGCGGACTTTCCACCAGCGAGATGTTGTAGTCGAAGCTCATGTCCAGGTTATGCCGCCCGCCCACCACGGCCTTGTAGCGGTCGATGGCGATGAGGAACGGGTACACGTCTATCTCGTTGCGGAACACGGTGAATTCCGCAGTGAGGCTGTCCACCTGGTTCTCCTTCTGCCGGTTTTTGAAGCGCAGCATCCGGGCTATCTCGGCAAAGGTTTCCCCGTCCACCAGTGTCAGTTCTTCGCCCCGGATGGAGGCCGCCCCGCGCAGGGTGGACATCTTCAGATTATATAATGAATCGAGGTTGGTCTCGGCAGCCAGGTGAAATTCGCCTGTGCCGTCAAACGACCGCAGCATGGGCATAATGGAGTCCAGGTCTGGTATCATGTGGAGCAAGTCGGCAATCTCCACCTTCATCATGTGGAAGTCAAGCCCCACGAAGAGGTGGTTGCGTCTCGGTGTCTGGTACATGGCAGTGAGTTGGATGTCCGACCCCGGCGTGGTGAAGGTCAGTTCTTCCAGTGCCAATGTGCCGTTGGCCACCCGCACGTCGCCGTCCACGTTGGTTATCAGGTTTTGGTTGAACGATGCTTCGGCGATGTCCGTGTGCAGGGTCAGGTCGATGCCTTGCGGCACCATGTACGGGCCGGTGTAGGCGGCGGTGTCTGCCGGGGCATCCTCGGTGGCGGACGGTGTGGCGGTGGCTTCGGACGCATCGCCGTCGGTCGTTTCTTCCTCGCTGCCCAACCCGCTGGTCAAGGCCATGAGCTGGTCGATATCGGTGTGTGCCGAGGTGAAGGCGAAGTCGCCCCGCAGGATGGAATCGCCCCGGAAGAAGGGCAGGATGTTATCCAGCTTGCCCGCCAGGTTGAAGTCCGATGCCCCGAGGTGTACGCCCGCCTGCTCTATTTCGAAGGTGCGGGGCGTGAAATCCATCTTCACTTGAGGTAGTTCCACGGGGTAGGGCAGAGCCGCGAGGTGCGCCACGCCCTGTTGCAGGTTGAACGCCCCGCGCGGCATCCAACGCAGGAAAATGTCTTCTTGTTCCTTGTTGTAGAACACCGTAGCCGCCACGTCGAGCAGATCGGCTTGCACGCGGTCCGCGCCCAGGTCGGCGTTCAGCTTGCCGCTGCCCACCTTCACGCTGAAGCGGGGTTGCCCGGCGTTGCGCCGCTGGGGGGCTACCGACACGGCCACTTCGGGCTGTTCCACCTGTGCCGACAGGGAATCCATGCCGGCTTGTATATGCCCGGCTTGCAACCTGAGGTTCACCGCCGGGATGCGGGTGGTGTCGCGCACGTCCGAGGTCTCCACGTTCAGTGCCAGCTGTCGCAAGTCGGCTTGCATGCTTGGCCCCATCGCCACGTCCAGCTGGTCGGACTGGATGCTGGCAGCGGCAAAGCCCGTGTGCGGCGTGCGGGCGTTCGGGTTGGGCAGGGCGAGGTCTATCCGCGTGTCGTTGGTAGCCAGGGAGAGGGTGTCATAGGCCACGGCCAAGTCCGTGAACTGCAACGAGGCCGAAGCCTTGATTTGTTCCAATGCCATTTGCTCCACCTGCGAGAGGGAGGCGCGTGCCGCCACGTGGGCTTTGAGCGTGCCGTTCATCGTCACGTTTATGGAGTCGGGCACGAAGGGAGCCAGTTCCGGCAGGTGCAGGTCGGCATCGGCGGTGAGGTCGGCGTGCGGGTCGGAGAGCAGGCGATCCGCCCGTCCCGAGAGGGCGATGCGCGACTGCGGCGTGCGTACCGAGAGGCGTTCTATTTGCAGGAAAGTCGTATCGTCGCGCTGCAAGTCCACGTAGGCCGTCAGGTTGCCGTCCACCTGCTTGAGGGGGAAAGGCAGCAGGGAGGGATAATCCGCCGAAACCTCCTTCAGCATGACCTGTGCCGTCACGGCGGGCATCGTGGTTCTATTGTACACGCCCCGCACCGTGCCTTGCGCGGTGAGGCTGCCCGCCGCCTCGATGCCTTCGATATACTCGTGGAAGGCGGCAGGCACGGAGGCCAGCAGCCGTTGCACCTGCGGCAGGTCGAGCCGGTAAGCCAGGTCGGTGTGTATGTCGCGTTGCACGGTATCGATTGAGGCTGCGCCTTGCACATCGAGCGAGAGGCCGTTGAAGGACAAGGCCAGTCGTTCCACTTGCGCCGACAGGCGGGAGAGGTCGGCTTCGGCTTGCAGGTCAAGTCCCAGCTCGGCATCCGTGAGGTATGCATCGCCCGCATAGGTGAGCGACACGGCTTGTGGCTTCATGCGCAAGTCGGCTTGCACCCGGTTGCCCTGCAAGGCTAAATGGATGGCTGGAGCCAGTCCCCGCACCTCGGCGGTGAGGGATGAGTCGGCGTAAGCCACGGCAAACGGCTCGGTGGCGAGGTGCACCGTAAGGCTGTCCATGGGGCGCAGGGAGGCATCCGCCATGGCGGAAAGGCCGCGCACGGTGGCTTCCATGCCGCTTTGGCGGTCGATATAGGAGAGGTCGATGTTGCGCAACTCGATGGTCTCCACGTCTATCAGCCCGAAAGGCAGTCCGCCTTCATCGTTCGTCTCCGGTTCGTCGGGTGAGGGCGGGAAAAGGTCGAAGTTGGCCCGTCCCGTGCCGTCCACATAGGCGCACACCCGCCCATCGAGCAGGCGGATGCCGCTCAGTCGCAACTCCTGCCGCTGGAGGAAGGCCTTCACATCGATGGCGGCTTGCAGTCGGTCGGCCCGTACCAGGGTGTCGCCGCATTCGGCCTGCGCCTGCGGGTTGAGTGCCGCCACCTGGTCAATCTGCAACTCGAAGCGCGGGAAAGAACTGAAGAACGTCAGCTCCACCCGCCCGATGTGCGTGGGGCAGGGCACGTACTTCTCCACCTGGCTGCGCACGATGGGCGTGAGCCGCTCGGGGGTGAACACCAGCCACAGTGCTATGCAAAGCACCACGAGCACCAGCCCGACCAGCGAGCCGAGCGTGATACCGAAAATCTTGAAGAACTTTTTCATAAGACGTGCGGGTTTCGGATATGTCGCGGACGGTCTTGTAGAGACAAGGCATGCCTTGTCTCTGTAATCCAATGCCTCCGAGGAATGTCTGTCTGTTGCTATGTAGAGACAAGGCATGCCTTGTCACTACGCCCTGATGCTCATGGGGAATGTCTGCCAGGTCGCTATGGAGACAAGGCATGCCTTGTCTCTACACAAGACCATCCGTCCTTGTACACAGGGCGTTGCCCTGCGCTGAGTGCCGCAAGGCCGTTGGCCTTGGAGGGAGCTGGTTTAATTTACCTTGTTAAAAGAGTACTCATGCCCGAAATCGTCCTCATACGTCAGCTTGTTGGAGGTGAGTTGCGTTACCGTGTAGGTTTTGGGTACGTTGCTGCCCATTTCCATGATGTGGATTTGCGTGAGGGTGGCGTGGTCGAGCGTCCAAGTGAAGGGTTGGGCTTCGGCTTCGGTCACGTCGTCGGCTTCGTCCCAAGTCTTGCCCGTGTAGTCGGAGGCGTAGGTGTAGAATACTTGTGTGCCGACTTCCTGCCATTTGCCAATGAGGAGGCTTTCATCGAAGTTGGGTTCTTCCTGCTGGCAGGAAGTGAAGCACAAGGCGGCGGCTACGACCGCCAGCATGTAAAGGAAGGTCTTTTTCATCATTTGTCTATTTAATTAAAGATGGTTTATATAAGATATAATGCGACAAATGTACGACTTTACTTCCAACCGACAAAGCATAAGGAGTTAAAGTAACAGGGGAAAACCTGCCGAGGTCTTCCGGTGGGAGGGAAAAGGGCGTGGTGCGTCTGGTGGAAATGCGTTACTACGGAATTTCGGCTGCGTCCGTGCGGAGTTTTGCTTGCGTTACTGCGGAATTTCCATCGTGTCCGTACAAAAAAAGAGCCCGGGTATTGCCCAGGCTCTGCAAGGTAAAAGAGGCGTTTCCGTTACTTCGTCTTCAAGTACCGCTTGTGGTTGTAGCCGTAGTACACGGCCACTTCGTTCGTGCCGTTGAGCACTACTCCCATGTTGTTCAGTTTGAGGCCTTCGTACAGTTCGTTGATGAGGCCGGTCACTTCGCGGGTGGTGTACCGCTGGCGCGAGACGTACACCGTGTTGTCCACCACGCGGTTTATCTGGAACGTGTCCGACACCACACCCACGGGGGCGGAGTCGATGATGATGTAGTCGAACGACTGCTTCAGTGTGGCTATCATGTCGTCCAGCCGCTGGCTCATGAGCAGCTCGGTGGGATTGGGCGGTACGGGGCCGCCTTGTATCACGCAGAGGTAGGGGTTGCCGGGCATCTCGGTCATGATGTCGGACAACTGCATGGAGGGGTCGGACAGGTAGACCGTGACCCCGGTGCGCGACTTCGGCAGGTGCATGTATTCGCCCAGCATAGGGTTGCGGATGTCGAGGCCGACGAGGGCGACACGCTTCTTCATGAGGGCGAACGAGAGGGCGAGGTTGGACGAGATGAACGACTTGCCTTCGCCGCTCACGCTGGAGGTGACGAGGATGACGGGGCATTCTTTGCCTGCCATCATGAATTGCAGGTTGGTACGCAACTGCCGGAACATCTCCACGATGGGGGTGACCGTGCCTTCGGCTACCACGATGCTCTCGCCCGACTTGTTGGTGGGGATGGAGCCGAGGTAGGGGGCACGCACGAGGCGTTGGTATTCTTTCTTGTCCTGCACGGTGTTGTTCAGCAGGTCGAGCAGGTAGATAAGTCCCAACGGTATGCATCCGCCCAGTAGTAGTGCCACGGCCAGCGTCATGAGCGAGCGGGGCGACACGGGTTCGAGCGAGGCGTAGGCCTCATCGAGCACCTTGGCGGGCGGCAGGGTGGTGGCCATGCTGAGTTCGTTCTCCTTCTTCTTCTGGAGCAGGTACACGTAGAGCGTCTGCGACACTTCCTGCCGGCGCATCATTTCGATGTACTCGCGTTCCTGCCGGGGCACG
>CASFUX010000014.1 GCA_949297975.1 uncultured Bacteroidales bacterium
ACCCGTCACACGTCAAACACTCAAACCGATGGACGCAACCGACATCATCCGCCTCCTCGTGGAGGCCGCCTACCTGCTCACCGTGGCGGGCAGCATCCTGGTGGTCATCAGCGAGAACCAACACCCCTTCCGCACCCTCGCCTGGGTGCTGATACTCACCTTCATGCCACTATTCGGCATCATCCTTTACTACGTGCTGGGGCAAGGCACGAGGCAGCGCAAGTACTTCCGCAGCTACCGCGCCGCCACCGTGGACGGCTTCCCCGACGCGCCATCGCTGGCTGCCAACCGACCCCTCGTGGCCTACGCCTGGCAGGGCATCGTCTCCCTGCTCGCCACCGCCCCCAACGCCTGGGTGCTGCGGGGCAGCCGCGTGGAGGTCATCACCAGCGGCGAGGAGAAGTTCAACCGCCTCGCCGCCGACCTGAGCCGCGCCCGCCACCACATCCACATGGAGTACTTCCTCTTCAATAACGACGCCACGGGCCGTGCCATAAAGGACATCCTCATGCGCAAGGCCGAGGAGGGCGTGGAGGTGCGCTTCATATACGAGAACATAGCGAACATCACCGTCTCCCGCCGCTTCTATGAGGAGATGGGCCGCAGCGGCGTGCACGTGTCGGCCTTCAGCAAGTTGCGCCTCTCCCGCATCCGGCGCACGGTGAACTACCGCAACCACCGCAAGGCCGTGGTCATAGACGGTCACACCGGCTACATCGGCGGCATGAACATCGGCGACGAATACCGCACCGACCATTGGCGCGACACCCACCTGCGCATCGAGGGCCAAGGCGTGTACGGCCTGCAAGCCAACTTCCTCAGCGACTGGGCCTCCTCGGGCGAACCCCTGCCCGCAGACCTGGCACCCTACTTCCCCCCCGCGCCCCCCGTCACGGACAACCTGCTGCAAATAGCCTCCGGCGGACCCGACTCGCCCCACCCCACCCTGCTTCACGCCACCGTGGGCATCATCACCGCCAGCCGACGGTACATTTACATCCAGACGCCCTACTTCCTCCCCACCGAGTCCCTCGCCGAAGCCCTCTACTCGGCGGCGGTCGCGGGCGTGGACGTGCGCCTGATGGTCTCCGCCCGCTCCGACACCCGCTACGTGGACCCCGCCGCCCGTTCCTACTACGAGGACCTCCTCGCCGCCGGGGTGAGGATATTCGAGCATCAGTCCAAGTTCATCCACGCCAAGACCTTAGTGGCCGACGATTACATCTCTATGATAGGCTCGACCAATATGGACTTCCGCAGCTTCGAAGCCAGCTTTGAGATGAACTGCTACCTCTATGACCCCGCCCTGGCCTCCCGCAACAAAGCCATCTTCCTCGACGATATGGAAGGTTGCCGTGAGGTGCTCCTCTCCGAATGGGAACGCCGCCCGATGCGACGGCGGTTCGTCGAGTCCTTCATGCGCCTCTTCGTCCCGCTGATGTAAGGGGGGAGATTGGACACCGGGCACATGAAAGATGGGACACAGAGCACACATAGCTTCCGCATCTCTCCACCGCCGGGGGAGCACACATAGCCGTCCCGATGCAAGGGCATCGGGACTTGCCCCACCC
>CASFUX010000015.1 GCA_949297975.1 uncultured Bacteroidales bacterium
GGCCAGCAGGTTTTCCCCCGTCTTCAAGACTTTGAGCTGTTTCCCCGTGAGATTGACCATGCAGTAGTCCGAGCCTTTTTTGTCGTAAATCACCGTGCCGTTGAGCAGGATGCGGGTGTCGCCGTAGTGGGTTACGCGCAAGGCCAGGTTGCCATGGCCTTCCGGAACGGTGAACGGCTTGCGCAGCCACAACGAAGGGGACTTCCACTTCGTGGCGCAATACCGCACCGTAGAGCCTGCTATCTCGCGCGAAGCAAAACCTCCCTCGCCCCGCTTCCAGGCGGCATCGTCAAAGCCCGCTTCCGCCCAGCCTTTGCCCGGCTGTTCTTCCGTGTAGGCAAACGCCGGGGTGTAATCCGTGCCCGTGTAGCGCAGCAGGTCCACATACGTTTCCTCTATCGGTGTCTGGTTGCTGCCCACCACCGGGTGGCTGTACTTATTGCCGTTGTTGAACTCCATGGGCGAGTCCGCCTGCGCCACACCTAACTGGTAATTCCCCCACGTGTGCCCGGTGTGGTTGGCGTTGTACATCATATAATATTGGTCGCGGTACTTGATGACCCACGGCCCTTCGGCCACGCGGTTGTCCATCGTCTCCCACGTGTTGGGCAACGAAGCGAAGAGGCAATACGGCTCGGTGAGGAACTCCGATGGGTTCTTCATCTTGCGCACCCAAATGGTGTTGCCCTCGGTGAAGCGCACCATGTACATATAGAGCTGCCCGTCATCGTCCTTGAACACCTTGGGGTCGATGCGGTTATCCAGCCAGGTCGTCTTGTCCGGCTCGGTGTAAGGGCCGAGCACCTTGTCGCTCTGGGAGTGGACGATGTGCACCGCGTGGAGGTCGTCGCCCCAGTGGTTCACCGACCAGAACATGTGGAACTGCCCGTTGAGGTACAGCATGTCGTTGGCATGTATCTGGTTGTTGCCCGCCTTCGAGCCGCGCGTCCAGTCGTTGTCCATGGTGACCACGTGTATCGGCTCGCTCCAGCGGATGAGGTCGTCGGACACGTACACGTCGCCATACGTACCCACGCCGCCGATGTAGTACTTCCCGTTATACTTCATGACCCCCGCATCGGCCACACGGGGAATGACCGGGTTGGGGATGTTTTGCGCAATTGCCACGGCACCCACCGCACAAGCGCAGACAAGGGTTAAGAATTTGTTTTTCATATTTCGCTTTTGTTACAATAGACAATATGCAGCATAAAATGATAAACCACAGAGACACCAAGGTGAACAGTGGCATTCGCACCAGATAACAGAGGACACTTAGTGAAATGCCGCAAGCGGCATTTCTCCGTGGGCTTTTGGGGCGCACAATGGGAGCAGATAGATGTATATCTCCGTGTCTCTGTGGTTTAAATATAAACTCTAACGGATTACATGTATAAATCTTTTCAGAGACACCACAGCGTGACGTCTCTACCGGCAACATGAACACAGGCTTCATCGCAAGCTGACCATGGCCGAACGGCAGGTATCGCCGTTCCGAACGGACACGATGTAGTAACCTTCGCCCATGCGTGGCAACTGGAAGGAGGCTTCGTTGCCGCTGAACGAGGATTGCCAAAGCACGTTGCCCACCAGGTCGTACACCAGGACACTGTTGGAGCGGGCAGCCGCTTCCAGGCGAATATCCAGGACATTGTCGTTCTAATACACGGCAATGGCAACCGCCGGTGCGGCTGCTATCCCATTAATCGGATTGGGACGGTCGATGTTCTTGTACAACTTGGTCGCCTTCCAACCGCACTTGAATATCTCGGCATACCCGTCGCCGTCGAAGTCGGCCACTTCCAATGTGCCGTCGGCCCAGCCGGGTATCACGTCGTTCACACCCGCCACTTGGGTAAAGGCCGCATTCGTGCCGTCGTTTTTATACACGGCGAATACGCCATCTTTGCCATTCCATCCGCCCTCGCCGTTCCAGCCCGAGATAAAGAAGTCGGTGTACCCGTCGTTATCGCAGTCGCCCGTGCGGATGGGACCCACCTGCACGCCCGGCAAGCCGAGATCCACTTTGGTAAAGGCGTTGGTGCCGCTGCCTTTCCACATGTCAGTGTAGAAAGAGCCATTCTTCAACCCGCCCAGCAGGATGTCCAGGTTACCGTCCAGGTCGTAGTCCACCCAATAGGCGAACGACCAGTCGTAACCCGTCAGCTGGATATCTTCCTGCTTGGTGAAACCGCCCTTGCCATCGCCCTTATAGATGTGCGCCTGTTGCCATCCATTGAGCAAGATGTCGAGGTTGCCGTCCTTGTCGTAGTCGCCGAAGCGGGCTTCCCCGTCGGATATGGGAAACAACGTCGTGTTGTTGATGTCGGTGAATACGTTGTTGCCGTCGTTGTGCCAGATAGTGGCTTTCGCCCCAACTCCATCCCTATGCCCTACTTGCAGGACATCCATCTTCCCGTCGTTGTCGTAGTCGCCAAATTCGATGACCCCGTTCGAACGGCCGTCCAACGTGAAGGCCTGGGTGAATACGCCTTGCCCGTTGTTCTGGTACACATAGGCCTGCTGCACATCCTTCCCGTCTATCGGCGACCAGCCCTGTATGGCCAGGTCAAGGTCGCCATCGCCGTCATAGTCGCCCACCGCGATGGAGCTGTGGATAAAGCCCTTGTCCAGCCCCGTGTTCTCGGCCAAGGTGAAGCCGCCCTGCCCATCGTTCAGGTACAGCCACGTGTGACCCACCCCGGCTACCTTCCCGGTCAGCACGATGTCGAGGTAGCCGTCGCCGTTGAAGTCGCCACAGGCAGAGGCGCACTGGCTTTCCACATTTTGTACAAAGCAAGCAGGTGTAACGTCCTGATAAATCTGTGCATTCAGTCCGAATGCTCCGGCCATTGCCAGGCCTAATAGTAAGTTCTTTTTCATGTCGATTGTTTTTTGTTGTTTGTTTAAGTGTTTATTCGTTTCATTGCCAGCATCAAGTTGTGCATTTCCCCGCATGAAGTTATCGTCTCACCTGGGTGATACAGGTGTTTCACCCGGGTGGAACAGGTGTCTCACCAAGGTGGAACAGGTGTTCCACCCGGGTGAGACGATAACTTCATGCCAAGAAAGTCAAGAAACCGCCCGCAAATGTGAACGACTTTGGGCGGAGAAATCCATTTGCTTATAAAAACCCTTCCACTACCTGCCGCTGCGTGCTGGTCTGCCTGAACCGGAAAGCGGAGAGCTGGTCGGCTGCCAAGGCGTTCCCTTCCGAGAACCAGAACACATGGCTCGTGGCAAAACGTTCCAACAAGGCTTCCACGTCGGCATCGCCCGGGGCAGTCCAACCGGTGCAGAAGACGGGACGACCGAAGCGGTAACAGATGCTCGCCAGCCAACCCGCCTCGGGCGTGGCTTGCACGGACGAGAAAGAAACGACATCCGACAAGCTCCATATCCGGTAGCAAAGCTCCGCCGTGCTGCCACCGCCATAGGCCAACCTATCCCAACCGGCAGTGCGCCCGTGCACCATCGCTCCCCAATAGTCGAAGTCCGGCTCGAACGGCTGCACTTGCACGTAGGGGGTCATGGTGAGGGGCTGGTTGGCATACTGGTTGCGGGCATGGCGGAACACAAGCGACACCAGGCGGGAGAGGGCTTCCGTGTCCGTCACCTGCTCGCCCGGGTGGTGGTACAATTCCCACGCCTTGACGCGGGTGTCGCAGTAATAACGCCCTACCACGCTCCCCACGTACTCCGCCAACGAGGGATGCGGCGCTTCGAAATCGTCATCCGTCAGCAGCAGGGGCATTACGGCCAGCCCTTGCGCTTCGGCCTCGGCCAGCAGGGCATCCAAGTTTTGGAAGAAGGAAGCCGTGTCGGCCTGCCAAGCGTCATAAGACAGACGCACCTTCACCGCGTTGTAGCCGTCCGCTTCCGGCTGCACACTGCCATCCATCGCCACGAAGCCTTTCAACGGCCCGGTGACCATCCACCGCCAGGCACGTTCATGGCTCCAGCGGTCGGTCACTTCCAAGGAAGGATAGAGCGCTTCGCCGTTTTCGGCAAAGCGGTAGTTGCGTATCATCTCTATCTCGCGGGCATCATAAGCATCGCCGTCGCTATAGAGGATGTTGTGGAACATGGGGTCGTAAGGGTCGTAGGTGCTCCGTTCCCACCGGGCTTCCCAATTGCGGTCGTTGACGTACAGCCCCCAGATGTAGAAATTCACCTTGTACTTGGAAAAGGCATCGAACGTGCGAGCAATGCCCGAGCCGTTGGTGCGCGTGAGGCATTCCGTGGCCACCATGGGGCGGGGGCTTATCCGTTGCAGGAAGTCCATCATGTCGTACACATGCTTGCCGAAGTCGAGCGCACAATTATAATAATGGAAGTTATGGATATCCATCATGCCCTCCACTTCCGCCATGCGCTTCAGCGGCTTGCTGTCCTCCTTGATGGTCGCCCAGATGATGGAAGAGGTGATGGGCTGGCTGAGGTTTTCCTTGCGGCACCACTGCACCATCTGCTCGATGATGTCCATCTGTTCGTAAGTTACGGCATTGTCTTCGTAGCGAGGCTCGTTCCACAAGTCCCAGAACACGATGCGTTCCTCGTCCGCAAACGCCCTCACCACTCGCCGGATGGTGCGTTCGTAATCCTTCATGGGCTGGTCGCCCCGGTTGCGGGCGAAACGTTCCTTGACGTAATTCAACACGGGGGAAACCGTCATGCCATACCGGTCGGCCTCGTCTATCATCTGCCGGATGTGGGCTATCTGTTCCTCCGCCGTTTCCCCGCGCACCCAGAAGCGCACGCTGTTCAGTCCTGTTTCACGGGCTTTCTTCAACACGTCTGCCCGCGACATGCCCGGATAGGCCGGGTAGGGTTCGTTAAAACCCTTGATGACCCCCACCCGCTCCTGCCATTGCCAGGCCTGCTCCACCGTCCATTGCTCGCGGGCAGAGAGCGAGCAAACTCCTGCCGCCAGCAAGAGGGACAAGAGGGTCATGGTTATTTTTCTTTTCATTAGAATTTGTTTTTAACTCACAGAGGCACCAGTAGAGACGTGACAACAGGTGCGGGAAAAAAAAAAGTCTCTAAAAAAAGTAA
>CASFUX010000016.1 GCA_949297975.1 uncultured Bacteroidales bacterium
GATGGTACCCGTATAATAGTTGCCGTTGGGGGCACCCACGCCGATACCCTTGATTTTATCTTTTCCGCCATTGGCTTCGAGCAGGGGAAGCAGGTTCTTGCAAACTTCGTCCACGTATGCTTCCACTTCCTCATAAGCGCCCGTCTTGATAGAGCTGCTTGCAATCACCGTTCCACGCGCATCCACAATGCCGAACACCGTATTCGTACCGCCTATGTCGATACCCACCACATAAGGCTTCTCCATGTTTGAATTCATGATATTCTCTTTTAGTTATTAAAGGGTTAATATTAATGTTGGTTACAAATTTGACAAAGAAAAACGAAACAACAAAATCTTTTCCCTAAAAAAAAGGTTCACGACATGCACACGTTAGCAGAAAAAATGAAAAAAAGTCTGCCCCTCTTGCAACTTTTCGTCACCTACGTGCGTCTAATAGCGAAAACAAGCATAAATCGAAAGTCGTGATACAGCTAAAAGACATCAACAAGACCTACTACAACGGAGCGCCGCTCCACGTTCTGAAGGGCATCAATCTGGATATCGCAAAGGGAGAGTTCGTATCCATCATGGGTGCATCGGGGTCGGGAAAGTCCACCTTACTTAATATATTGGGCATACTGGACAACTACGACACGGGCGAATACTACCTGAACGGCACGCTCATCAAGAACCTGAGCGAGACGCGCGCCGCCGAGTACCGCAACCGCATGATAGGCTTCATCTTCCAGTCGTTCAACCTCATCTCGTTCAAGAACGCGGTGGAGAACGTGGCCCTGCCCCTGTTCTACCAGGGCGTGAGCCGCAAGAAACGCAACACCCTGGCGATGGAGTACCTCGACCGCCTGGGCCTGAAGGACTGGGCCCACCACATGCCCAACGAGATGAGCGGCGGACAGAAGCAGCGTGTGGCCATCGCCCGCGCCCTCATCACCCGTCCGCAAATCATCCTGGCCGACGAGCCAACGGGAGCCCTCGATAGCAAGACCTCGGTCGAAGTGATGCAGATCCTGAAGGACCTCCACCAGACGGGCATGACCATCGTCGTCGTGACCCACGAAAGCGGTGTGGCCAACCAGACGGACAAGATTATCCACATCAAGGACGGCGTGATAGGCACCATCGAAGAGAACCTGAACCACGACGCTTCGCCTTTCGGCCGCGACGGGTTCATGAAGTAATTGTTTAATGGAAAATGGAGAATGGAAAAATCCCCCCATTCTCAAATCACAAATCACAATTATCACAATTATCAATTTTCAATTCTCAATTCCCATGATTGACCTTTGGCAAGAAATATACGGCACCCTGCGGCGCAACAAGCTACGCACCTTCCTGACGGGCTTTGCCGTGGCGTGGGGCATCTTCATGCTCATCGTGCTGTTGGGGGCGGGCAACGGACTGATACACGCCTTCGAGCAAAACGCCTCGGAGCGGGCGCTGAACTCCATCCGCATCTTCCAGGGATGGACCACCAAGCCCTATGACGGACTGAAAGAGGGGAGACGCATCCAATTGGACAACCGTGATTTGGATGATACGGAACGCCTCTTCCCCGACCACGTGGAAAGTGCGGGAGCCACGCTGTCGCAAAGCAGCATGGACATCAGCTACGGGGCGGAATACGTCAACCTGTCCCTGCTGGGCGTATATCCCAATTATATAGAAGTAGAGGCCGTGAAGACCGCCGGTGGACGCTTCGTCAACCAGACCGACATCAAGGAGCGGCGCAAGGTGATTGTCCTGCATAAGAAGTCGGCAGACGTGCTCTTCGGCAAGACGCACACTTCACCCTACGGCAAGTTTGTGCGGGCGGGAGGCGTGGCCTATCAGGTGGTGGGCCTCTACAACGACGAGGGAAGCAGCGAGCCGAGTCAGGCGTTCATCCCCTTCACCACCTTGCAGACCATCTACAACAAGGGCGACAAGCTGAACAGCATCATCTTTACCACCAAGGGACTGACGGACGAGGCGAAGAACGAAGCCTTTGAGGCCGACTACCGCCGAGTCATCGGACAGAACCACCGTTTCGACCCCACGGACGATGGTGCCATCTGGATATGGAACCGCTTCACCAACTACTTGCAGACGCAGAACGCCATGGGCATCCTCCGCACCGCCATCTGGGTGATAGGCATCTTCACCCTGCTGAGCGGCATCGTGGGCGTCAGCAACATCATGCTCATCACCGTGCGGGAGCGTACCCATGAGTTCGGCATCCGCAAGGCGTTGGGCGCCAAGCCGCGCAGCATCCTGTGGCTCATCATCGTGGAGAGTGTCACCATTACCACCGTCTTCGGCTACGTAGGCATGGTGGCGGGCATCGGCGTGACGGAATGGATGAACGTCGCCTTTGGCTCGCAGAACGTGGACAACGGCATGTTCCAGGTGCAGATGTTCAGCGACCCTACCGTAGACTTGCGCATCGCCATCCAGGCTACCGTCACCCTGATAGTGGCAGGCACGCTGGCGGGCTTCTTCCCGGCACGCAAGGCTACCAAGATAAGACCAATAGAAGCATTGAGGGCAGATTGATATGAAGATAGACAGAGACACTATGGAGGAAATCCTCCTCACCATCACCCGAAACAAGACCCGAAGCCTGCTCACGGCCTTCGGCGTATTTTGGGGCATCTTTATGCTCGTGGCGCTGATAGGCGGCGGGCAGGGCATCCAGCAGGAACTGAAGAAACAGTTCGAGGGCTTTGCCACTAACTCCGGCTTCGTGGTGGCGGACAAGACCCATGAGCCGTACAAGGGCTTCCGCAAGGGGCGTCGTTGGGACTTGGAGGTGGCGGACATCGAACGCATCCGCCGCATAGAGGGCGTGGACGTGGTCAGCCCCAGCGTGACGCAATGGGGAAAGCTCAGCGTCTTCGAAGGAAACAAGTACGACAACACCATCGTCAAAGGACTCTACCCCAACTACGACGCGATAGAACATCAGGAGATAGAATACGGCCGCTTTATCAACGAAGTGGACATCCGCGAAGCGCGCAAGGTGTGCGTCATCGGCAAGCGTGTGTACGAAAGTCTTTTCCCCGACGGGGGAGACCCCTGCGGCAGCTACGTGCAGGTGGATAGCGTCTACTACCGTGTCGTGGGCATGTGCTCATCCGAGGGTAACGTCAACATACAGGGGCAGGCGTCGGAGAGCGTGGTACTGCCCTTCACCACCATGCAGAAGATGTACAACCTGGGTGATAAGCTCGAAGTGATATGTTTCACCATGCAGCCGGGCGTTAAGGTGAAGGACGTGGAGCCGCGTGTGAAGGACGTGCTGCGTCAGGCGCACTACATCAGTCCTACGGACGACCAGGCCGTGATGCTGCTCAACCTGGAAGTGATGTTCGCCATGATGGACAACCTGCTCATTGGCGTGCGTCTGCTGGCGTGGCTCGTGGGGCTGGGCACGTTGTTGGCCGGGGCCATCGGTGTGAGCAACATCATGATGGTCACCGTACGCGAGCGAACCACGGAGATAGGCATCCGCCGTGCTATCGGCGCCCGTCCGCGGGACATCCTGCAACAGATATTGAGCGAGAGCATGGTGCTGACCACCGTAGCAGGCATGGCGGGCATTTCGTTCGCCATAGGCATCCTCCAGCTGGTGGAGAATGCGGCCAACCCTTCGGGCGTCATCGAGGTGCACTATCAGGTGTCCTTCGGCATGGCCATCGGCACCTGTCTGCTGCTCATCGGCATGGGGCTTCTGGCAGGGCTGGCGCCCGCTTACCGGGCGATGGCGGTGAAACCCATAGAGGCGATAAGGGATGAATA
>CASFUX010000017.1 GCA_949297975.1 uncultured Bacteroidales bacterium
CAGAATACAGAAAAGGCAGGATGGTTCAACGCCAATCCTGCCTTCTTTATTTCTCACTCCTTACTCCTTACCTCTTACCTCTTACTTCTCACTCTTCACCCCTTTCCTCGACCAATACAGCGACAGCCCCAATCCGGAAACGATGTGCCACACGCCCCACCAGGCCGTGACAAACAACATGCCGCCAATGGCCAGCTCGGGAGGGAATATCTTGGGATTGAACAACAGCACGAGCCCCAGCCCGGAATTTTGGATGCCCGTCTCGATGGCGATGGTACGCCGGTTGCAGTCGGATTGCCGGAACAGGGCGGCCAGCCCATAGCCGGTGAGCAACGCCACCAAATTGTGCACCAGCACCACAATGAACACATAATGGATGTGGTGGATGAACAACGACCAGTTACTGGCAAACATGACCGCCACCAGCACCACGAAAAACACGATGGACAGCCGCTGCAAAGGCCGCTTCAACCGGTTGGCCACCCGGGGCAGGTAATGGCTGCACAAAAGTCCCAGCACCACAGGAATGCCGAGGATGATGAACACCGTCTCGAACATCTGCCCGAACTCTATCTCAAGGGGTTGCAACACGCTTTCGGCACGTTGGCTGACAAACCGGGCATACAGGCCGCCCCAAAAAGAGAAGTTGAACGGTGTCATGAAGATGGCCAGGCCGGTGGATATGGCCGTCAGCGTGACCGACAGTTCCGTGTTGGCCTTCGACAACGACGACATGAAGTTGGAGATGTTGCCGCCGGGACACGCCGCCACCAGTATCATCCCCATGGCCACCATCGGGGGCAGCAGGCGATTGAACGCCAGCACCAGCAAAAACGTCACGCAAGGCAGCGCGACAAACTGCGAAAACACACCCACCAGGATGGGCTTCGGCGACAATATCAGTTTCTTGAACTCAGACAAACGGATGCTCAGCGCGACACCGAACATAATGAAGGCCAACACAAAATTCAACGCATCCGACTGGGCAAAATTAATGCGTAAACTATCCAGTTGCTGTAAAGACTCGTACATAAGCAGTAAAAATATTTTTGCAAAGATAATGAAAGCCGAGTGCAAAGCAATCAAGCTAAGCAGAATATGATTTGACTTCAAACAAAATCCCTTGAATGTTTGTTACCCATGCAACAACACCTTGCAGAAAAGAGGTGCTTATGCCGACACACTTTCCTTAAATATCCCTTCCTCCGGCACGCCGCCTGGCGGCGATGCCAACTATTCCATGTTTCACCATTTAATTAAACCGAATATGAAAACAAAA
This sequence comes from uncultured Bacteroidales bacterium, assembly GCA_949297975.1. Classification (GTDB taxonomy): domain Bacteria; phylum Bacteroidota; class Bacteroidia; order Bacteroidales; family Paludibacteraceae; genus QVMH01. Next base: position 1,280 of record CASFUX010000017.1, read on the forward strand.
ACACTAATCTTGGCAGCCTTGGCGGCGGTGGTGCTGGCGGGGTGCGATGTGGCAACAGAGGTACTTGTCCCGCCTTTGCCTAAAGCGTATTGGGATTATTTTCCTTACGAAGTAGGAGACTCCGTTGTATTTACCAATGGCACGAAAGAAATGGCCTTCGAGGTAGGCGAGAAATATATCGACAAAGAAGCAAAAGTGGAAAAGGTCATTCATGAAACCGCCTATGCCAGAATATCGTTTGACATGAGAACCAACCCATATGATTTGGAGTTCGGCGGAACGATAGCCGTTGACTCCGATTGGGAGTTCGTATCGTTCACCGTGGCGATTGGAGATGCAAATCCACCTCCCCCAATAGCAAATGGCATTGACCGCACCCTGCCCTGCTGGGACACAATACCCATCGTGGAACTTGGAAGCTACGAAGATATATCTCCACGTGATTATATGGATGTTAGGCATGTGTCCATAGAAAAAGGGAGGGGAATCATTTCGTTTTATGACGCTTCAAGCAAGGAAGAATGGGTACTGAAAGAAGTAAAATGAACAAATACATTAAATAATTATTACATATAACGCAACAACACCTTTATTTTTTCAGAAAGGAGGTGCTTATGCCGCCACACTTTCCCTAAAATACCCTCCCTTTTGGCACGCCGCCCGGCGGCGATGTCGGATACTTTATGTTTCACTATTTAATTAAACCGAATATGAAAATAAAAACACTTATCTTGGCAACCCTGGCGGCAGTGGTGCTGGCAGGGTGTGATGTAACACAAGATGTACTTGTACCTGCCTTGCCTGAAGTATATTGGGATTATTTTCCTTATGAAGTAGGCGATTCCATCGTGTTTTCGAATGGCACGGAAGAAATGGCATTTGAAGTAGATGAAAAATATATCGACAAAGAAGAAAGAATAGAGACGATTGTAAAAGAAATAGTTTATGCCAGGATGTCGTTTGGGACAAAGACTAATGATTCTTTATTGAGTTTCGGGGGATCTATCAAAGTGCCATCTTCCTTGAAGGAAGCGCATTTTGGAATTGGTTTTCAGGAACGAGGCAAAGAGATCGAAGAGTGGAAAAGAGGTTATTCTTTTGGAACGACAAGTACCGAATCCCCTACTGAACTCTATTTCAATAGTCCGCATTTGTCGCTCCCATGGGGCAAATGGAGTTTAGAAGAAAGCTCATTCTACATTGATGACGTTGTTCTAATCAAAGGTGAAGGCATTCGCTCTTTTTACAACTCCAGAAAAAAGGAAACATGGGTATTGAAAGAAATTATTCGTCATAATTCATTAGTAAATTAAGCATGAAAATAAAAGCTCTTTTTATTATTACCTTATTGTTCTCCTTTGCAGGTTGCGAAGAACCACTTGAAGAGGTGCTGGTGCCTGCCGTTCCGCAGATTTGGAGACTTTATTACCCCTACGAAGTGGGGGATAAGATTACATTTTCCAATGGGGCTGAGTGTATGACCTTTGAAGTGAGTGAAAAGTATATAGATGATAAAGATACAATTGTTATAACAGATGGCGTGCCACATACGAGCATGTGGTTTAAAACGAAAGTCAACGCTTCCTCGTTATGCTTGACAGGTCGTTTGGATTTGCCCAGTTCATTAAATGCTGCCCGTATCCAAATCACTTTCGAAGAATATGGTGTGTCCGGATTGGTAAAAAGCCATACATTCAGTCACATTACAACGAGCAATCACACCGTAATCGTATTCAACAATCCTAACATAATCGCATCCGAAACGGAAGAGAGCACTTTCGACATAGACAATGTAGTGCTGTCTTGGGAAACGGGGATATTCTCCTTTTACGACTCCAAAAACAAGGAGGAATGGGTGTTGAAAGAGATAAAATGAACAAATACATTAAATAATTGTTGCATATAACGCAACAACACCTTTAATTTTTCAGAAAGGAGGTGCTTATGCCGACACACTACCTCTAATTTTCCCTTCCTTTGACACGTCGCCCGGCGATGATGTCTGTTACTCCATGTTTCATCATTTAATCAAACCGAATATGAAAACAAAAACACTAATCTTGGCAGCCTTGGCGGCGGTGGTGCTGGCGGGGTGCGAGAAAACCGTTTATCACCGACCTGCTTTCCCGGAAGAATATCAGGATTTTCTTCCTTACCAAGAGGGAGATTCGTTAATATTTGTCTGCGGCCAAGAAGAAATGGCCTTTGAGGTCCTGTACAAAACGGGAGAAACGGCAACGACAACAGATTTGCCTGGAAACTACAAACCCGAATTGGGATTTGTAACGAAGTTGACACCCCAAATGTACGAAATGGTCGGATACTTTGCCCTCCTTGATTCGACATTCTCGGACATGTACTGCTACTTGACCTTTCACGAGTACAACGAGATGTATCATGATTTGGGTCTCAATTCCAATCCTTTTGTATCCTCTCAGTTCGAAAAACAAGTGGATAAAGATACTACATCTTTTATCGTGTTTCAAGATCCGGAAGTAGGTGATTTTCTTTATTCACAAGGAGATAGTGTAAAATGCACCATCCAAGTTACCGAAATGGTCTGGAAGCGGGGTGTCGGCGTTGTTTCTTTCTACGATGCGTTGCATGATAGGCGATGGAAATTAAAAAATTAAAAACTACCAATATGAAAAGAAATTTATTTGTTTTGGGTATGATGACATGCTCAACCCTTATTTTTGCTCAGCCGGTAATCCTATCGGAAGCTGAGGATGTGGCTGCCCATGTATATGAAAGGCAGACAAAGAAAAGTGCCCCTGCGCAAGGAGTTCCTATAGTCAAAAGTACGAACACACTCGCTTTTGCCGATGAAAGTGTGCTTTATGTTGTAGAATACACTACAGGTGGGTATGCGGTGGTTTCCGGCGACCGTTCAGCCCCACCCGTGTTGGGATATTGCGATGTAGGAAGCAGCGATACGGTTCAAATGCCGCCTGGGTTACGTTACTTGCTGCACCGCTATGCGGTTGAAATAGCGGCATTGCGCAGTAGCTCTTCGGCGGAGGCACAAACTGTGCGGGAAGAGAACAACCGATTATGGGCTGAACTGCTGGCTCCCGCATCCACAACCCGGGCATCAAATACTAATGCACTGGACCCTCTCTTAGTGACACAGTGGAGTCAAGGAAGCACTGATTTAGAAGAACAAAAAAAATCATTCAATCGATTGTGTCCTGCTGGGTATCCTGCTGGATGCACAGCGGTAGCCATGGCTCAGATTCTATATTATTGGGATTGCCGAGTTGATCCACAAGGTCAACATTCTTACCATTGGAGAAAAGGTGATAAAACATTGAGTGCTGACTTTGGGGGAACACGCTATCCATGGAATAAAATGGAAATATCCAATCCTGATGATGATAACAGTACACTTATTTTTCATACAGGGGTTTCTTGCGAAATGAATTATAAAGAGAATGGCTCAACCTCTACTCCGGGCAGGGCGTGGGATGGATTTGTCAACTTTTAGGGGATAAGTCCAAATGCGGACGTGCGTTGGAGGATGGGACACTTGAGAACGTGGAAAGATGATTTGATAGAAGAATTGAAGCAAGAAAGGCCTATTTTGTATAGTGGGGGAGGTGTTGTGTTAAGAGAACTTGAAATAGCAGGTCACTCCTGGGTTATAGATGGTTATGACGGTGCAGACAAGTTTCATTGCAATTGGGGATGGGGTGGTAGTCACGATGGCTGGTTCTCGTTAGGTGGTTTTATCATTTATGATAAAGATGGGAAGGTTGATAGTCGGTTTAATGAAATTGAAAGCGCCATCTTCAACATCTATCCCGTCCAGCCCGCCAAAGTAGGCATACCCACATTCAATGATACATATACCAGTGTCGATTATTCTCCCGAAGGGATGGAATTGACCGTAAATCCGCCATATGGTGCTACGAGCTACGAATGGGTAACGGATAAAGGTGTGATAAAAAGTGATGGTTCGAACCGTGCCACATTGTATTCCACGGAAACTACCCATGTAAAAGTCCGTGCCTATAACGAATTGTGCGGTGTTTATTCAGATTATGCTCAAAACAATGTCTACATCGAGGGTGAGCCTTACATTTCCGGCGAGTATCGGGACAATGAAAGCGAAAACGACCGAGAAATCATGCGGCACTACGTCATCAAGGAAATGATCCCGAATGCATCCGTGACATGGAGTATGAGCAACACGGCAGATTTTGAAATCGTCTCAACGGACAATGAACGCATCAGCATCCGCTGCAATACACCGGGAAAGACGGGGATATTGAAAGCTCATATCCCCCTGCAAGGGTTCAACGATGTTTATTTGGAGACCACCATACAGGCTCAGACATGGTTAATAGAAGCAGTGGATGGTTATCCTACTTGCGGGAAAAGAACCTTTACCCCCAGTGCCATATTTCCAAATACAGAATACTTTAAATGGACAGTTTCTGAGGGAGTGAGGATTATCTCTGGAGAGAACGATACTATCTTGGTTGTCGATATATCCGGAGACAATCCAACGGAGTGGGTACAGCTGGAGGTAAAACAAAATGGCAAGGTGCAAACAACTACTCGAACATTGGGTGTCACGTTGCCAGATAACGTGAATATTCAATTGGTAGAACGTTGGGGAAAAGATGGTAATCAAAAAGCATTGTTATATGCCGACCTTGATCCCAAAGGATGGTACGCTTATTATGATTGGCGGATAACAGGTGATAATGTCTTTGGTATGGTGAGAAATCCATTTGCCTTTCAAATAGAAGCCTGTATGCCCGATTATGAAAATCCATATGAATTAAAACCGTATCCTGGCCTTGGTGATGGCATAGGAGATGTCTTGGACTCCATACCTGCAATTATACGAAATTCTGCCTTATATCCACCTTTGGATGATTTGCCCCCTATGATACCAACACACAATCCCGCTTATGCAGTGGCCACATTTCCTATGGGGAGAGAGGCAGAAATCAGTTGTGCTGTGATAACGCCCTGCAAAAGCGTTTCGTCCAATAAGATCGTTTTAGAAGTCCTCACCCATCCCCCATCTTACTCCGTCTCCTACAACCGCTCCACCCGCAGCGTGCAGCTCGACAGGCAGGACAATGGCGACACAGCTACCGCGCAGGAGAATGCCAGCTACGAGTTACTGCTGTACAACAACTTCGGGCTGGTGCGCACGCTGCCATTCGACCCCACGGAGCGCACAGTGTCCCTGCCACTGGGCGACCTACCCGATGGCTCGTACTACGTGAATGTGGTGGACAGCCAAGGTGAGGTGCTGTGTAAGCAGTACATATCGGCTTATTGACCCCCACCCCCTAAAGGGGCTTTACTTTCCTACAGAATTACGGACTGGCAAGCCCCTTTAGGAGGTAACTATAGAAAACCGACAAAGAAACTATAGGACGTTCGTCAGGAAACTATAGGACGATGACCAAGATACTATAGTTTCTTTTCGGGTTTGCAATAGGACTTTCGATGCTGAATAAAAACACATTAAGCCTCAAAATCGTCAAATGTTAACAAGGAAACTATAGGACGATGGGAAAGAAACTATAGGACGATGACCGGGAAACTAGTAGGGGAATTTTCAATTAATAGTTGACAATTGACAGTTGACATTGCCGGGGCGGCATGGTGTAGGGGCGAAAAATCTTTCGCCCTTCATCGTCCAAGGCCAACGGCCTTGCGGCATCCAGCGTAGGGCGTTGCCCTACGGAAAAAGGGTGATACAACGTAGAGACAAGGCATGCCTTGTCTCAAAATGACAATTTATCCGTTCATCTACGCAGGGAGAGGCAAAGCATGCCTTGCCTCTACAACGTCATCGGCACAAAAGTACGAAAAAAAGCGAAAAACGAATTGATGAAAAATTTGAAATCTGCGCTTATCTGCGCAATCTGCGGGAAACACAGCAACAACATTTTTTCACCGAAAACAAAAAACATCGGAAATTCCCAATTCTTTCCCAAATGGGGTTCTACTTTTGCAGTACAAATTACAAAAAGAACCTATTTGTTTAACAAGATTAAAAATCGGAGGAATTATGAAAAAGTATTTTGTGTTTTTAGCGGTTAGTTTGTTCGCCATCCAGTTTGCCAAGGCGAACGATGTGTTGACCATGGACATGGGGCGTCTCCCGCAGAAAGCCCAAGAATTGGTGAAGGCGCATTTCGCCCAGGAAAAATTGTCGTACATCAAAATCGACGAGGAAATACTGACGACCGACTACGAAGTGCGCTTCGAAAGCGGCACGGAAATCGAATTCACAAGCAGCGGCGAATGGAAGGAAATAGACTGCCGCTACACGGCCGTGCCCGACGCGGTGTTGCTGCCCGGCATCGCCACCTACGTGAAGCAGAACTTCCCTAACGTGATGGTGACCAAGATTGAAAAAGACGGCAGCCGCTACGAGGTGGAACTCTCCAACCGGCTGGACCTCTACTTCGACCGCAACGGCAACTACGTGGGCTTCGATGATTGATCCCCCAGAGAGAATAAGACCGCGCACGGATGGCAGGTCCATCCGTGCGCTAACTTTCACATTGCAAACCCCTTCACACCCACGCACATGAAGAAAAACCTCATTTTCGCGCTACTTGCGCTGCTGTTCGTGCAATGCGACCACAAGGACATCGTGACACAGGACAAAAGCCGCCTGCCGCAACAGGCACAGGACTTTATCGCCACCTACTTCCCCACGGAGGAAGTGTCGTACATCACCATCGACAAGGAAATGGTCAACACCACCTACGAGGTCAAGTTTGTCGGCGGCACGGAGCTTAGTTTCGACAAAAACGCCGAATGGAGCGAAGAGGACTGCCAGCGGGCGGCCGTGCCGGAGGGCATTATCCCCACGGCCATAGCCAACTACGTGCGGCAAAACTTCAGCAATGAAATAATCACGCAAATCGAAAAAGACAAGCGGCAGTACGAAGTCCACCTTTCCAACGGGCTGGAGCTATACTTCAACCGCCAAGGCGAATACGTCGGGGCAGACAGTTGAGCTGACAAGTAAACGCAAATTCTGCGATAATCTGCGAAATCTGCGGGAAACCCATCCGAAATCTGCGGGAAACCTCCCGAAATCTTCGTACCTTTGCGTCAAGACTTATACATATATAATATTATGGTATGGATGTACGCATAGAACCCTCGTGGAAAAACGTGTTGCAGCCGGAGTTTGACAAGCCTTATTTCAAGGAATTGACCGACTTCGTGCGCACCGAATACAAGACCAAACGGATATTTCCCCCGGCAGGCCTCATCTTCAACGCATTCGACCAATGCCCATTCGACCGGGTGAAAGTCGTCATCCTGGGGCAAGATCCCTACCACGGCGAAGGGCAGGCACACGGCCTGTGCTTCTCGGTGAACGATGGCGTGCGGCTTCCACCCTCGCTCGTCAACATCTTCAAGGAAATAGAGGACGAGCTGGGCAAACCCGCCCCCGCCAGCGGCAACCTGCTGCGGTGGTCGCGGCAGGGGGTACTGCTGCTCAACGCCACGCTCACCGTACAGGCACACACCCCCGGCTCGCACCAAGGGCATGGCTGGGAGCAATTTACCGACAATGTCATCCGCACGCTGGCCACGCAGAAGGAGCACCTCGTGTTCCTGCTGTGGGGAGCTTACGCGCAAAGCAAAGCCGCCTTCATAGACCCCACGCGACACCTCGTGCTGCAATCGGCGCACCCGTCGCCCTTCTCGGCACACCGGGGCTTCTTCGGCAACGGCCACTTTGCCCGCACCAACCAGTACCTGCGCGAACACGGCATGGAGGAAATAGACTGGTAATAGGAATACAGAGAAACAGGCTGACCGAATTTCCAACGTTTTCCCTATCTCGACCCATAAAACAAACCCAAAGATGAAACGCCCTCTCGTTGTAGAACGTGTAAGACAATCCCTGTCGAGAACCAATCCCAGGCTGCAAGTCATACTATACGGCAGCGAAGCCCGTGGAGACGCACGCCCAGACAGCGACATCGACTTATTAATATTAGTAGAGGGAGACACGTTAACCATACATGATGAAGAACGCATCATCACCCCACTCTACGAAATTGAATTGGAAAGCGGCATACCTATCAATGCCAAAGTGCTTCTAAAAAAAGAATGGGAGAACCGCCCGCTAAAAACACCTTTCTATGTCAATATTGTAAATGAAGGAATAGCATTATGAAAGAACAATTAAGCGATGAAAACATAAACGCATTAGTAGCCTATCGCCTGCAACGTGCACAAGAGACTCTGTCCGAAATTCCGTATCCGGCAGAGAAAGGATATTATAACACAGCCGTCAACCGACTATACTATGCATGTTATTATGCTGCCGTAGCCCTACTGCTCAAACATGGGATGAATCCGGGAACACATGCGGGAGTGAAACAAATGCTTGGCATCCATTTCGTTGTTCCTGGTCTTCTGCCACGCGAAACAGGCCGTGCATATTCCTTGCTTTTTGAAAGACGGCACAGCAGCGACTATGACGACTTCGACTATTCAAGCAAAGAGGAGATTGAAGAACTGCTACCCAAGGCGACCGCTTTCATCGAAACCATACAACAACTACTTAAATAAAAACTTACCGCAAGGGCATTGCCGCAAAAAATCCCCTTGAAAAGTTTTCGCGGATATGGAAAAAGTCTTACTTTTGCAGCACTAATTAGTACTAACCTAAACTTCAAAGAAAATGGCTTACGTAATTTCAGAAGACTGTGTAGCTTGCGGCACTTGCATCAGCGAATGCCCGGTAGAAGCTATCTCGGAAGGCGATATCTACCATATCGACCCGGATGTGTGCACCGACTGTGGTACTTGCGCGGACGTTTGCCCGTCCGAAGCTATCCACCCGGCATAGTCCCCGGCGCACGGAAAAGTAGGACAAGGCGGCAGGCATTGTCCCCTCCTTGTCAAAAAGACAGAAGGATTTCGGCACAACCGCCGAAATCCTTTCTTTTTGCCCCGTTTCCATTGCCAGCAGGGAATTTATTCTTACATTTGTCACGGCGCATAACTTACACTCCTATGACAGCTATCTCCTCATTCGCCGCACTGACCGCACACCTCAAGGACGTGTGCTGCCGCAAACGGCTGGCCGTGGCCAACGCCGTGGATGAACACACGCTGGCCGCCGTGGTGAAAGCACTGGATGCAGGCATCGTCGAAGCCTACCTCATCGGCGACGTGGCCGCCATCGAGTCGCCCCACCTGTTCGAGAGCGGGCATTCCGACCACATCCACATCATCGACTGCCCCGACGTGCAGGCCGCCACGCTCGAAGCCGTGCGCATGGTGCGCGAGGGCGAGGCCGACATCCTGATGAAAGGGCTGGTGAACACCGATGTCATCCTGCGTGCCATCCTGGACAAGGAACGGGGGCTGCTGCCGCCCGGCGAGACGCTCACGTACAACGCCGCCCTGGAGATACCGCGCTACCACAAACTGCTGTTCTTCAGCGACCCAGCCGTCATCCCCTCGCCCACCTTGGAGCAACGCAAGGCCATCATCCGCTACGCCATCGCCACGGCGCACAAATTCGGCATCGAACGGCCCAAAGTGGCTCTCATCCACGCCACGGAAAAGGCCAACCCGAAGATACACTACATGCAGGACTACCTCGACGTGATGCAGTGCTGGCGGCAGGGCGAGTTCGGCGACGTCATCATGGACGGGCCGATGGACGTGTTCCTGGCACTCGACCGCGAACGGGGCAGCATCAAAAACGTGCCCACGCCCGTGCTGGGCGATGCCGACGTGCTGATATTCCCCAGCTTCGAGTCAGCCAACTCGTTCTACAAAGGCCTCATGATATTCGCCGGGGCGGAGATGGGCGGGCTGCTGCAAGGCACGTCGAAGCCCGTGGTGCTCACCTCGCGCAGCGAAAGCATCCAGTCCAAGTTCTACAGCATCGCCATGGGGTGCGTGCTGTGCTGACGACCTTTTTAGCACACGGAATACACGGACAATACGGATTTTCACAGATATTTCACACTGACTGTCCTGGGTAATCAATAGAGCTTATATAGAATTAAATTTTAAACCACAGAGCCACGGAGATATACATCTATCATCTTCTCCTAATTGCCCGCTCAAAAAGTCCACGGAGAAATGCCGCTTGCGGCATTTCACTGAGTGTCCTCTGTTATCTGTGCGAATGACACTGTTCATCTTTGTGGCTCTGTGTCTCTATGGTTTATCATTTTATGCTGTATATTGTCTAATAAGTGTCCAATCCTTGTCCGTCATTGTTTTGACACAGCCTCATAGGGCAAACAAAAAAGAGGGAAAAGCTTCTTATCGCTTTTCCCTCTTTTCTTATTATTTATATGTACAATAAGCCTCCCCTTGGGGGAGGTTTGGAGGGGCATCCCCTACCTCAGCAGCGTGTCGGGGTTCAGGGTGTCCTTTTCGATGTCGAGGAAGTACTTGTACGTACCCACCTTCAGTTCGGCGCAAGCGTCGTAGTCGCACACGATGATACCCCGGCGGTGCATCTGGAGGGCACTGATGGTCCACATGTGGTTCACCGGCTCTTCCACCGCGTGGCGCAGGGCGCGGGCCTTGCCGTGCCCGTTCACAATGATGAGCACTTCGCGGGCATCCATCACCGTACCCACGCCCACGGTGAGGGCGGTCTTGGGCACCAGGTTCACATCGTTGTCGAAGAAGCGTGAGTTGGCGATGATGGTGTCCGTGGTCAGCGTCTTCTGGCGGGTACGCGAGGCGAGCGACGAGCCGGGTTCGTTGAAGGCGATGTGCCCGTCAGGCCCGATGCCGCCCAGGAAGAGGTCGATGCCGCCCGCCGCCTGGATGGCCGCCTCGTAGTCGGCGCATTCCTGTTCCAGGTCGGGCGCGTTGCCGTTGAGGATGTGCACGTGTTCGCGCTCGATGTCGATGTGGCTGAAGAAATTGTTCCACATAAAGGAATAATAGCTTTCCTTGTGTTCCTTGGGCAAGCCAACGTATTCGTCCATGTTGAAGGTGATGACGTGCTTGAACGACACCACCCCGCTCTGGTTGAGCCGTATCAGTTCGCGGTACATGCCCAGGGGCGACGAGCCGGTAGGCAACCCCAGCACGAAAGGCTTTTCCGCCGTGGGGTTGGCGCGGTTGATACTTGCGGCCACATAATTGGCCGCCCATTTCGACACGTTTTCGTAATCGGGTTGGATGATAAGTCTCATGATTGTCTGTGTTTTTGTTGATTTCAATGGGGCAAATGTACGACTTTTCTCCTATACACAGAGCACACAGAGTTGTTTTTATCGGTTGCCCATCCAAGAGCACACAGAGCCGCCCCGATGCCTTGTGCCGAAATCAGCCTCGCCCGTAGCCGACACGGCACTTTTTAAACGCCAAGACGCTACGGCGCGAAGACGCAAAGAACGGGATAACGTCGCGGCTTGGCGGCTTAGCGTCTTGGCGTTCATAAGAGGCACATTCTCCCGAAAATAATGCGGTTTTTGTTAGTTTTTGTTAAGTGCATTGCCTATCTTTGCGCCGTTAATTCATTTATTCACTATCCAAACTTATTCTTATGAAAAAGTTAAGCATTCTCGTGGCAGGCTTGCTGTTGGCCACGGCTGGCGTGCAAGCGCAGGAAACGGAAACCACCACGTTCGGCCCGCAAGCCGGCAGTTTTGGTGTGGAACTGAACTTTACCCCCTTCGGCAACAGCGTGTTCAGCACTCAAGGCATCAAGGTGCGCTATTTCTTCAATGAAAAGATGGCCATCCGGGGAACGATAGACTTCTCTGCCTCACCGCGCACCGATTTCTCTTACGATGTGGTAAACCAAGGCACACCCGACGAACGCGAAGTGGAATACAAGTCGAAGAGCAACACAGGCTCGTTCAGCATCGCTCCTGGCTTTGAATACCACTTTGCCTCCTTCAAGCGGGGAAGCGTGTATGCCGGGGCTGAAATAGGCTTCGGGCTGCAAACAGCTTCGTACAAGCTGACAAACGATGACAACGATGCCACTACCACCATCAAGGGTGCCAGCTACGACATCACCAGCGGGGGAGTGACGGGTAACCGCGCCAGCACCAGCTTCGGCGCAGGGCTATTCACGGGCGTGGACTTCTACGTGTTCAAAAACCTGTACGTGGGTGCAGAGCTTGGCTTGCGTTTCACCACGACCACTGAAAGCAAGGTGACGGTAAAAACCACCGACAACGTGGGTGACACGGTGCTGGACGAAACTATCGACGACTTCGGCCGCAGCAGCTCGTTCGGATTCTTCTGCGAACCTTCGTTCCGCCTCGGCTGGACGTTCTGATAAGGTCTTGACTCCACAACATCCAAGGCGCATGTCCTCACCGCGAGGGCGTGCGCTTTTTCATTTAGTAAACGAGTAAACAAGTGGGCAGGCCACTAATCGTTAATCACTAACCGTTAATCACTAACCGTTAATCGTTAAATCTGCGGGAAACACAAGAGGCATTCTGAAATTATTTCCTACCTTTGTCCCGTATTGCACAACGGAACAATCAACCAATTAAACATTTCACGATATGAAAGCAAACAAGTTATGGCTCGCCTTGGCGGCGGCCAGCATCGTGTCGATAGGGTCGGCACGGGCACAAGGCATCCACGTAGGGTATGTAAACTCGGCGTACACCACCTCCATCGGCGACGGCGACCCCAGCAAAAGCGAAGCGATGAACGGCTTCGAAGTGGGCTTCGACCAGACGTTCAAGATTGCCAAAGGCATCATCGCCGTGGACTACGGACTGAACTACACGTTCCTGGCTTCGGACGCGGCATCCGCCGAAGCGGGCGACCTGGTGAGCGTGTCGGGCAAGATGAAGAACCACTACCTTGACATCCCCGTGCACCTGCAAATCGGCGTGCCCATCCTGGGCGTGGTGCGCGTGTTTGCCTGGGGCGGGCCGAAGTTCATCGTGGGGCTCTCGTCCAAGACCTCCGTGGACATGGACATCTTGGGTACGGCAACATCCGTGACCTACAACCACTACAACGGCAAGGTGACGGCTCCGGGAGTGAGCGATGACGAATTGGGCAACTTCTCGGAAAACATGCCCACCTACAAACGCTTCGACATCATGATGGGCGTGGGCGGCGGCGTGGAGCTGTTCAAGCACGTCACCGTGAAGGCGGGCTACGAATGGGGCCTGATGAACCTGTCGAAGACGGACGACATGAGCATCAACCGCAACCAGTTCGTGGTATCGGCCGGGCTGTCGTTCTAAGGATATTTTAGCACACGGATAACACAGATTGAACGGATTTACACGGATTTGGGTTTCCCGCAGATTGCGCAGATAAACGCAGATTGATTTGCGCCATTTGCGTCCCTGAAATCCGTGTAAATCCGTTCAAGCCGTGTTATCCGTGTGCTTGTTTACCCGTCCTTTTTCATCTTTTAACAGAAAGTATTATCTTTGCCCCCGTATTTTAAACCAAAAGAACAATCAACATGCCGATAGAGATACGAGAAGCCCGGACAAGGCGCGAAATGAAACAGTTCGTGCGGTTCGGCAACAAGCTCTACGAGGGCAACGAATACTTCTGCCCCCAACTGGAATTCGACGAGCTGGACACGCTCAACCCCAAGAAGAACCCCGCATTCGAAGTTTGTGAATCCATCTACTACACCGCCTGGCGCGACGGCCGCATGGTGGGCCGCATCGCCGGCATCGTGAACCGCGAGGCCAACCAGCACTGGGGCGTGAAGAAGGTGCGCTTCGGGTGGTTCGACTTCGTGGACGACCCCGAGGTGTCCCGCGCCCTGCTCGACAAGGTCGTGGCGTGGGGCAAGTCCAAGGGCATGGACACGCTCAACGGGCCGGTGGGCTTCACCGACTTCGACCACCAGGGGCTGCTGCTCGAAGGCTACGAGTACAACTCGCCCATGGCCAGCCTGTACAACTACCCCTACTACGTGAAGCACTTCGACGACTACGGCCTCACGAAGGAAAGCGACTGGATAGAGTTCCGCATCTTCCCGCCCAAGGACGTGCCCGAACGGCTGGAGCGCATCGCCAACATCGTGATGGACAAGTACCACCTCAAGGTGGACAAGGTGCGCTCGGGCAAGGAGGCCATCCGCAAGTACGGCCACCAGTTCTTCGACGTGGTGGACAAGGCCTACATGCCGCTGTACAACTACTCCCCCCTCACCCAGCGGCAGAAGGAGCATTACACGAACATGTACATCCCGCTGGTGAACTACGACTTCGCCACCATCATCACCAACGAGCAGGACGAGATAGTGGGCTTCGGCGTGGGGATGCCCGACATCTCCGCCGCGCTGCGCCGCTGCCGGGGACGGCTATTCCCCTTCGGCTTCGTGCACGTGCTGCGGGCGTTGAAGGCCAAGCGGTTCGAGGACTTCGACCTGCTGCTCATCGCCGTGCGCCCCGACTACCAGAACAAGGGCGTGAACGCCATCTTCTTCCACGACCAAATCAAGTACTTCAACCAGTACGGCGTGCTGCGCGCCGAAACCACCTCCATCCTGGAAACCAACGCCAAGAACCAGGCCAACTGGGAGCACTTCGACCGCATCCAGCACAAACGCCGCCGGGCATACGTGAAGAGTATTTAACGATTAGTGATTAACGATTAACGGGGGGACACAGAGGACACAGAGTTTTTTTCATTCCCCTATGCGACAGGGAGCGCACATAGCTTGTCCCGATGATTTGCCGGCTATGTGAGCTTCTCCCAATTAAAAAAGCTCTGTGCCCTCTGTGTCCCTCTCCATCAACCCCCCTCACCCCATGGACCCGAACTTCGACTACGCCTCCGTGCCCGAGCGGTTCGCCCACTGCCTCAACGCCGGGTGCGCCCGCGCCGGGCAATGCCTGCGGCAGCTGGTGGTGGCGCATGTGCCCGCCGACCGCCCTACTTTCACCGTCATCAACAACGCCCCGCACCGCCCCGACGGCGAGGATTGCCCCTACTTCAAGCCCGACCAGCCCCTGCGCTACGCCAAAGGCATGACCCGCCTGCTGGACAACCTGCCGCACAAAAAAGCGGAAGCCATCCACAGCCACTTGCTGCACCACTTCGGGCGTTCCCAGTTGTCCCGCGCCCGCCGGGGCACCATCCTTATTTCACCCGCCGACCAAGCCTATATCAAGCGGCTCTTCTCCCAGTACGACATCGCCGACGAACCCGCATTCGACAGCTACGTGTACGAATACAACTGGCTTGCCAGCGTCTTTCCTGCCAAGCACTGACCTTTCCCTCGTAACATCAATAGGAAATAATTGTCCCATCAAGGTGGGATGATTGTCCCGTAAGGTTGAGACAGTCGTCCCATAAGGTTGGGACGGTCGTCCCATCAAGGTGGGATGGTCGTCCCATCAAGGTGGGACGGTCGTCCCGTAAGGGTGGGATGATTGTCCCATAAGGTTGGGACGGTCGTCCCGTAAGGGTGGGATGATTGTCCCATAAGGTTGGGACGGTCGTCCCATAAGGGTGGGATGATTGTCCCATAAGGGTGGGACGGTCGTCCCATCAAGGTGGGATGATTGTTTCGCAAGGAAAAAAGGGATGAGGAGCACGGTCTTCCGCGCCCGTTCGCACTATGCGCGTCATGCGCGTTCCACGAAATCCGTGTAAATCCGTTCAATCTGTGTCATCCGTGTGCCCAATCATATCCGTGCGCCCGGGTCGTCTCACATCTTCCGCGTCACGGCATGCGTGGGCACGCTTTCCTGCTTGTAACGGTTCACGGAAGTCACGACGAAGGTATAGTAGCCGCTCGGCTCGAAGCCGGGCACGGCGGTGAGGTCGAGGTAATTGTCGTGCGTGCGGGAGAGGATGTGCGCCGGGTCGTTCAGGTCGCCCACCTGCTTGCCCCGGAAGGCGTACACCACGTAGTAGGCCGTGGCCTCGCCCCCCTGGCCCCCGGCTTTGTCCCACATGAGCAGAGACTGGTCGCCGTCGCGCAGCACGCGCACGTTTTGCGGGGCGGCGGCGGGGCGGCTCTTGATGTTGCGGTTCACGGGGCACAGGGCGGGGTATCGGTAATAGGTGGCTTGCAGGCTGTCGCACAGCCCGGCGCGGTTGCCGAGGAAGGCCGTGGCGTTGTAGAACATGCCGCCGTCCACCCCGGGCAGCGAGCGGTTGAGGCGCAGCTGGCGCAGCAGCTCGTTGCCCTCGCGCCACGGGGCGGCTTGCGCGGGGTCGCCCAGCTTGTAGGCCGCCATGCCGATGTAGAGGTTCTTGCCGCAGGCGTGGTCGCCCCACCAGCGGGCCAGCACCCCGTAGTCGGCGGCGGATTTGCCTATCTCCCAATACAGTTGCGGTGTCACGTAGTCGATGTTGCCCTCGCGCAGCCACAGCAGGATGTCGGCGTAGAGGTCGTCGTAGTTCTGCACGCCCGCCTGCGTGTCCGAGCCTTGCGGGTCGGCCGAGCGGTTGCGCCACACGCCGAAGGGGCTGATGCCGAATTCCACCCACGGCTTCACGGACTTGATGGTGCGTTGCAGCTCAGCGATGATGAGGTTCACGTTGTTGCGCCGCCAGTCGTCCTTGCGGTCGGGGGCGAAGCCGCGCGGGTACGCCTCGAAGGTGGCCTGGTCGGGAAAGTCCTCGCCCTGTATCTTGTAGGGATAAAAATAGTCGTCCATGTGGATGGCGTCGATGTCGTACCGTTCCACCACGTCGCGCACCACGCGGTTGAGGTATTCGCGCGTCTCGTCCAGCCCGGGGTCGAAGTACCACGCGTTGCCGTAGCGCACGAAGAGGTCTTTCTTTTGGAAGAAAAGATGCTCCTCGGACAAGTCGCCCGTGCCTCCCCCGTGGGTCACGCGATAGGGATTGAGCCACACGTGCACCTCCATGAAGCGGCGGTGCGCCTCGTCGATGACGAACTGCAAGGGGTCGTAGTACGGCTCGGGACGCTCGCCCTGCTTGCCCGTGAGCCAATGCGACCACGGCTCGTAGGGCGACAGGTAGAGGGCATCGGCCGTGGGGCGCACCTGCAACACCACCGCGTTGACGTGGTTGCGGGCCAGGCCGTCGAGCAGGCGGAGCATCTCGTCCTGCTGTTCGGCGGTGCTCAGCCAGCGTCGGCTCGGCCAGTCGATGTTGGCCACGGTGGCAATCCACACGGCCCGCATCTCGCGCTTGGGCTGCACGGCCTGCAACGCCTGGGCGCACATCAGCAGGCAGAGGAGAATGGATAGTTGATAGTTGATAGTTGATAGTTGAAAACGGCGGCGGGCATCGGGCTGCCGGTGCGGTATGTTCGGGTTCTTATTCATATCATATTTATATATAAGCCTCCCCAAGCCCCGGATGCTTGTCCCGATGCAATCGGGAAGGAGGTGATGTAGCGGGCGGGTGTTGGCGTTTATTTGCATCATTCGCGTTTCTTCTTTAAACACAATAGGGACAATAGGCATTTCTTCCTATTGTGACCTTCGGAGAAAGGCCGGACGGCCTTCCCCGCTTCTCTCTTTAATCATGCGGAGAGTAATGTGAAATGCTATTGTTTCTATTGTGTTTCAAGATAGAAGGTTTGCATCGTCCGCGTTCTTAGCCCCCTTTAGGGGGTTGGGGGTCACAGGTCTTTCACCAGCAGCGTTTCCGTGCCTTGCTTCGACTGTTCGCGCAGGGCGAGGGTCTTTTCCCAGAAGCGTTCCATCTCCGGGTTGCCGTGCGAGAGGAACAGTTCCGAGCCGTTCGTCTCCAGCCGGTCGAACACCAAGGCCGCCGTCAACTGGTTGATGTCCACGGCAGGCTGGTAGCTCTTGCTGCGATTGGCCTCGTTGAACACTTCGATGAGCACCCGCGCGTCCACCAGCTTGCCCAGCAACTGGTTCACCAGGCGGATGGGCAGGCTGTTGCGCGTCGATATCTCCTCGGGCGTGAGGGGTGGCTTCTGCTGCTCGAACTGCCTCACCACCAAGTACGTGATGTACAAGTAGAGGAAGTTGCGGTAGCGCACGCTGATGGTCTTCAGGTCCTTTTCGTAATCGTAATTGTGCAGGTTCTGCGCCGCATACGAAATCTCCGCCCCGAACAGGATGATGAGGCACGAGATGCGTATCCACAACAGCAACAGCGGGATGGCCGCGAAGCCCCCGTACACCGCGTTGTAGCGCGACAGGTTGACCTGCCCGCTGATATAAAGCATTTGGAAGAGTTGGAACGCCGTGCCCGCCACCACTCCCGCGATGAGGGCATTGACGAACTTCACCCGCGTGTTGGGGATGGCCATGTACAGCAGCGTGAACACCAGCCAGATGATGACGAACGGGGCCAGCTTGACCAGCACCCGCACCAACGGACTGATGACGCTGTACAGGAACGACGACGACAAGGCCGAACTGACGTACAACGACAGCCCGCTGGAAAGAGCCAGCAACACGGGAATGAGCAGAATGGTGGAAAAATAGGTGGTGAACTGCCGGATGATGGAGCGCGACTTCTTCACCTGCCAGATGTCGTTGAAAGCATTCTCCACCTGCATGAAGAAGCTGAGCACCGACCACAGCAGGATGGCCACGCCCACCCCGATGAAAAGCCCCTCGTGCGTGGTGGCCAGGTAACGGTTGACGAACTCCATGATTTGCGGCGTGAGCCCCATCTTGTCGATGTACGTCTCCTGCAACGAACT
This sequence comes from uncultured Bacteroidales bacterium, assembly GCA_949297975.1. Taxonomy (GTDB): domain Bacteria; phylum Bacteroidota; class Bacteroidia; order Bacteroidales; family Paludibacteraceae; genus QVMH01. The sequence continues at coordinate 19,881 of CASFUX010000017.1, forward strand.
TTCGATAAGCCCCTCCAGCCCGAATCCCTTGGCGATGGAGATGAGCAGCGCAATCATGGGAATGATGGCGAACATGATGGAATACGTCAAGGCCGACGACTGCACCGACAGCCGGTCGGAGATGAACCCGCGCACGGCCAACACAATCGTCTTCAGCGCGTTGTACAACAACTTCCGCGAGCGGGACAGCTCATGCCCCGTGATGCGCCAGATGTCGTACCGCACGAAGTTGTACGCCCAAACGAAAAAATCGGTCAGCTTTTTCATCGAATGTTGAATTGCGGAAGCGTGAAATCGTGTAATCGTCCCCGCACGGAGTGCCAATCCCAGCGAAGCCCAGTCCCGCCCCGCAGGGGCTGATATCGCACGGAGTGCCAATCTCTAAAAAAGAACAACAGCCGGCCTGTAAGCCGGGTTCCGTACCTTGCCTTGCGGGCAAGGCGCCTGCCATTTATCTCGGGCGGACGTCGCCATCCGCCTCCAGCGATCTACCCCCCGGCATCGGGCGAGCCACCCTGGTGGCGCCGGTGTACATGATCTTGCAACCCATGGGTCGTACGGCCCCGCCTGTCGCCAAGCGGGCCGGTGGGCTTTTACCCCGCCTTTTCACCCTTACCCCGCGCCCTCTCCGGAAGGGTTTTGTCGCGGGGCGGTCGTTTTCTGTTACGTAGCCCTGCCCTCGCAGGCAGCTTCCCGTTAGGAAACATGGTGCTCTGTGTTGCCCGGACTTTCCTCTGCGCCCCCTGCGGGACGAAGCGACAGGCCGGCCGACTGTTGCGCCACAAAGGTAGTGAATTATTTCAGATTGGGGGATTGGGAAAGAGATTGTTTTGCGCAGATGAACGCAGACGAGTTCTTGCCCCTTGCCTCTTACTCCTTGCCTCTGTTTATTGGACGCAGATACAGCCGCAGCCTTTTTTCTGCCACAGGCGTTTGTTTCTCAAAGAAAATCCATACATTTGCATCTGATATGAAATTAAAAGTTCTATGGACGGCAAAGTAACATATCGTGATGTCGCCCAACGCTGCGAGGCTCTGATTAAACAAACGGACGAACTGAGAACATGGATAAAGAACAAGCTATAAAATTGGCGCAACGCTACAAGACGGCTGTTGCCGAACGGTTGCCATTGAAGGCTCTTTACCTCTACGGTTCATACAGCAAAGGCAATCACACGGAGGACAGCGACATCGACATTGCCGTGGTTGTAGAACGTTTGAGCGACAACTATTTCGAGGATACGCCGCTTTTGTGGAAACTGAAACGCGGAATAAGCAATCTCATAGAACCAGTATTGCTTACAGAGGACATCAACAATCCCCTTTACAACGACATCCTCAAAACAGGAATACCCATATAAGCCATTGCACATCATCTCCGCCCGGCCAAAGCGGGCACACGACATATATTATATATAATGAAGAAGACCATCATCATCGGCCTGCTCGCCTGCCTGGGCATGAGCGGGCTATCTGCCAAGAACTCGCTCGTGGCCACCACGCCCGCCAGCTGCTTCAGCACGGGCAAGGAACTGTTCGACGAGGGAAAATATGCGGCGGCAAGCCGTTACTTCGAAGCCTGCCTGCAAGCCGCCCGCCCCACCCAGGCCGGCATGGTGCAGGAAGCCGAGTATTACCTGGCCGCCACGGCCTACAAGCTGGGGCGCACCGATGCGGGGCGGCGGCTCGAACAATACCTGCGGCGGCATCCCTACTCGCCGTTCATCGACCAAGTGAACTTCATGCTGGGGGCGGTGGCCTTCGAGGACGGACGCTACAGCCGCGCCCTCGCCCGCTTCCGCCAAGTGGACGATGCCAAGCTGGACCGCCACGACCTGGCCACCCTGCAATACTGCCGGGCCTACTCCCTGATGCGCACCGGCAAGCACCAGCAGGCCGCCCAAGGCTTCCTCAAACTGCTGGGACAGGACACCCGCTACAACACATCCGCCAGCTATTACTACGCCTATTGCGAATACATACAAGGCCACTTCGACACGGCGTTGCCCTATTTCCTGGAATTGGAAACGGCAGCGGAATACCGCGACATCGTGCCCTATTACCTCATCCAGATATACTACCGGCAAGGGGCATACGACCAGATAACGCCCCGCGCCGAACGCCTGCTGGCCGCCGACCCCGACAACGCGAACAATGCCGAAATATACCGCATCATGGGCGAAATAGCCTATGCGCAGCAGGACTACGCCCGCACCATCGAGATGCTGAAACGGTACGAAAGCATGTCGGACCAGGTGCTGCGCAACGACATGTACCTGCTGGGCCTGTCCTATTACCAGACGGGCAACTACCCCGATGCCATCGCCTACCTGTCCAAGGTAACGGCCAAGCAGGACGAAATGGCCGAGAACGCCTACCTGCACATCGGCAACTCCTACGTGAAGCTGGGCGACAAGGCCAACGCCCGCATGGCCTACGAGGCCGCACTCGGCACGCACTTCGACCCCACCGTGCGCGAAGAAGCCCTGTACAACTACGCCCTCGCCACCTATGAATCCGATGCGGCCTTCGGCGAGTCCATCACCGCCTTCGAACGGCTGCTCAGCGAGTTCCCCGAATCGAAGCACGCCGACCAAGCCTACGACTACCTGGCCTCGGTGTACATGACCACCCAGAACTTCACGGCGGCGTACAACTCCATCCAAAAGGTAAAGCATCCCACCGAGAAGCTCATCGCCACCCGCCAATACCTGCTCAACCGCATCGGGGCGGAGGACTTCGCCCGGCAGGATTACCCCCAGGCCATCAACCGCTTCACCGAGGCACTTGCCCGCACACCCGACAAGCGTTATGCCGCCGAGAGCCTGTACTGGCGGGCCGAAACGTACTACCGCACCGACCAACCCGAACGCGCGTTGGCCGACCTGCGCGCCTTCTACGCCAACCCGCAGTCCAAGACCAGCCCCAACTTGAAGGCTTCCTACTACCTGGCTGGATATTCGTGGTTTGCCCTCAAGCAATACGACGAGGCCTTGCAAGCCTTCGAGACCTACGTGGCGGGCGGGCTTTCGGCCAAAGACCCCACTTATGCCGATGCCATGAACCGCATAGGCGACTGCTACTTCCACAACCGCCAGTTTGCCGAGGCCGAGAAGAACTACACCACGGCCATGGTGGCCTCGCCGCACACGGGCGACTACCCGCTGTTCCAAACGGCCTACGTCAACGGGTTGCAAAAGAAATACGCCAGCAAAATCAACGCCCTGGACAAGCTGATAGCCGACTACCCCCAGTCGCAATACGCCGACGATGCGCTGTACGAGGCGGGACGCTCCTACCTCATGCTCAACAACGACACCAAGGCGTTGCAGACCTTCGACCGCCTGCTGGCCGACTACCCCAACAGCACGCTGGCTCCCAAAGCCGCCTTGGAAAAGGGCATGGTACACTTCAACCGCAACAACCTGCCGCAGGCCATCGAGGCGTTCAAGCAGGTCATCGCCCGCTACCCGGGCAGCGAGGAGGCGCACACCGCCCTCCAAAGTCTGGAAAACGCCTACATCGAGCAAAACGACGTGGAAGCCTACATGGCCTACACCCGCTCGCTGGGCGGTTCCGTGCAGACGGCCGCCATGAGCCGCGAGGACTCGCTCACCTTCATCGCCGCCGAACGGCAGTACATGGCACGCCATTACCGGGAAGCCGCCGAGGGGCTGAAGTCCTACCTGGACAAGTATTGCGCCACGGAACACAGTGCTGCCTGCACCACTGCCCGCTACTACCTGGCCGACTGCTACTACACCACCGGCAACAAGGATGCCGCCCTGACCGAATACAAGCTGTTGGCCGACGTGCCCGGCAACAAGTACATGGAGACGGTAGTGATGCGGGCGGCCGAAATCAGCTACGACCAGCAGGACTACGCCACCGCGCTTACCTACTTCACCCGGCTGGACGAGGTAGCCGGCGATGCCGACACCCGGGGCAAGGCCCGCCTCGGCGTGCTGAGGTGCAGCTACCTGCTGAACGACCACACGAAGACCATCGCCATCGCCGGAGCTATCATAGACAACCCCCACACGTCCGACGACGTACTGGCCGAAGCCCGCTACGACCGTGCCAAGGCTTACCTGGCGCAAAACCAACTGGTACAAGCTTTGCCTGACTTCCAAGTCGTGGGCGAAAACACCCGCACGGTGTACGGGGCGGAAGCCAAGTTCCGCGTGGCGGAGATTTACCTCAACGACGGCAAACTGAACGAGGCCGAAGCCACCATTACCGACTTCGCCCGCAAGAACACGCCCTACCAGTACTGGCTGGCACGCAGCTTCGTGCTGCTGGCCGATATCTACGTGGCACGCGATGACGACTTCCAGGCCAAGCAATACCTGCTCAGCCTGCAAAAGAACTACACCGCCGATGATGACGTGCAGGCCATGATAAACGAACGCCTGGATGCCATCAGCCAACGGGAACAGGAGAACATCATCAGTTACGAGTGACAAGTTACGAGAAAACAAGTTGACAAGTAAATGAGTAAATAAGTTGACGAGTAGCCCTTGTGCCGCATGGCACTTGTAGCTTGTAGCTTGTAGCCCACTACTAACTCTTAGCTGTTAGCTATTAACTAAACAAAGTATGAAAACTTTCTTCCTCATAACAACCGCCATCTTCACGGCGGGCACGTTGCCGCTCGCCGCACAGGCCGCAGGGGGCGACAGCATCATCAACCGCAACATCACCATCGAGCGGGAGTACCGCCCGGTGATAGAGGATGCGGGCAAAATCAACACGCAACCGCAGTTTGCCGAGCCGAACGTGACACGGATGACACCCCGCTACACCACCGACTTCAGCAAACCGCTGCGGGTGGAACGCAACATCCATTACCTGGATGCAGCCGAACTGGTGTACCAACGGGAACCGGGCAAGGAAGGATTTGCCCGCGCAGGTGTCGGTACGGGGTTCAACTCGTTGGCAGACTTCGCCTATCCGCTGCTCAAACGACCTGACATGAAGCTCGACTTCCTGCTCAACCACTACGGCCTGTTCAACGACAAGGCGCACGCCACCACCCAGGGGGCATTGGCCTTCACGAAGAACTTCCGTGCACTCGACCTCTACGCAGGCATCGACGGCGGACATGAGTACTATAAGTATTATGGCGACTTGTTCGACCACGACCACCTTGTGCTCGACCGCAACGAGCTGTCCTCGCTCTACCCCTCGCTCGCCCTGCCGCCCGCGCACAACCACCTGTGGCGCATGAACGCCCACGCCGGACTGCACAGCACCGATGCCAACGCCCTGCGCTATGGCGTGCGGGTGGACTACGACCTGTTCAACTCCCGCCAAGGCGTTACCGAGCATGGGCTGACCGTGAACGCCAACCTCGACGGCGAAGTGGGGGGCAACCGGCTGGGCATAGACATCCGCTCGCAAAGCCTTTTCTACCACACGATTATACCCGGGGCATCCTTCGATAATTACTCCTTGCTGGCGTTGAACCCCTACTACACTTTCGAGCGGGAGGCATTCGACCTGCGGCTGGGGCTGTCGGCCACACTCGCTTTCCACGGTGGATTGGCCTTCGCCCCGGCACCCGATGTGCGGTTCGACTGGCGGGCGGTGCCCCAATGGCTCGACGTGTACGCCGGGATAGGCGGCGGCTACGAGGCCAACCCGCTGACCGACCTCTACCGGGAGAACCGCTTCATCGTCCCCACCGAACAAGTGGACGACACGTACACCCCCGTGGATGCCTACGTGGGCTTCAAGGTGAAGCCGGTATCCGGACTGCTGGTGGATGCGTTCGTCAACTACCAATTCCGCAGCGGGCAATACTTCTTCGTCAACCAGGCTCTGTATGATGAAAGCACAACGCAGCCCGCCACCGAACCGCTGCCATCGCTTTACCCGTTCATTTGCTACAACAGCCTGTTTGAAACCCGAAGCTACGGTGCCGGGCTGCTGCGGGCGGGGGCACGCGTCAGCTACAACTACCACGAACGCCTCAGCATCCGCCTGAGCGGGGCATACAACCATTGGTACACGGACGACTACGCCTGGCACATGCCCTCGTGGGAAGCCGCCGCCAACATCAACACCCGCATCACCCCGAAACTGTCGGCCTATGTCACCGCCGAACTGTCGGGCGGGCGGCACGCATTCCCCGCCGCCGTGTTGCCCGCGCAGGTGGACATCAAACTGGGGGCTTCCTACGCTTTCCTGGACTGGTTGTCGGCGTTCCTCAAGGTGAACAACCTCATCAACAGCAAGTACCAGTTGTGGGCAGGCTACGAGGCACAAGGCTTCAACGTCATGGCAGGGGCGGCATTCAGCTTCTGAACACCCCCCAGCCCCCTAAAGGGGGAGGGTAAGAAAGCCGCCCCAAGCCTCTCCAGGGGAGGGGATGTTGTAGGGGCGAAAAATCTTTCGCCCTAAATCTGCGCTAATCTGCGCCATCTGCGGGAGACAATCTGAAATTTGAAATCTGAAATAATATAATATGAATATAGACTTTCAAAAGATGGGCGGGCTGGTGCCTGCCATCATCCAGGACGAACTGACCGGCAAGGTGCTCATGCTGGGCTTCATGAACGAGGAGGCCTTGGCGAAGACCGAGGAGACCAACCTGGTCACTTTCTACAGTCGCACCAAGGGCCGCCTGTGGACCAAGGGCGAGACGAGCGGCAACCTGCTGCACGTGGTGTCCATCGCCGCCGACTGCGACCGCGACACCCTCCTGGTCAAGGTGCGGCCGGACGGTTCGGTGTGCCACACGGGCGCGGACACCTGCTGGGGCGAGCGCAACGAGGCCGACTTCACTTTCCTGCACTACTTGCAGGACTTCATCCGGCGGCGGCACGAGGAGATGCCCGAGGGGTCGTACACCACCTCCCTCTTCCGCAAGGGCGTGAACCGCATGGCACAGAAGGTGGGCGAGGAGGCCGTGGAGACCGTCATCGAAGCCACCAACGGCACGGACGAGGGCTTCATCTACGAAGCCTCCGACCTGGTGTACCACCTCATCGTGCTGCTCACCTCCAAGGGCTTCACCATCGACGACATCGCCCGCGAACTGAAGAAAAGACACAAGGGATAAGCCTACGGCTGAGATTTGGCTAACGCCGGGATTGGCCCTATGGGCAAGATTAGGCGATGCCGAGATTAGTGCTGCGCACGAGATTGGCTCTGCGGGCGAGATTAGTCGCAAATCAATCCCGCGAGCGAAGCGAGCTAATCTCACGAAGTTAATCTCGCGAAGCCAATCTCACGAGCGAAGCGAGTTAATCACACTACATATATGCAGACATTGATACAATACGATGGGGTGGACATCTGCCAGCAGGAACTCATCATCCTGCGCGACGTCCACCTCGAAGTGCACGGCGGGGAATTCATCTTCCTGCTGGGCAAGGTGGGCAGCGGCAAGAGTTCGCTGCTCAAGTCCTTCTACCGCGAGGCGGCCATCACGGCGGGCACGGCGCGGGTGTTCGACTACGACCTGCGGCGGATGCGGCGGCGCGACGTGCCCCTGCTGCGGCGCAAGTTCGGCATCGTGTTCCAGGACTTCCGGCTGCTCATCGACCGCACCGTGAACGACAACCTCGAGTTCGTCCTCCGCGCCACCGGCTGGAAGGACAAGGAAGCCATCCGCACCCAGATAGAGACCGTGCTGCGGCAGGTGGGCATGTCCACCAAGGGCTACAAGATGCCCCACCAGCTGTCGGGCGGCGAGCAGCAACGCATCGTCATCGCCCGCGCCCTGCTCAACTCGCCTGAAATCATCCTCGCCGACGAGCCGACCGGCAACCTCGACCCCGACACCGCCAACGGACTGGTGGACCTGCTCTACCAAATCAGCCAGGCGGGCACCACCGTCATCATGGCCACGCACAACCTTGGCTGGCTCGACAAGTACCCCGGACGCATCATCCGCTGCGAAGCCGAGCACCTCACCGAAATCTCCACCACCGCCTACGGGCAGGAGTGAGAAAGCCTCCCCAAGCCCCGGAAACTTGCCCCGATGCAATCGGGGAGGAGGGGATGTCGTGAGGAAAACCCTTCGGCCTCCCCGTCCAAGGCCAACGGCCTTGAGGCATTCAACGTAGGGCATCGCCCTACGGCACAGGCAGATACAACTGATGCGCATCGGTTGTCAAAATGATGCGTACCATTTGCCCAAATGATGCGCATCACTTACCCCAACTGATGCGCATCATTTCGGCAAGTGATGCGCATCAGTTTCAACCATCCGTTTTAATCTTCTATTTCAATAAATTACAACCATGTTATCGTTAGAACCCCAATCCCTGTGGCGTTATTTCCATGAGATAACCCGCATCCCCCGCCCATCGAAGAAAGAAGGACAAATCATCGCCTACCTCCAAGCCTTCGGCCGTGAGCATGGGCTGGACACCCGCACCGACCGCGCGGGCAACGTGCTCATCCGCAAGCCCGCCACGCCGGGATGCGAACACCACCCTGCCATCGTGCTGCAAGCCCACATGGACATGGTGTGCGAGAAGCGCGGCGACGTGGCGTTCGACTTCGCACGCGACCCCATACATTATTATATAGACGGCGACTGGGTCAAGGCACGGGGCACCACCCTCGGCGCCGACAACGGCATCGGCATGGCCATGATGCTCGCCCTGCTCGCCGCCGATGATGTGCCGCACCCGCCGCTCGAATGCCTCTTCACCGTCGACGAGGAGACGGGGCTCACCGGCGCGTCGGCCCTGCAGGAGGGCTTCATCACCGGACGCACCCTCGTCAACCTCGACTCGGAGGACGACGGCGAGATATTCGTCGGCTGCGCCGGGGGCATCGACACCGTGGCGCGCCTCCCCTACCGCCCCGAACCGATGCCCGGGGGATATTTCCCCTTCCGCGTCGCCGTCGGCGGCCTGCGGGGCGGCCACTCCGGCGACGACATCGACAAGGGCCGTGCCAATGCCAACAAGCTGCTCGCCCGCTTCCTGTGGCGGCTTGGCCGGGACACCGACCTGCGCCTCTCCGCATTCGACGGCGGCAACCTGCGCAACGCCATCCCGCGCGAAGCCGGGGCCACGGGCTGCCTGCCCGCGGCGGACAAGGAACGGATGCGCGTGCTCTTCAACCTCTTCGCCCACGAGGTGGAGGTGGAGACCCGCGCCACCGAGCCCGACCTGCGCCTGGAGCTGGAGTCGCACGATGCCCCCGCCGAGGTCATGGACAAGCGGTCGTCCGCCAACCTGATAAGTGCCCTCCACGCCTGCCCCCACGGCGTGATGGCCATGAGCCAGGACATGCCGGGGCTGGTGGAAACGTCCACCAACCTGGCCTCCGTCAAGATGCGGGAAGAGCACGTGGTCGAGGTATGCACCAGCCAGCGTAGCTCGGTGGAGTCGGCCAAGCACGACGTGGCCTCGCAGGTGGAGGCCGTGTTCGCCCTGGCGGGTGCGTCGGTGACCCACGGCGAGGGCTACCCCGGCTGGAAGCCCGACCTGGACTCCGCCATCCTGAAGGTGGCCGAGGACAGCTACCGCCACCTGTTCGGCACGCAGCCCAAGGTGCGCGCCATCCACGCCGGGCTGGAGTGCGGGCTCTTCCTCGAGAAGTACCCCTACCTCGACATGGTGTCCATCGGCCCGGCCATGCGCGGCGTGCACTCGCCCGACGAGCGGCTGAGCATCCCCTCCACCCAGCGGTGCTGGCGGTGGCTGTGCGAGGTGCTGGCCCGGCTGTGAGGGTGACGGGCAGGGGGGACATGGACATTTATGGTTGCCGTCATTTCGACCGCAGGGAGAAATCTCGCAGCGGGCGGGGACGTTCCGAAGGGGATTTCTCACTTCGTTCGAAATGACGGCGACATAACCTCGCACCCTCCCTCCCATAAAAAGATGAATAGGCATCACCACCGTCCGTGCCGCCGGGCACGGACAAGCTATGTCATCGGCACTTCCACTAACGACATGGTAAAAACTATGTGTACTCTGTGTCCCAAGCAACTATGAACAAGAACAAACGCAAAATCATCAACGACCCCGTGCTCGGGTTCATCAACATCCCCACGGAGTTCCTTTACGACCTCGTCCAGCATCCCTACGTGCAGCGGCTGGGGCGCATCAAGCAGCTGGGGCTGTCGTCCGTGGTGTATCCCGGGGCGCAGCACACCCGCTTCCAGCATTCGCTCGGGGCGATGCACCTCATGGGCGAGGCCATCGCGCAGCTGCGGCAGCAGGGGCACGACATCTCGCCCCACGAGGCCGAGGCCGCCCGCGCCGCCATCCTGCTGCACGACATCGGGCACGGCCCCTTCTCGCACTGCCTGGAGCACAGCCTGGTGCACGGCATCAGCCACGAGGAACTGTCGCTGCTCATGATGGGGCGGATGAACGAGGAGACCGGCGGGCGGCTAGACCTGGCCATGGACGTGTTCCGCAACCGCCACCCCAAGCGTTTCCTGCACCAGCTGGTGTCCGGCCAGCTCGACATGGACCGCATCGACTACCTGAGCCGCGACAGTTTCTACACGGGCGTGGTGGAGGGCACCATCGGCGCGGCGCGCATCATCAAGATGCTCAACCTGCACGAAGGGGAGCTGGCCGTGGACGCGAAAGGCATCTACTCCATCGAGAAGTTCCTCGTCGCCCGCCGCCTGATGTACTGGCAGGTGTACCTGCACAAGACGTCCGTGGCCGCCGAAAAGATGCTGGTGAACATCCTCAAGCGTGCCAAGGTGCTGGCTGCCGGGGGCGCGGACCTGTTCGCCTCGCCCGCGCTGCGCTACTTCCTGTACCGGAGGGTGGACAAGGAGCAATTCCTCGCCTCGCCCGACGCGCTGCGCCATTTCGCCCTGCTGGACGACGCGGACATCGTGTGCGCCATCAAGGTGTGGCAGTCGCATCCGGACGCGGTGCTGCGCACCCTGTGCACCGCCTTCACCAACCGGCGGCTGTTCAAGGTGGAGGTGCAGGACCGCCCCTTCGACCCGCAACGCCTGCACGACCTCACCCGGACGTACATGCGCCGCTTCGGCATCGGCGAGGACGAGGCCGCCTGCCTCACCGGCGAAGAGACCGTGAGCACCGACACCTACAACCCGCAGGACGACCGCATCAACATCCTGTACAAGGACGGCACCGTCAAGGATATCGCCGAGGCCTCGGACATGCTCAACATCCAGGTGCTCACCAAGAAGGTGGAGAAGCATTACCTGTGCTATTACCGGCTGTGAGCGGCGCCGCGTCCGCCCCGTTCCCGCCTGTTTTTCCCTGCGTACGGAAATTTTGCTCCGCACGTAGGGAATTTCATTTTCCTGCGTACGGAAATTTCTTTCCGCACGCACGCCGCGAAGCCCCCTCCTGCTGGCGGGAACGCATTGTCCCGAAAAGCGGCGGCCCGATGCCCGTTATTTGGAAATAGTTTCGTACTTTTGTAGCCCAATACGAAAACTATGGAGTTTACAGCCCGACAAATTGCAGACTACCTGAAAGGAGAGATACAAGGCGACCCCGCCGTGAAGGTGCACGGCTTCTCGAAGATAGAAGAAGGGCAGCCAGGCACGCTCAGCTTCCTCTCCAACCCCAAATACAGCCACTACTTGTACGAAAGCCGCGCCAGCCTGGTGCTGGTCAACCGCGACTTCCAGCCCGAGCACCCCGTGCAGGCCACCCTGCTGCGGGTGGACAACGCCTACGAATCGCTGGCGCAGCTCATGGCCCTGGTGGAGCAGTTCGCCCCGCAAAAGTCGGGCATCTCGCCCCTGGCCTGCGTGTCGGCCTCGGCCACGGTAGGCGCGGATGCCTACGTCGGCCCGTTCGCCTACATCGGCGAGGGGGTGCGGATAGGCGACCACGCACGCATCTACTCGCACGCCAGCATCGAGGACGGCTGCACCGTGGGCGACCACTTCACCATGTACAACGGCGCGCACATCTATAAAGGATGCGTCGTGGGCAACCACTGCACGCTGCACGCCGGGGCGGTCGTGGGCGGCGACGGGTTCGGCTTCGCCCCCACCGAGGACGGGTCGTACAAGAAAATACCCCAGATGGGCAACGTGGTGCTGGAAGACTACGTGGACATCGGCTGCAACGCCACGGTGGACCGCGCCACGCTGGGCAGCACCATCGTGCGCCGGGGCGTGAAGATTGACAACCTGGTGCAGGTGGCACACAACGTGGAGGTGGGCGAGCACACGGTGATTGCCTCGCAAAGCGGCATCGCGGGTTCCACCAAAGTGGGCAGCCACTGCGTCATGGCCGGACAGGTGGGCATCGCCGGACACCTGCACATCGCGGACCACAGTACTTTCGGGGCGCAGACGGGCGTGCCCAACTCCATCAAGACCCCCGGACAGGTACACATGGGCTACCCCGCCATCGCGGCAGGCAACTTCCGCCGCTCGTCCGTGGTGTACAAGAACCTGCCCGAACTGCAACGCACCGTGGCTGACCTCCAGCGCACCGTGGCACAATTGCAACAGCGGATACAGGAACTCGAAGGACAGAAGTAAGCGCGGAAGCGCGGAATCGAAGAAACGCTGAAACGAAGAAACGAAGAAACGAAGAATCGCGGAAACGATTAAATGCAAAAACGATTATTCGATTAAACGATTAAGCGATTAAACGATTAAGCGATTATTCGATTAAACAATCAAACGACCAAACCCCATGTCGCAAAAGCAAAGAACGATACGCCGCCCCTTCACGTTCCGGGGCAAAGGCCTGCACACCGGGCTGGACATCACGCTGACCCTCCGTCCCGCCCCCGAGAACCACGGCATCAAGATAACGCGGGTGGATTTGCCCGGCAAGCCCGTCATCGACGCGCTGGCCGAGAACGTGGACGGCACCACGCGCGGCACGGTCATCAAGCGTGGCGACGTGCAGGTGAGCACCATCGAGCACGCCCTCTCGGCCCTCTACGCCTTGGGGGTGGACAACTGCCTGCTGGAGGTGGACGCGCCCGAATTCCCCATCCTGGACGGCAGCGCCCGCGCCTACGTCGAAGCCATACAGGAGGCCGACATCGAAGAACAGGCCGAGGACCGCGACTGCTTCATTGTGCGCAAGCGGATAGAATACGGCCTGCCCGACAGCGGCTCGCGCATCGTGCTGCTGCCCGACGACCACTTCAGCATCGACGTGCACATCGGGTTCAAGTCGCAGATACTGAACAACCAGTTTGCCACGCTCTCCTCCCTGGAACAATACAAGGACGAGATTGCCGATGCCCGCACCTTCGTGTTCGTGCGCGAGATACAGCCGCTGCTCGGCATGGGCCTCATCAAGGGCGGCGACCTGGACAACGCCATCGTCATCTACGACGAACCGATGGCGCAGGAAGCCCTCGACCAGCTGGCCGACCAGCTGCACCAACCCCGCCACGACGCCTCGCACCTGGGCTACATCACCCCGCTGAAGCACGAGAACGAGCCTGCCCGCCACAAGCTGCTCGACGTGATAGGCGACCTCTCGCTCATCGGCAAGCCCATCCAGGGCAAGGTCATCGCCTACTACTCCGGGCACAAGGTGAACACCGAGACCGCCAAGCTGGTACGCCGGATGCTGAGGCACCAGGAAGTGCAGCCACCCGTGTACGACGACACGCGGCCTCCCGTGCTCGACGTGAACGCCATACGCCGCCTGCTGCCCCACCGCTGGCCCATGCTGCTGGTGGACAAGGTCATCGACATACGCGACAAGGTCATCGTGGGCATCAAGAACGTGAGCGGCAACGAAGCCTTCTTCGTGGGCCACTTCCCCGACGAGCCGGTGATGCCGGGCGTGCTCGTGGTCGAAGCCCTCGCGCAATGCGGCGGCATGCTCGTGCTGAACAAGCTGGAGGACCCCGAAGCCTACTCCACCTACTTCCTCAAGTTGGACAACGTGAAGTTCCGCCGCAAGGTGGTGCCGGGCGACACGCTCGTGTTCCGCGTGCAGCTGCTTACCGAGATACGGCGCGGCATCGCCACCATGCGCGGCCTCGCCTTCGTGGGCGGCCAGGTGGTGTGCGAGGCGGAATTTACCGCCCAAATTGCAAAAAACCGGGGCTGATATGCCGATTATTTGCCTATTTTAATTATTTTCGCAGCGATTTTCAATGTATAAGAGATGAAACAACCCTTAGCTTATATTCATCCCGACGCCAAAATAGCCCCCACGGTGGTCATCGAGCCGTTTGTCACCATTGACAAGAACGTGGTCATCGGCGAAGGCACGCGCATCGGTTCCAACGTCACCATCATGGAAGGCGTGCGCATCGGCAAGAACTGCACCATCTTCCCCGGTGCTGTCATCGGGGCCATCCCGCAGGACCTCAAGTTCCAGGGTGAGGACACCTTGGCCATCATCGGCAACAACACCACCATCCGCGAGTGCGTCACTATCAACCGCGGCACTGCCGCCAAAGGGCGCACCATCGTGGGCGACAACTGCCTGCTGATGGCCTACTGCCACGTGGCGCACGACTGCACCATCGGCAACAACGTCATCATGTCCAACGCCACGCAGGTAGGCGGCGAGGTCACCATCGACGACTACGCCATCCTCAGCGGCGGCACGCTGGTGCACCAGTTCTCGCACATCGGGTCGCACGTCATGATACAGGGCGGCTCGCGGGTGAACAAGGACGTGCCCCCCTACGTCAAGGCCGGGCGCGACCCGCTGTCCTACGCGGGCATCAACTCCATCGGCCTGCGCCGCCGGGGCTTCAGCAACGAGCAGATACGCGACATACAGGACATCTACCGCTACGTCTATCTCTCGGGCATGAACACCTCGCACGCCGTGGAACGCATCGAGGCCGAACTGCCCGCCACCAAGGAACGCGACGAGATACTGCAATTCATCCGCAACTCGCCGCGCGGCATCATCAAAGGATATTTCGAATAACTCCCCGTACGCAAAGACGCAAAGGCGCAAAGGCATTCCCACGGCCGGGCAAGGAGCCGTTCGCCTTTGCGCCCTTGCGTCTTTGCGTACCATCCCTTTCATAATAATAAATACAAGGCTCAAATGGAAGAAACACCCGCAAAAAGCTTGAACTTCATCGAAGCAATCGTGGAACAGGACCTGAAGGATGGCCGTAACGGCGGTCGCGTACAGACCCGTTTCCCGCCCGAACCCAACGGCTACCTGCACATCGGCCACGCCAAGGCCATCTGCATCGACTTCGGCATCGCCCAGCGGTACGGCGGCACGTGCAACCTGCGCTTCGACGACACCAACCCCGTGAAGGAGGACGTGGAATACGTCGATTCTATCATGGAAGACATCCGCTGGCTCGGCTTCCAGTGGAAGGAGGTGTACTACGCATCGGACTACTTCCAACAGCTCTTCGACCTCGCCATCGACTTCATCAAACAAGGCAAGGCCTACGTGGACGAGCAATCCGCCGAGCAGATTGCCGCCCAGAAGGGCACGCCCACCACGCCCGGCACGCCCAGCCCCTACCGCGACCGCCCCGTGCAGGAGAACCTCGACCTCTTCCTCAGCATGAGCCGGGGCGAGGTGGAGGAAGGGCGCATGGTGCTCCGCGCCAAGATAGACATGGCATCGCCCAACATGCACTTCCGCGACCCCATCATGTACCGCGTCATCACCTCGCACCCGCACCACCGCACCGGCTGGCACTGGAAGGTGTACCCCATGTACGACTTCGCCCACGGCCAGTCCGACTACTTCGAGGGCGTGACGCACTCCATCTGCACGCTGGAGTTCGTGCCGCACCGCCCGCTGTACGACTGGTTCATCGACCAGTTCGCCACCCCCGACTACCGTCCCCGCCAATACGAGTTCAACAAGCTCAACCTCAACTACACGCTAATGAGCAAGCGCAACCTGCTCATCCTCGTGCAGGAGCATCTGGTCAATGGATGGGACGACCCGCGTATGCCCACCCTGTGCGGTCTCAGGCGGCGCGGCTACTCGCCCGAGGGCATCCGCCGCTTCGTCGATAAGATAGGCTACACCACCTACGATGCGCTCAACGACCTGGCCCTGCTCGAAAGCGCCGTGCGCGAGGACCTCAACACACGGGCCACCCGCGTGTCCGCCGTGCTCGACCCCTTGCGCCTCGTCATCGACAACTACCCCGAGGGGCAGGTAGAGACGATGCAGGCCGCCAACAACCCCGAGGACGAAGCCGCCGGTACGCACGACATCGAATTCTCGCGCGAACTGTGGATTGAGCGCGACGACTTCATGGAGGATGCCCCCGGCAAGTTCTTCCGCATGACCCCCGGACGGGAGGTGCGGCTGAAGAACGCCTACATCGTCCTCTGCACCGGGTGCGAGAAGGACGCGGAAGGGCGCGTCACCACCGTGCACTGCACCTACGACCCCGACACCCGCACCGGCCTGCCCGGCAGTAACCGCAAGGTGAAGGGCACCATCCACTGGGTGAGCCGCGACCACTGCCTGCCCGCCGAAGTGCGTCTGTACGACCGCCTGTGGACGGCCGAGAACCCGCGCGACGAGATGGCCGCCATCCGCCAGGCCGAGGGGTGCGATGCCCTCACGGCCATGAAGCAGATGATAAACCCCGACTCGCTCCGGGTGCTCACCGACTGCTACGTGGAACGCTACCTCGCCACCGCGAAGCCGGGCGATTACTTGCAGTTCCAACGCATCGGCTACTTCACCCCCGACCCCGACAGCACCGAAGGACACCTGGTGTTCAACCGCACCGTGCCCCTCAAAGACAGTTGGGCCAAGGAGATGAAGAAATAAGACGACCCCCTGCCCCCTAAAGGGGGTAACTATCAAGGGCGCAAAGACAGGAATAACGGCCTGCCTTTGCGCCCTTTGTGCGTCATATTCCCTCCGTGCAAAAAGACCTATATGCATCAGGTCGAGGTGGTTCCGGCACGCTGTGTGGGACAAGCCATGTCATAAGAGAACTTAACTCCCCGACCTGCAAAGGGCTTTTGCACGGTTTTTGCTCCTTTCCCACCGTGCCGTCGCGGGGCGGGAGGGCATTTCTCCTAAAAAGCATCCCTTTCTCCCCGATTATCGGTACATTTGCAATCGGAACAAATCCAACACATACGATATGAAACAGCAAGCATGGATGCTCCTGGCCGCCTTGTCGGTGGCGGGAGGAGCTGCCGCCGACGGACGGGC
>CASFUX010000018.1 GCA_949297975.1 uncultured Bacteroidales bacterium
TGCTGCGCCCCGACGACGCGGCCTATAACGATGACGCGCTCGACCGCGCCTTTGCCCTCCACCCGGGTGTGGGCGGGGCGGCCATGTTCAACTCCACCTGCCACCTGCTGGGCGAGTACCTGCGACGGCGTGGGCTGTCGGGCGTGCGGCTGGTGGGTTACGACCTCATCGCCCGCAACACCGCCCTGCTGGCCGAAGGCGTGGTTACCGCGCTTATCGCCCAGCGTCCCGAGGCCCAGGGCTACGAGGCCGTGAAGGCGTTGGCGGACTATTTTATCCAAAAGAAAATCCCCGAACGCGTCAATCTCATGCCGATAGACATCCTGATAAAGGAGAATATCAGGTATTACAAGCCGTGACTCCAATAACTGAAGGTTGAATAACGGATTAACTGAAATATCCGCGTAAATCTGCTCCATCTGCGGGAAGCGATAGAGATGAAAGTGATAAGGGGAAAATAGAAAGGCCATTCCGTGTTAATCCATTCAGTCCGTGTATTCCGTGTGCTAATTTGAAATCTTCAATTTGAAATAAACATGAACGAACTATTCAGCGTAAAGGACAAAGTCGTGGTGATGACCGGCGGGGCCGGCATACTGGGACGGGGCATCTCGGCCTACCTGGCGAAGGAAGGTGCCAAAATCGTGATATTGGACCGGGACGAGCAGGCCGGGACGAAGTTGGCCGACAGCATCAAGGCCGACGGGGGCGAAGCCACATTCTTCCCCACCGACGTGCTGGACAAGGCGGCTTTGGAACAGAACCGTACCGACATCCTGAGTACCTACGGGCGCATCGACGCCTTGCTCAACGCCGCCGGGGGCAACATGGCAGGGGCGACCATCCCGCCGGACAAGACCATCTTCGACCTGCAAGTGGACGCTTTCCGCCGCGTGGTGGAGCTGAACCTCTTCGGCACGGTGCTGCCCACCATGGTGTTTGCCCAGGTGATGGCCGCGCAGAAGCAGGGTTGCATCGTCAATTTCAGTTCCGAGTCGTCGCTGCGCCCCCTCACGCGGGTGGTGGGCTACGGCACGGCCAAGGCGGCGGTGAGCAACTTCACCAAATACATGGCCGCCGAGTTGTCGATGAAGTTCGGCGAAGGGTTGCGCGTCAATGCCATCGCGCCGGGCTTCTTTCTCACCGAGCAGAACCGCACGCTGCTGACCAACCCCGACGGCTCGCTCACCGACCGTTCGCACACCATCCTGGCACACACGCCTTTCGGGCGGTTCGGTGTGCCCGAGGACTTGTACGGCACCATCCAGTACCTCATCAGTGATGCCTCGAAGTTCGTCACCGGCACCGTGGCCGTGATAGACGGGGGATTTGACGCGTTTTCGATTTAGCTACAAGCTACAAGCTACGAGCTACAAGTCACGTCCTGTGGCTACTGCGCTACACACGCCGCATGGCACTTGTAACTTGTAGCTTGTAGCTCACTAATCACTAATCACTAACAAGCTATGTACCTTTGTGAACAGACTTGGCGCTGGTACGGGCCGAACGACCCGGTCAGCCTGTGGGACATCAAGCAAGCCGGGGCCACTGGCATCGTGAACGCCTTGCACCACATTCCCAACGGCGAAGTGTGGACCGTGGACGAAATCATGAAGCGCAAGCAAATGATCGAGGCCGTGGGGCTCACCTGGTCGGTGGTGGAAAGCGTGCCGGTGCACGAACATATCAAGACGCAGACCGGCGACTTCCAACGCTACATTGACAACTACAAGCAGAGCATCCGCAACCTGGCGGCCTGCGGCGTGATGACCGTGACGTACAACTTCATGCCCGTGCTCGACTGGACGCGCACCGACCTGGCCTACGAGCTGCCCGACGGCTCGCGCGCCCTGCGCTTCGAGCGGGCGGCCTTCGTGGCGTTCGACCTCTTCCTGCTGCAACGCCCCGGGGCCGAGGCGGAATACACCCCCGAAGAAATACAGAAAGCCAAAGAACGCTTCGCCGCCATGACCGGCGAGGAAAAGACGCGCCTCACGCGCAACATCATTGCCGGGCTGCCCGGTGCCGAGGAGAGCTTCACCCTCGACCAGTTCCGCGAAGCCCTGGCGCGCTACCGCGACGTGGACGCCGAACAGCTGCGGCAGAACCTCATTTACTTCCTCCGCGAGATTGCCCCCGTGGCCGACGAGGCGGGCGTGAAGCTAGCCATCCACCCCGACGACCCGCCCTATCCCATCCTCGGCCTGCCCCGCATACTGAGCACCGAGCAGGACTTCGTGCGCCTGGTCGAAGCCGTGCCCAACCCCTCGAACGGCCTGTGCCTGTGCACCGGCTCCTTCGGCGTGTCGGCGGCCAACGACCTGTGCGGCATGATGCTGCGGCAGGGCGACCGCGTCAACTTCGTGCACCTGCGCAGCACCAAGCGCGACGACGAGGGCAACTTCTACGAAGCCAACCACCTGGAGGGCGACGTGGACATGTACCAGATGATGAAGAACCTCCTGACCGTGCAGCAGCGCCGCCAGGTGTCCATCCCCCTGCGCCCCGACCACGGGCACCAGATGGTGGACGACCTGCGCAAGCAGACCAACCCCGGCTACTCCTGCATAGGCCGCCTGCGCGGGCTGGCCGAACTGCGCGGCCTGGAAATGGGCATCGCGAAGGGCTTACCCCCAACGCTTTAGGACACAGAGCAGCACAGAGGGGGGCACAGAGCAGCACAGAGTTTTTTTATTCCGTTTTTTTGAGGGAAGCTCTGCATTGGCGCAAGTCTGCGACTTGTGCCTGCAATCAAGGCATTTTGTAACTGCCCTTTTCGGTCATGAAGTTACAAAATTCAGTCGGTTTACGGCACAAGTCGCAGACTTGCGCCAGTATAGGGCTACGTGCCGGGACTTGGGAAATGTATCGGTCGCTTTAGGCAAACGATAGCGCCCTATCGTCCCGATGCAAGGCATCGGGACAAGCTCTGTGCGCTTTTTAATGATAAAAAACTCTGTGCTGCTCTGTGTCCCCCACTCGTGCCGCTCTGTATTCCCAAAGCCAGCATAGGGAAGTTGTTAAACAATGTTATAAAACACATCTTTTTAGGCGGAATGCTTGCGCGGCTCGGAAAAACCGCCTACTTTTGCACCGTGTTTTTCATGGTATTAGATTTAAGGTTAATTAAAGATTGGGTTGTCGTGATGACAACCTTTCTTTTTTTATGGACGTTGCGTCCGTGATTTCCTTTGATTTCCTTTGATTTCCAGCCCCTCGCGTTTCACACAGAGCAGTACGGGGCACAGAGTTTTTCCAGTTTGACTTTTGAGGAATGCGCACATAGCTTGTTCCGGCACATATGCCGGGACGTAGGGAATGTGTCGGCTGCATTTAGGCTGGCCGTGCAACTTATAGTCCCGATGCCCTGCATCGGGACAAGCTCTGTGCGCTTCCCTCGGAAAAAAGAATAAAGAACTCTGTGCTGCTCTGTATTCATGCGCGAGTTCGGGATGGATATTGGCTACATTTACTTATTATTTGTGCTTTAGAACCCACCCCTGCCCCCTCTCCCTGGGAGGCTGTGTAAAAAGTACCATTTTCATGCCGTCTTTCGTCATTTCGAGCGCAGCGAGAAATCTCACAGTGGCTTTGGAAGCGTTGTAGAAGGGGATTTCTCCCTACGGTCGAAATGACGGCGAGTTTGTTTCATGGTTTTCACACAGCCTCCAGGGAGAGGGGTTAGGGGTGAGGTGGTTAGTAGACAGGACTGCTTTTTCTTACCCCGAACTCGCAAATTCACCCGTGCGCCAGTTTCCGTCGCAGGCGGTAAACGATGCGGCGGGTCTGGTCCTCGCTCAGGCAGAAGCGTTCGGAGGTGTTGCACATGGCTTGCATGCTGCCGTAGCGGGGCAGGTCGGCCAGGTAGTGTTGCAGCATGTGGAGGTCGCGGCGGGCGTTGGGGCGCATCAGGCCGCTGGACATGAGCCGCTCGAAGGCGGGCTCGCTGATGTGGAGGTGTTGCTCGATGAAGGTCATAGTGATAGAATTAGTTTAAAGCCCCCTCCCGGCTCCCCCAAAAGGGGGAGGGGGTGGGAGGCATGGTGATTGGAAAGAGGATGTGTCAAAGTGGGATTTAGCACACGGATAACACGGATTATACAGATTATCACAGATTTCTTATTTCAACAATCCTTGACAATCAATGGTATTTAAATCCGTATAAATCCGTCTTATCTGTCTCATCCGTGTTCTCTCTTATTTTGACACA
>CASFUX010000019.1 GCA_949297975.1 uncultured Bacteroidales bacterium
GTGGCCGGAAAGCAACATGTTCGACTTCCCCTTCGAAGTGCTCACGGACACCAAGCTGAGACGCAACCGCGAGAAGCATAACCCGGGTTCGAACGTGACCAACCTCACCCCCTACACCATACCCGACCCGGACAACCAGCGCAACACCGTGACCGTAAAGGGCAACCCTACCCTGTCGGAAGTGAAAAACATCATGATCGGGATACGCAACAAGAGCAACAGCCGCAAGAGCGGCGAAGTGTGGGTCAACGAACTGCGCATGTCCGAGTTCGACGAGGACGGCGGCTGGGCGGTGCAGGGCAACATGGCCCTGGCCCTGTCGGACATCGCCACCGTGAACGTGTCCGGACGTACCGAGACAGCAGGCTTCGGCTCCATCGAAAGCACCGTGATGGACCGCCGCATGGACGACCTGTACCAAATCAACGTGTCAACCTCGGCCGACCTGGGACGCTTCCTGCCCGAAAAAGCAAAAATCCAGTTGCCTATCTATTTCTCCTATTCCAATGAAACGACCTCGCCCAAGTACAACCCGCTGGACGAAGACATCCTGCTGGACGACGCGCTGGACGCATTGGAAACACAGGCTGAACGCGACTCCCTGCGCGACATGTCGAACACGGTGGTGACCTCGAAGAGCTTCAACGTGTCCAACGCCAAGGTCAACATCAAGAGCAAGAAGCCGCAATTCTACGACCCTGCCAACCTCAGCTTTACCTACGCCTACACCGAGAGCAACGAGCGCAGTGCCGAGATAGAGCGCGATGTGGTGAAGGAGCAGCGGGCGGCCATCGACTACAACTTCACGTTCAACACGCAGCCGTTCGAGCCGTTCAAGAACGTGAAGGCCCTGAGCAAACCCGCCTGGCGCATCATCAAGGACTTCAACCTGTACTACACGCCCACGACGTTGAGCTTCAACACGGACATGAACCGCCAGTTCTCGCAGACCATCCTGCGCGACTTCAACGCCACCAGCACCACGAACTCGCCCGACCTGAACCCCTTCAGCAAGGACTTCATGTGGAGCCGCAAGTTCAACATCAGCTGGAACCTCACCCGTGCCATATCGCTTACGCTCAACACGGCCACCAACGCCATGATTGATGAAGGGTACTATGTGCCCGAACTGGGACGGGAATACTACGAGGCTTGGCGCGACACGGTGTGGCAAAGCGTCCGCCGCTTCGGTGATGCTTACACCTACCAGCAGACGTTCAACGCCTCGTGGAACTTGCCCATCAACAAGATACCCATCTTCAGCTGGATTACCGCCAGCGCCTCCTACAACTCGTCCTACAGTTGGAACCGGGTGGAAGACGAGGAAATGGGCAACATCGCCAACACGCAACGGGCCTGGCAGGGACAAGGACAGTTCAACTTCGAACAGCTATACAACAAGAGCAAGTACTTGAAAGCGGTCGATACCCGGCTGAAACAGAAAGGCACGCGCCCGAAGTTCAAGCCCAAGACCTATACCGAGATAGTCAACCTGAAGGAAGGCGAAGCCAAGACCATCAACCACCGCCTGGGCAGCAACCGGGTACAGGTCACGGCAGCCGATGCCTCAGGGCGACCCGTACAGGTGTCGCACAAGCCCAAGAGCAACTCCGCCATCGAACTGACCCCGGCGACGGGCGGCGACAGCATCCTCATCACCATCGTGAGCCAAGACCCCAACTATCGCACCCCCATGCAGCAGGTGGCAGACTACACCGTGCGTGCCCTCATGATGGTGCGCCGCGCCTCGTTTACTTACCGTCGGTCCAACGCCCTCACCCTGCCAGGCTTCCGGCCCGAACCGGGCTTCTTCGGGCAGCAATCCATGGGCGACAACGTGCTGGCTCCCGGACTGGACTTCACCTTCGGCTTCTATGACGAGGAGACCGTGCTGGACGACATGAAGGAAAAAGGCTGGCTCATCGGCGACAACGACCTGGTGGTAACGCCTGCCGTGTTCTCCAACACCTCCGACCTCGACGTGAAAGTATCGCTCGAACCCATCATCGGGCTGAAGATAGAACTCAACGCCCGGCAAAACGAGCAGTCCACCACCTCAGTGCAGTACATGATCGACGGCACCCCCTCCACCTTCACCGGCAGCTACAACATCACGCAGGTGGCCATCGGCACGGCGTTCAAGAAGATAGGCGATGCCAAGAACAACTACTATTCCGAAACCTACGAGCAGTTCAAGGCCAACCGCCAAATCATCCTCAACCGGCTCAACCGCCAGTACGCCGGCACGCGTTACCCCACCACGGGCTTCCTGGCCGAGGCGGGTACCGTGGGCGGGCAGGACTACGACCCGGCCAACGGGGCTTACAGCGAAAACTCCGCCGACGTGCTCATCCCCGCCTTCATCGCCGCCTACACCGGGCGCGATGTGAACAAGATAGGCACCAGCCCCTTCATCGACCTGGCGCACATGCTGCCCAACTGGCGCGTCACCTACGATGGCTTGTCGCGCATCCCGTGGATTAAGGAACGCTTCCGCTCCGTCAACCTCACGCACTCCTACGTGTGCCGCTACGCCGTCGGGTCCTACACCTCGTTCTCCACCTGGACGCCCATGGCCGACGGCAGCGACTTCGGCTACGTGCGCAACGAATCGAATGACGGGTTGCCCACCCCATCCACCAAGTACGACATCCCCAGCGTGACCCTCACCGAGCAGTTCAGCCCCCTCATCGGCGTGAACGTGACGATGAAGAACAGCATGACCGCCAAGATGGAATACCGCAAGCAGCGCAACCTGTCGCTCAACTTGGCCAGCACGCAGCTGGTGGATGGCAGCAGCGATGAAATCGTGGTGGGGCTGGGCTACACGCTGAAAGACTTCGACGTGATACTGGGTCTCAAGTCGGGCAAGCAATCGAAGGTAAAGAACGACCTCAAGCTGAGCGTGGACGTGTCTTATAAGGACAACAAGATGCTGCTCCGCAAGATAGACGAAGACCTCACCCAGGCCACCAGCGGCAACAAGGTGCTCGGCGTGAAGGTGATGGCCGATTACGTGTTCAGTTCAAAGGTCAACTTCCAGGTATTCTTTGACCACCAGGGCACCACGCCCCTCATATCAACCTCCTACCCCGTATCCACCACCAACTTCGGCGTAGGTGTCACGTTGATGTTGACGAGGTAAAGCCCCCAACCCCCTAAAGAGGGCTACCAACCCCGCCCCCCTAAAGGGGAGTAATAAACAAACGCGAATGGACGCAAAGAGCATTTATCCCTTGCGTCCATTCGCGTTATTTGCATAGCCCCTTTTAAAGGGGGATGGGGGTCAGTCGTCTATCCCCACGAAGTTGTAATGGCGGTCGAAGTACAAATCCAGGTGGTTGGAAAGTTCCAGTTCGTAGTGTTTATCCTTTTCTATCTTGTTAATCACCACGCCGGGAAAGTTCTGCTGCACGTAGGCGGCTATTTTCTCGGGCACCACGCTCATCGGCACGGCCGAGTGGTGACAGTCAATTTCCTTCCACACGCCATTTTCCATAAATTCGATTTCCGACCCGCTCACGAACACCACCTCATACGTGGTGGTCAGTATCTCCTCGTCAATCTTCACATACGACACCTTTTCCGAGGCAAAATGGGTGTCAATCAATTCACGTGCCGCCTGGGGCAGGCGAGCCATATCCCGCGTCACCACGTCGGTGGCGGACACCGTCTGCAAGGCCATCAAGCCTCCGACAATCAAGAATGCTGCTTTTTTCATCGTTTAAACGTTTTGTTGATGTGATTGAATGTTGAAATTGTACGGCAAAAGTAGCCTTTGATTTGGGAAAGAAATAGGAAAAAGGGAGAAAATCATGCAGGAAAGTTTTCCCCATCATGCGCACAAGTTTTCCAAAACGTGCGCAGATATTTTCCTTTTTGTGAGCACAACTTTTACAGCCCACAGCTATGAATTATATAACCCACAGCAATCTATGTTAACTTGCAAATAAAATTTCATTTTTCTCATGCCGCTTCGTGGAAGCACTCGCCGTCCCTCACTATGGCAACCAGGATATGCAGCATCTTGTTCTTGGCATTGTTCCGGACAATGTTCGGGTGCCTGCCCTTGACGAGCAGCCTGTAGGCGTAGCGTTTGATGGGCGCGCAGAACCGCATGACGCATAGCGCGGCCTCGAACAGGAGCGACTTCAAGTACTTGTCAGCGTAATGCGACACGCGGGGCGTGTTGTGGAGCGTGGTGCCCGAATCCCGCCCGAACGGTACCACGCCCCGGTACGTGGCGGTGCGACGGGCATCGTGGCCGAATTTCCAGAAGTTGAGTGCGTAGACAATCAACGCCACCGCGTTCACGAACGAGACGCCTTTCATGGAGATCAGTATCCGGTAAGTGCGGCTCAACTCTTCCGAGGAGGATATCAGCTCCTTGATCTCCTTCTCGACGGCCTTGATTTCATCGCGGAACGCCACCTCCAGGCGGTTGCCGCTGCGGAACGCCCCGGCCAGTGCCTGGTTTCCCTTGAACACGCTGCGCATCTCCTTGCCGTGCGCATGGCGCACTGCTGCCCCACCAGGAACTCGCGTTGCATGAACAGCTTCCGGATGGCTTTCAGGCATTCGCCTGCCACCTCATGCCGCCGGATCCTGTCCAGGTGCCGGGACGCATAGCAGGCTATTTCGCGCGAGTCGCCCTTGTCGCTCTTCCCGCGGGGGGAGGCCGCGGGCACGGTTGATGCATAACGCGTTTTCCAGCCACATGAAGCAGCCCGCCTCCGCAAGGCCATCGCTGACCGCCTCGCTGTAAAGACCGGTATGCTCCCGCAGAAGACCTGTTCGTCCACGTCCGACACGCCGGTCTGCTCCTTGGCCCACAGTATCAGCTTCTGAACCTCCCGTGGGGAGTTCTCGAACACTTTGTGAACGCCTTTCGCGTCCAACTTCCCATGTTCCATGACGGTCGCATCGAACGTTTTCTTTGAGAAGTCGATGCCGATGCAGACTTTGCTTCCTGTTCGGGGACAACCGATGGCCGCGCAAGACTGAAACACTAACTAATCTCAAGGACTGACAATCTATCTCGTCTTATGGCAGCAGTGTCCCGGCGGGTATGTTACTTTGCTTAGCTTCCATGAGCTGGTTATAGGTTTATTTTACCCACCGGGACGGTTGTCCTTTCTTTAATACGACAAAAGTAAACAACAACCTCGGCCTATGAGTCCGTCAATGTATTATTTTGTTTGCTGCGCCGCTACGCGGCTTGCCGGAATTCGCTTTACAAACTTAGTATTGTGGGTTATACGACCCATAACTGTGGGCAGTAAAACTTATGCTCATGATCAGGAAAACTCATGCCGGGAAACAAGGAAACACCTGCGCACGTCACGAACGAAAAGGAATGCCGAAGCCGCCCAAAAAAGAAATGGGACAATGCCCGTCTGCACATTGTCCCATCTTTTTTCATCCAACATAACCCCGATGCGTACCGGCACGCATCAGTTTGTCATTCCTCCACCTTGATATCCCGCACCATCAGTTGGATGCTGGTGGTACCGCCGAAGGTGTTTTCCTCCAGCGTGTAACAGATGTCCAACGGGGTGAGCGACTTCAAGTGGCTGCTGTACTCGTGCATGCCGAACGCTATCCCGTTCATCACGTTTTCGGAGCTGGAGTCAATCAATTCCATCTTCAGATGCTCCTGCTCCTTGCCCACCAGGCGGCTCGTGCCGTAATCCACCACCCGGCGCGACACGAAGACGGGCTTCATGTTGCCCGGTCCGAAAGGCTCGAACTGCTTCAGCACCCGGAAGAACTTGGGCGTGATGTCCTTGAACTGCAACACGGCATCGATGTCGATTTGCGGATACGTCTGTTCCTCCAGGATATTCTCAGCCACGTATCGCTCGAAGCGGGCCGCAAACTCCGGCACGTTCTCTTCCTTGATGGAAAGCCCGGCGGCGTAGCGGTGTCCCCCGAAGTTTTCCAGCAAGTCGCGGCACGACTCTATCGCCTTGTACAAGTCGAAGCCCCGCACCGAGCGGGCCGAACCGGACACGATACCGTTGGACTTCGTGAGCACGATGGACGGGCGGCAGTACTCCTCAGACAGGCGCGAGGCCACGATGCCCACCACGCCCTTGTGCCAATGCGGGTTGTACACCACGATGGCTTTCTTGTTCGCCAACGAATCGTCCGAAGCCAGCATGGACAACGCCTCGTCGGTGATGTGCTTGTCCAGCTCCTTGCGGTTGTTGTTGTAGCCGTTAATGGTCTCGCTCATCCGCCGGGCAAAGTGGCCGTCGCGCGACACGAGCAGCTGCACCGCCTCCGAAGCCAGCTTCATGCGCCCCGAAGCATTGATGCGCGGACCTATCTTGAACACGATGTCGCTTATCGTGATTTCCTTGTCGCCCAGCCCGCACACGTCGATGATGCCTTTCACCCCTACGCTCGGCGCGGAATTCAGTTGCTTCAGCCCGTAGTAGGCCAGCACGCGGTTTTCGCCCGTAATGGGCACGATGTCCGAGGCGATGCTCAACGCCACGAGGTCGAGCAGCGGCATCAGTTCGGAGAAAGGCACGTTGTTGACTTGCGCGAGTGCCTGCAACAGCTTGAAGCCCACCCCGCAGCCCGACAAGTGCTTGTAAGGATAGCGGCAATCGTCGCGTTTGGGGTCGAGCACGGCCACGGCGGGCGGCAGCACGGCATCGGGCGTGTGGTGGTCGCAGATGATGATGTCTACGCCGAGGCTCTTGGCGTATTTCACCTTCTCCACGGCCTTGATGCCGCAGTCCAACGCCACCACCAGCGTGAAATGGTTGGCGGCGGCATAGTCAATCCCCTTGATGGAGATGCCGTAGCCCTCCGTATAGCGGTCGGGGATGTAGAAGTCCACGTTGCTGACAAATTGTTTCAAGAACTTGTACACCATCGACACCGAAGTGGTGCCGTCCACATCATAGTCCCCGTAAACCAGTATTTTCTCGTTGTGCCGCATGGCCACGGTAAGCCGTTCCACCGCCTTGTCCATGTCGGCCATCAGGAAGGGGTCGTGCAGGTCGGCCAAGTCGGGCCGGAAGAAACGCCGCGCATCGTCATACGTACACACGCCCCTTTCCACCAACAACTTCGCCAGCACCGGGCTTATGCTCAAGTCCCCGGCCAGTCGCTGCCGTATGCCTTCCTCTTCTTCATTTAATTGTCGGAATATCCATCTATTTATCATTATTGAAACGCTTTTTTCCGCTTTCAGTCCAGGCCGCCCCGCTCCGCCGCGTTCTTCATCATTTTATCCCTTAGCCCCTTATACCGAGGGCTTCCTGGCGGGGGATGCCTCTTTTTCACAATCGGTAAAAGTACAAAAAAAATGCGCAGCCCGCACCCGCAGTCCGCGCATTTAAACTTTATTTTACTTTTACCACCCACGCCACACGCCCCTCAAACGCACATCCGCTACCTTCGCAGCAGCGACTTGCCGTACCAAGCCGGATGCCAACGGTCTATCAGCCAATAGACAAACGTGGTCATCACCACCCCGATGAGCGAACCCGCCCACACATCGGTGGCGAAATGCTGCGACAGGTAAATGCGCGAATAGCCCACCAGCACCGCCAGCACCAGATAGAGGAAATGCAACTCCCGCCGGTCAGTGAGGAACACCAAGGCCAGGAAAAGGGCGAATGCCGACGCAGTGTGCCCCGAAGGGAAGCTGTGCGAGGCGTGCAGCCGCACCCCCTCGACCACCTGCAACTGCACTTCGGGACAACAGTCCGCAAAGAAACGCTTGGGGCGGGGCATGTCGAACACGTGCTTGAGCACCTGCGCCACCAATCCGGTGGCCAGCTGCGCCCCCAGCACCAGCAAAGCCGCCCGGTAACGGTACAGCAACAAACCGCCCGCCACCGCAAAAGGCACCCACTCGCCCACCATGGTGTAGTATTTGAAAAACACGTCCCCCACGGCGGTATGCGCCGAACTGAGCCACAAGTGCAGCTCCGCTTTTTCGTTGCACATTATCAGCCCGCCCAGCACCAGCAGGAACACGATGTAAGGTATCCAAAATGCCCAATACTTTTTCATATTTCAGTTACAAGTCGTTACTAGTTACAAGCTACGGATTACGAGAAAGGCAACTTTCAATTCTCAATTTTCAACTCTCAACTATTTCGTTGCCCGCAGCATTTCCCGCTTGCCGGGAGGGCCAGGCAGCCGCTCCACCACGAAGCCTGCCGCCTGCAACGCCCGCCGCACCGCGCCCTTGGCGCAATAGGTCACCAGCACCGCGCCGGGGGCGGCATGCCCGTATAAATATGCGAACCGCTCCGGTGTCCACATCTCCGGCTGCCGCTCGGGCGAGAAGGCATCGAAATATATCAGGTCATAGCACCCGGACAATTCCACTTCGGTGAAGTCCGCCTGCCACTTCAACAGTTCGAAGCAGGGAGCGATGCGCACCGCCCTGCCCCACTCCGCCGAATGCAGCCGCAGGAAGTCGTCCGCCGTCCGTCCCCCGCCGAGCAAGTCGGCATAATTCAGTGCGGCGGCCACCTCCAGGGTAACGGGGTAACGTTCCAACGCGGTGTACGTCACCCGCTTGCCCTCGCGTTCGGCCTGCAACCAAGTGAGATAGGCGTTCAGCCCCGTGCCGAAGCCCACCTCCAGCACACGAAGTTCGCACCCGGCACAGCGGCTCCACCCCGCATCGATGAAGATGTGCCGCGACTCCTGCACCGCCCCGTGCGACGAGTGGTAGCATTCGCCCGTCCGCATTGAGAAA
>CASFUX010000020.1 GCA_949297975.1 uncultured Bacteroidales bacterium
CGCCACATACCGCCAGCGACAACAAGCATAAAGCAATGTTTTTCTTCATTTTTTGTTTGTTATTTGGGTTATATTTCAGATTTCAATTTCCAGATTGTTTCCCGCAGATGGCGCAGATTTACGCAGATAAGCGGGATGGTGGTGGGAGGATGAGTCAAAATGGGATATAGCACACGGATAACACGGATTATACAGATTATCACAGATTTCTTATTTCAACAATCTTGGACAATCAATGGTATTTAAATCCGTATAAATCCGTCTTATCTGTCTCATCCGTGTTCTCTCTTATTTTGACACACTTCCTCTGCATATCCCCTGCCGCCTTATTCGTAGGGCGTTGCCCTACGCTGAATGCCACAAGGCCGTTGGCCTTGAGATGAAATGAAGCCCTCTTTCAGGGGGTTGAGGGTTGTATCACAATCCTGTCCACTCCCAGCAGGTTATTGGTCGAATTGGGGTTCTTCAACAGTTGCATGAACACAAGTCGGTTCATGCCTTTCCGCAAATAAACCTTCCCCACCTGCCAACGCTCCGTCTTCAATCTCGGCGAAAACAGGTCCTTGCTACGAGCCAGCGGCTTCCCGTTGAGCGACACATCAAACCACCCATAGTCGGGAGCTTTCGTGAGGTGAATGGCCAGGTCGTACCAACCGCCCTTGTCCACCCGGAAACCCAGTTCGGCGCGGTTACCCGCCGTGGCACCGGTCCAAAAGAATTGTGCCCCATTGCTCCAGTTCATCGCCTCGATGGACTGCGACTTTTCCGTCCCGCCCGTGAGACGGATATCCATAAATTCACCCTCCACCGTGCCCGTGCTGTCGGGCGTGCAGGATACCAGATCGTTCTTGTGTCGGGCCACCGGAGCGGCAGCTTCTTTTACATTATCGGCCCGATTGCTCGTGCCTCCGGGCAGCATGTACCAAAAGGTGGTCGGGGCATAATCCATCCGCGTGCTCGCCCAGTGCCACACCTCCATGTCAAAGCGTAACGACCGTTGGAAAGGGATGCCATCCAGCGAGCGGAAACGCACGTTGGCCACGTGGCCGGGCTGCGTGTCGCCGCTGCCGTCGGGCTGAGCAATAAACGGGTGGTCGAACGGCGGATGCATGCACCAGGCATAACCATAATAATCCTCCGTACCCGTGCCGAAGTGCGAAGGGAACGCTTCACCGTCCACATACACCTTCTCATCGCCCTCGCCCCACCAGTCGGCCACGGGGTTGAACAGCGTGAGGGCATCGCCCACGTACACGCCCTGTCCCGCCAGCTCCACGAAATTCACATCGAAGTGCCCAGTCGGCTCGCGGCGGGTATGCAGGTCGCCGTATTGCGTCCAACCCGCACCGAAATACATGCTGCGCCCGTCCCACCGCCAAGGCGACACGCAGGCCTCCACCGAAGCCTGCACGGGGTCATGCCGCACGTTTTCCACCCGCACCACGCAACTGTCGCGCCACGGCATCACCCAGTAGCACGTGAGGGTGGTATCGCTATCGACCTCGGTGAAGAATGTGCGGTAAGGCTTCAGCCGGTTGCCCGTGCCGAAGAAGTCGCCCACCGGCACCCATGCCGTTTCCTGTCCGTCAAACTCCAGCCGCAACACCGTGGAGCGCAACGCCTGCTCCAGACTGTCGGCTTGCAAACGCACGGTAAGGCGGGTCAATGCCCCCGCACCGTCCAACCGCAACACCTGCCCGCCTTCGTTCAAGCAGCGCATCGGCTGTGCCAGCACCCGCCCCTCGTCTGCCGGGGTGGTCAGCAAGGCACGCCCCGCATCCGCCAAGGCCTGCCGTCCTGCTTCCCAGTCGATACGCGAGAACGTGCGTACCCGCGTACCCGGCTCATACGTGCGGTAATTGATATTGTAATAGAAACATTCCCGCGAATTCATGCCCGGCTCCACGATGGACGGACTTTCATACGTCACCTTGCAATGCCGCGCATAGGGCAATGGCACGTACAAGTCGTGCCCGCGTTGCAAGTAGGGCGTAAGGGGCGAAACCGAGGCGGAAAGCGGTGCTTCGGCCAGCACGCCGCCGCTTATCAGCCCCAGCACCTCGCCCTCGATGGCAGGCACCGTGTCATGGTCGAAGTAGAAACGCAACACGCCTTGCCCGCCATAGTCGGCCACCGTGACCCAGAAGCGCACCACCGCCCCCGGTCCGTCGGCATCGAGCAGCACAAACTCGCGCCGCCCCTGCACGCTATCCGTGCGCAGGAACTGGCTGCGGTCCCAGTTGGCAAACCACGAAGCATCGCCCGGCTGCACCGAAGCACGGTCGTAGCTGCTGGCCTGCCGGGTCACATAATACGGGTCGGGGTAACGCGCCAGCGAAGCCCGGTCGGTCATCTCGTGCAGCAAGGTGGTCATCGTGATTTCTTCCCGGCCTTGGCAGGCAACGAGGAAGATACAGGACAACCATAAAAGCCTCAAAGACGGCCTCCCCAAGCCCCTCCCGAGGAGGGGATGTAAGCATGATAGATGTTTCATATTCAGTTACAAGTTGACAAGTTACGAGTAAACGAGTAAACAAGTACATAAGTTACAAGGCCAACGGCCTTGGAGCGTTCAGCGTAGAGCAACGCCCTACGACATTTACGAGGCGTGGTGTAGAGACAAGGCATGCCTTGTCTCCCCTCCTCACCGAATGGCCTCCCATCAATCACATTGATGTTTTGAGGGAAAAG
>CASFUX010000021.1 GCA_949297975.1 uncultured Bacteroidales bacterium
ATGTTGCGCTTCCTGCCGCCAACTTTTTTCACACGTCCCTCTCCCTTGAACATTTTGCCCCATTGATTTGTTCCTTATGCAAATACTACGCATCACTCGTCATGGCAAAGGTCTCCCTATACAAAGCTAACGCAAAGGGTATATCCAACAACGGATGGATGTACGCCAAGCACACTTTTTGCTTTGCCGATTACTACGATGCGGAGCGCATCCACTTCGGGACATTGAGGGTGGTCAACGACATCACCATTGCTCCCGGGAAAGGACTGAGCGACCATCCCCACTCCGACATGGAACTGGTGGTGCTCGGCATGAAGGGCGACCTCATCCACCGAGACAGTTTAGGAAATGAAACCATCCTGCACGAGGGAAGCGTGCAAGCCATCAGTGCCGGCACGTACTACACCCATGCGGAAACCAACAACAGCCAGACAGAGAGCCTGCGCATCCTCCAATTCTGGATATTCCCACGGGCGCAAAGGCTGCAAACGCGCTACTCGTACAGGCAACTGGTCTTCCGCGAAAACGCGGACGAGGTGCTGCCTCTCATATCGCCTGACGAAGCCAACGACACCATCAGCATCCAGCAAGATGCCTGGATGAACATGCTCAGCCTATGTGAGGGCAATAGCATAACTTACGTGCCACACGCCCCCGACCATGGGGTCTACCTGCACATGCTGAGCGGGGAAATAGAGACCGAGGGACAACGATTGAAAGCAGAGGACGGCATCGGCATTTGGGAAACGGACTCCATCCACATCCAACCCATCGGGAACGCACAGATCGTACTCGTGGAAGTACCGATGAACGTGTACGGTTAATTCATCTGAACACGATGTCCGTGATAACCTCCGCACCCACATGCCGGTTGAGTGCCGAGAGGATTTCCTGCTTGGACAAGAACAACTCATGCCGCAGCACGGCTGACGACAAGCTGACATAAAGCATACGGTTGCGCACGCTCAAGGCGGTGGTATATTGGGAGATATTCGAGCCCAACACCGCAGGCCAGGCATCGACAATGTGCTTGTCGTTGAGCCTGCTTTCCAAATGCTGCTCCTTCAGCAATTGACGTATGACAGCACCTAATGGCTGGGTATTCGTTTTTCGCATAGTTCGCTATTCCCGGTATTTGCACATCAGCACATTATCTCAACCTCAGCACTTGCCCTATCTGAGCCTTGGCATCGTAAGGCAGTCCGTTCAAGTCGTACAAATTGACCAAGCGGATGCCGTAGTACTGGGCTATGCCATAGAGGGACTCACCTTGTTGTATCACATGCGTGGCGAATTGCCTCGGGGCTTTCCGTTTTTTCTTTTGTAGGTACACGCGTTCACCAGGAGCAGGTTTCGCTTCCGGGGACATGTCGTTGTACTTGGCCACGTTCTTTTCGCTCAATCCGAATTCATCGGCAATGCTGCCATAGGTGTCGCCGGGCCTAGCCACAACGTAGCGCAGCCCGTTCATCCGCGAAGTGGGATGAAGAGTATAGGCAGACACCTTGCCGGTGGGTGTCGTCGCGGAAAGTGCTTGCTCGGCAATAGAGACGACTTGGACTGTTTGACCTTTCCTTTGCCGGGCCAACCGGGAATTCCGCCGTGTGTCGCGGGTGGTCATCAAGTCGAAGCGGTGCAATTCATATTCATCTATCAAGGCAATGAGTTTGTAGGCATAAGCGGGGTCGGTGGCGTAGCCAGCCTTTTTCAGCCCATGCGCCCAGCCCTTGTAGTCAGTAGGGTCAAGTTCGAACAGCGAGGCATAACGGCTGCGGCTTTTCAGAAAATCGGAATGGTCCTCATACGAATCGAGCACGCGGCGGTAACGACGGAAGCACTCGCGCCGCTTGTCGTCGTTGTGGTAAATGCGCGCACCGTTCCAGTCGTGGCACTTGATGCCGAAGTGGTTGTTGGCCCGCACAGCCAACCGTCCCTGCCCTGCTCCCGACTCCAGGATGCCTTGTGCCAGTGTGATGCTGGCCGGGATGCCATGTTCCTGCTGTTGCTTGATGGCCAGCTCGTGGTACTTGTCAATATAAGCCAGATAGGCATCGTTGCGCTGCGCGAAAGCCACGGCTGGCACCAGCAGGAGAAGGAAAAAGAAATGTCTCATGTTGTTTCTATATGACTTTAATATAAGATAGTTGCGATGGAAGGGCAAAGTTAAGACTAATTTGCGGACAATTGCATACCGCTGTGAATAAATTCATGCATTTATGCTTTTGGCATAAACCATTTGCCCCATCAGGTTGTTAATAATTAGGAAAGTAAAGATTGCTCAATTACGCGCTTCCTCGATTACACGATTATACAATATTATATATATGTATCATAAAACCCTTGAAACCCGCATCGCCGTGTACCGCTTCGACGAATTGAACGGGGAATACCAGGCCTTAATAAACAAGGCGAAAGAGCAAGTGGAAAAATCGTATGTCCCCTACTCCAATTTCCATGTGGGGGCGGCCGTATTATTGGACAACGGCGAGGTGGTCGCCGGATGCAACCAAGAGAATGCCGCCTACCCGTCGGGGCTGTGCGCCGAACGCGTCACCATGTTCTACGCCAATGCGCAATATCCCGACGTGCCGGTGCGTGCCCTTGCCATAGCCGGATGGACCGGCGGGCATTTCCTAAAACAGCCCATCACCCCGTGCGGAGCGTGCAGGCAAGTGCTGCTGGAGACGGAGACCCGCTTCGGACAGAATATCCAAGTGCTGCTCTACGGCACGGAGTGCGTGTACGTGCTGGAACGAGCAAGCGACCTGCTCCCGCTCTGCTTCGTGCGTGACAGCCTGGACGGATAACATACGGCGATGACATTCACTTTTTCCCCGCATGGTTTTTCTGGTTCATGCGGGAATAATTTCCAACTTCTCAGCAGAAACTGGAAAAACCATGCAAGGGAAATAGAAGCAGCGTCCCGTCCTCATGCCGAACTCACGTTAAAATAAACAAGCGGCAGCCGCAAGAAAAAAAGAACGCCCCGCAGTCCCAATCGACTGCGGGGCGTTCCTTTATGCATGTCGCTCCCTACTCGCTACTTGCCTCTTGCTCCTCGCTCCCTGCTTGCTCCTCATTCGCCGGATGCACCACGGTAGCCTTCACGCGCTGGTTTTCCTTGTCCAGCGTCATCAGGATGGTATCGCCGGGCTGCACCTCGCCTGCCAGTATCACGTCGGCCAATTCGTCCTCCATGTAGCGTTGGATGGCACGCTTGAGCGGACGCGCACCGAATTGCACATCATAACCACGCTCGGCGATGAAGTCCTTCGCCTCGGGCGAGAGTTCGAGCTTGTAGCCCATGTCCGTCACCCGGCTGAAGAGGCCTTTCAGTTCGAGGTCGATGATGGAGAATATGGCTTCCTTGCTCAACTGGTCAAAGATAATCACATCGTCCACACGGTTGAGGAATTCGGGCGAGAAGGTCTTCTGCAACGCCTTTTGTATCACCCCGCGCGAGTACTCGGAAGTCATCTTCACGTCGCTGTCCATATTGAAGCCGATGCCCCGGCCGAAATCCTTCAGCTGGCGCGTGCCCACGTTGGAGGTCATGATGATGATGGTGTTCTTGAAGTCGATGCGCCGCCCGAGGCTGTCGGTGAGCCGCCCCTCGTCCATCACTTGCAGCAGCAGGTTGAACACGTCGGGGTGCGCCTTTTCTATCTCATCGAACAAGATGATGGAATA
>CASFUX010000022.1 GCA_949297975.1 uncultured Bacteroidales bacterium
CACGGCGGCATCGAACGTGGTGCCCTCGAAGGGCGACCATCCGCACTTATATATAATATTGTCGCGCGACACCGTCCAAGGACTGTGCGGATGAACCAATGCCAAGTCGGCATAATATCCTGGGCGGATGTAGCCCCGGCGCACGATGCGATAGAGCACGGCGGGGGCATGGCACATGCGCTCCACCACCTGCTCCACGGTGAACACCCCTTGCGCGGCCAACTGCAACATGGCCACCAGCGAATGCTGCACCAGCGGCATACCCGAAGCCGCCCGCAGCGCACCCCCTTCCTTCTCGGCAAGCAGGTGCGGGGCGTGGTCGGTAGCCACCACGTCGATGCGCCCCTCGGCCACGGCACAGCGCAACGCCTGGCGGTCGGCGGCCGTCTTGATGGCAGGATTGCACTTGATGCGGCTGCCCAGCCGGGCGTAGTCATCGTCCGAGAACCACAGGTGATGCACGCACACCTCCGCCGTGACGCGCTTGTCGGCCAAGGGCGTGCGGGGGTCGAACAGGCTTAGCTCCAATCCGGTGGAGAGGTGGAACACGTGCAGGCGCGAGCCGTACCGTCCGGCCAGTTCCACCGCCTTGGCCGACGAGCGGTAGCACGCCTCGGTACTGCGGATGAACGGGTGGCAAGCCACGGGTACATCATCGCCCAGCATGGCCCGGTAATAGTCGGTATTGCGGCGGATGGTGGCCTCGTCCTCGCAATGCGCCGCAATGAGGCAAGGCGTTTCGGCAAAGATGGCAGCCAACGCCCGCTCGTCGTCCACCAGCATGTTGCCGGTGGACGAGCCCATGAACAGCTTCACCCCGGCCACGTGGCGGGCATCCACCCGTTTCAGTTCGTCCAGGTTGTCGTTGGTCGCCCCCAACAGGAAGGAATAGTTGGCCAGCGACTTCTCCGCCCCCAGCCGGTACTTCGTTTCGAGCTGTTCCATGGTTGTGGGGGGCGGCTTCGTGGTGGGCATATCCATCACCGAGGACACGCCGCCCGCCACCGCCGCACGGCTCTCCGTTCGGATGTCGCCCTTGTGGGTCAGACCCGGGTCGCGGAAGTGCACCTGGTCGTCAATCACGCCCGGCAGCAGCCACAGCCCCGTAGCATCCACCACGCTGTCGGCTTCGGGCAAGGCATCGCCCGCCCCGTACACCGCCTCGATGACCTCGCCGCACAACAGCACCGAACCGAGGAAACGGCGACCTTCGTTGATGATGGTCGCATTGCTTATCAGAGTTTTCATTGCAGATTTCAAATTGCAGATTTCAGATTGTTTCCCGCAGATTGCGCAGAGTCTTCAGTTAATCCGTTATTCAACCTTCAATTATTGTTCAAGTTTCTTGATATATACGTATTTGGGATATTTCCCCAACACACACAAGGTAACCGGACATATCCAGATGGATGAAGTAGTGGGGACATTCGGCACATCATAAAAAGCTCCTTTAGTCAGTCTGTAACAATCTCTGGACAACTTTAAATATCCGTCTAATGGTTGATTGGCTTCATTGGAAGGAATGACTGATACGATGACCTCTCTATCTCCGAAATAAGAAAGCAATCTGTTCGCACCAAACACCATTTCAAGATTATCTTTCTTTCCAGGCCAAGGCATGTCGATATACCATTTATTATTCTCTTCCTTTACGAATTTCAGGATATATTCTTTCTTCTTAGGAGAGAATATGCCTTTAATGAACTTTAAGATTACTTTTATCAATTTCATATCCTAAACTACTTGCCAAATCTGTTATATAATAAAATTTACTATGATATTTAGTTTTCTTACTATAAGTTTCATGTAAACTTTTATTTAAATCTCTTAGGTAACAACTTACTATTTCCTCGAAAAGTAAGTCCAGTTGTTCCTCTGTTGGCATTGGCATATTTACCTCCGTCTTTATATTTGATGAATTCCATATCACTTTGCTCCTGCAAATGTACGCTTTTTTCCTGCACAGCGAAAATAGGAGCTAAGTCGTTCATTTCCTATCGCTTTTTCGTGTTTCCCCCATAGGAAAGTCGTGTATTTCCTTGCATGAAGTTCTCGTTCCACAGCCGTGAGACAGGTGTATCACGGCTGTGGAACAGGTGTATCACAGCTGTGAGACGGGTGTATCACAGCCGTGAGACGATAACTTCATGCGGGCATTTACAGAAGAACGCCCGCATGATTACACGAACGTATGCCTGCGTTTCCACGATTATCCGCACAAAATACGCGAGGTCTGACATTTTTTTATACCTTTGTGCACGCAAACGGCACGCTTGGACGGCCTGCACGGACATAGCCTTTGATTTGTATGTCATCGCAACTACTATTCTATCTCATCATCACCCTGTTGGTGGCCGACTTCGTGTTCGAACGTTGCCTGGCGGCATTGAACATCCGCCATTCGCGGCTGCCCCTCCCCGCCCTCCTGCAAGGCATCTACACGCCCGACCGGTATGCCCGGCAACAGGAATACTTCCGCACCAATGCCCGCTTCGGCATGTGGACCAGTTCTTTCAGCTTCCTCATTACCTTATTAATGTACAGCTTGGGCGGCTTCGGCTGGCTCGACGGCGTGGTGCGCTCGTGGGTGCAGGACGAGATGGCGGTGTCGCTTGTCTTCTTCGGCATCTTGTATTTTGCCAACGACCTGCTGTTTATCCCTTTTGAATGGTACGACACGTTCCGCATCGAGGAACGGTTCGGCTTCAACAAGACAACACCCCGCCTTTTCGTGGCCGACAAGCTGAAGGGCTGGGCGGTGACGCTCGTGCTCGGAGGCGGGCTGCTCGCGCTCATCCTGTGGATATACCGCCTCACGCCGCAATGGTTCTGGCTGCTGGCGTTCGGGGTGGTGATGGCGTACAGCCTGTTCATGTCCATGTTCTACTCGCAGGTCATCGTGCCGCTGTTCAACAAGCAAACGCCGCTGCCCGAGGGCGAACTGCGCACGGCCATCGAACGCTTTGCCGACCGGGCGGGGTTCAAGCTGCGGGACATCTACGTCATCGACAGTTCGAAACGCACCACCAAGGCCAACGCCTACTTCACCGGGCTGGGGGCGAAGAAGCGCATCGTGCTGTACGACACGCTCATGGACAAGATGACCACGGACGAGATAGTGGCCGTGCTGGCACACGAGGTGGGGCATTACAAGCACCGGCACACGCTGGCCAGCTTCCTGCTGAACGTGCCGTACATGCTGCTGCTGTTCTACTTCTTCGGCTACGTGCTGCAAAGCAACGTGTTCGCCCAAGCGTTGGGCGGGCAGCAGGCTTCGTTCCACCTCAACGCGCTGGCGTTCTCCATCCTGTATTCGCCCATCACGTTCGTGCTCGATGTGGGACTGAACGCCCTCTCGCGCCGCTTCGAATACCAGGCTGACGGCTACGCGGCCTCGCAGGGGACAGGGGCGCAACTGGTATCGGCACTGAAAAAACTGACCTCCACGTCGCTGGGCAACCTCATGCCGCACCCGTTGTATGCATTCTTCTACTACTCGCACCCGACGCTGGAGCAAAGGATTGCTTTTTTGACGGGGTGCTTAACCGCAAATGAAAACAACCAAAAACAAATAACTAACAATTAAACTTTAACTTGTATGGAGAGCATTTTTTATTTAGTGCCCGTTGCGGCGGTGACCGCACTGGGCTTCGCGTGGCATTTCTTCCGCCAAATGAAGAAACAAGACGAGGGTACCGACCGCATGAAGGCTATTGCCAAGCATGTGCGCGAGGGGGCCATGTCGTACCTGAAGCAGCAGTACAAGATGGTGACCATCGTGTTCGTCATCCTGGCTGCGCTGTTTGCCGTGATGGCGGCTTTCGGGCTGCAAAACTCGTGGGTGCCGTTTGCCTTCCTCACGGGCGGGTTCTTCTCCGGCTTGGCGGGCTACTTCGGCATGAAGACGGCCACTTACGCCTCGGCCCGCACGGCCAATGCGGCCTCGAAGTCGCTCAACAAAGGCTTGCAGGTGGCGTTCCGCTCGGGGGCGGTGATGGGGCTGGTAGTCGTAGGGCTGGCCTTGGTGGACATCTCGGCCTGGTACCTCATCCTCAACTTCTTCGTGGATGAACCCGACCCGGCGCAGAAGACCATGTTCATCACCACCACGATGCTGACCTTCGGCATGGGGGCTTCGACGCAGGCCTTGTTTGCCCGCGTGGGCGGCGGCATCTACACCAAGGCGGCCGACGTGGGCGCAGACCTGGTGGGCAAGGTGGAAGCGGGCATCCCCGAAGACGACCCGCGCAACCCCGCCACCATCGCCGACAACGTGGGCGACAACGTGGGCGACGTGGCCGGGATGGGTGCCGACCTGTACGAATCGTATTGCGGCTCGGTGCTGGCCACGGCGGCGTTGGGGGCTTCGGCCTTCATGATGAACCCCGCCATGCAGACCAAGGCGGTGCTCGCCCCGATGATTATCGCGGCGGTGGGCATCTTCCTGTCCATCTTCGGCATCTTCTTAGTAAAGACGAAAGAGAACGCCGACATGAAGCAACTGATGGCCGCCCTCAACCGGGGCGTGAACACGAGCGCGGTGCTCATCGCCGTGCTGACGTTCGTCATCCTGTGGCTGCTGGGCATTGAAAACTGGGTGGGCATTTCCTTCTCCGTCATCTGCGGGCTGGTGGCCGGCATCATCATCGGGCAAGGCACGGAATACTACACCTCGCACTCGTACAAGCCCACCCGCAAGGTGGCCAAGAGCGCCGAGACGGGCCCGGCCACGGTTATCATCTCCGGGCTGGGGCTGGGCATGATATCCACGGCCATCCCCGTGGTGACCATCGTGGCCGCCATCATCCTGTCGTACCTTTGCGCCATCCAGTTTGACGTGGCCAACATGCTTTCCGCCGAAAACCTGAGCATCGGCTTGTATGGCATCGGCATTGCCGCCGTGGGGATGCTCTCCACGCTGGGCATCACGCTGGCGACGGACGCTTACGGACCCATCGCCGACAACGCGGGCGGCAACGCCGAAATGAGCGGACTGGGTGCCGAAGTGCGCCGCCGCACCGACGCGCTCGACGCGCTGGGCAACACCACCGCCGCCACGGGCAAGGGCTTCGCCATCGGCTCGGCGGCCTTGACGGCCTTGGCCTTGCTGGCATCTTATATTGAAGAAATCAAAATCGGCCTCGTGCGCATCGCCGAGAAGTCGGCTGACGGGCTGGTGCAGGTAGGCAACGAGGTGCTGAGCAAGGCGCAAGTGGCCGCCTCGTCGTTCGGCGATTTCATGGACTATTACGAAATCACGCTGATGAACCCCTCGGTGCTGGCCGGGATGTTCATCGGGGCGATGATGGCCTTCCTCTTCTGCGGGCTGACGATGAACGCCGTGGGACGCGCCGCGCAGAAGATGGTGGAAGAAGTGCGCCGCCAGTTCCGCGAAATCAAGGGCATCCTCACCGGCGAAGGCACGCCGGACTATGCCCGCTGCGTGGAAATCTCGACCAAGGGTGCGCAGCATGAAATGCTCGTGCCGTCGCTGCTGGCCATCATCGTGCCGGTGCTCACCGGGCTGGTGCTCGGCGTGGCCGGGGTGATGGGCTTGCTCACGGGCGGCCTGGCTGCGGGCTTCGTGCTCGCCATCTTCATGGCCAACGCGGGCGGCGCGTGGGACAACGCGAAGAAGTACATCGAGGAAGGCAACTACGGCGGCAAGGGCAGCGACCAGCACAAGGCCACCGTGGTGGGCGACACGGTGGGCGACCCATTCAAGGACACGTCCGGCCCGTCGCTCAACATCCTCATCAAGCTGATGAGCATGGTGTCCATCGTCATGGCGGGATTGACCGTGGCCTGGAGCCTGCTGTAGGATGGGAGAAAGGTGAAAAGGAGAAAGTAGAAAGTAGAAAGAGAGGGTGCGCCAGTTCTGGCGCACCCTCTTCTTGTTTTATGCCCGCCCCCTACTCCACCGTCAGCGGCAACTTCTGCAGGCGGCCGAGCAGGGCGGGCGCATCGTGCAGGCGGATGCTGAGGACGAGGCGGCAATCCTGGTCGTAGCTTTGCGACAGCACCTGCGCACCGGTGTCCTTCACCACGCGCATCACCTCGTTCATCAGGGGGTATTCGAAGCGCACCGACACCGTGCGTTCCACCGTGCGCTCCGCCACCGGGGCGCGGTCCAGCGCGTCGGCGGCGGCGGCCTTGTAGGCGGCTACCAGCCCGCCCGTGCCCAGCAGGATGCCCCCGAAGTAGCGCACCACCACGACCAGCACGTCGGTCAGCTCGCGGGAGTTGATTTGCCCCAGGATGGGACGGCCCGCCGTGCCCGAAGGCTCGCCGTCGTCGTTGGCGCGCCATTCCGCCCGCCCCGCGCCCAGCATGTAGGCGTAGCACACGTGGCGGGCGTCGTAGTAGGCCTTGCGGAAGTCCTGCAAGCGTTCCTTCACCTCGTCCACGCTCCGCACCGGCAGGGCGAACGACAGGAACTTGCTACCTTTGTCCTTGTACAGCCCTTCGGACGGGGCTTCTATCGTCTTGTACACGTCGGTCATCGGGGAGGAATATAAAAAAAGCGTTGAGAGCAACTGGCTTTCAACGCTTCCCGGAGAGCCTTTCATGGGACTCGAACCCACGACCTGCTCATTACGAATGAGCCGCTCTACCAACTGAGCTAAAAAGGCGTTCTGTGATTGACGCTGCAAAAGTAAGGCTTATTCTCCATTCCGCCAAATAACCGCCGCTATTTTTACCTAAAAAAGGGGAAAAAATGTGCCGATGCCCTTCCGGCAGCCCCCGCAAGGACGCTTCGCGGGGCTATGGGGCAAACTTCCCCGCGTTAGGGGGGAAACTTTCCCGCGTTAGGGAGCAAACTTTTCCGGATGCGTACGCATTCTATAAACTAAAGTTTAGTTTATAAAAACTAAAGTTCAGTTTATATAAACCAAAGTTTAGTTTATAAAAACCAAAGTTCAGTTTATAAAATGCGTACGCACGCGGGAAAGTTTGCGCTATAAGGGCGGGAAGTTTCCCACCGCACGCGGAAAACTTTCCGCCCGCAGGGCGCGGGGACGCGGACGGGGCGTTTTTTCAAAAAAGTCCGCACGCGGCGTTGGCGGCAAGCGATATTTTTACTACTTTAGTCCCCGCGTTTCACATCCAATCACCAAACCCTTTACCACCATGCTTATCATCGGCATCGCCGGGGGAACCGGCTCGGGAAAGACCACCGTCGTGCGCAAAATCATCGAACGCCTGCCCGAAGGCGAAGTGGCCCTGCTGCCGCAGGACTCGTATTACCGCGACAGCAGCCACCTGCCGCTGGAGGAACGGCTGGCCATCAACTTCGACCACCCGGACGCCATCGAGTTCGAGCTGCACATCCGCCACCTGCGCGAGCTGAAGGCGGGGCGCACCATCCAGCAGCCCGTCTATTCGTACCTCACCTGCACGCGGTCGGCGGAAACCATCCCCGTGAAGCCCTGCGACGTCATCATCGTAGAGGGCATCCTGGTGCTGTGCAACCCGGAGCTGCGCTCGCTCATGGACCTCAAGGTGTTCGTCGATGCCGACCCGGACGACCGCCTCATCCGCGTCATCAACCGCGACATCGTGGAGCGCGGACGCACCGTGAGCATGGTGATGGAACGCTACGAGCACACGCTGAAACCCATGCACGAGCAGTTCATCGAGCCGACCAAACGCTTCGCCGACCTCATCGTGCCGCAAGGGGGCAACAACCACATCGCCATCGACATCCTCACGAAATACATTGAGAACAACCTAAAAAGAGATT
This sequence comes from uncultured Bacteroidales bacterium, assembly GCA_949297975.1. Classification (GTDB taxonomy): domain Bacteria; phylum Bacteroidota; class Bacteroidia; order Bacteroidales; family Paludibacteraceae; genus QVMH01. Next base: position 7,745 of record CASFUX010000022.1, read on the forward strand.
AGTGCTGCGCACGAGATTGAATATTAGCCCTTACGGGCGAGATTAGCGCACGCAAAGCGCAAATCCCGGCCAACGGCCTAATCCCGCGCAAAGCGCAAATCCCGGCCAACGGCCTAATCCCGCGCAAAGCGCAAATCCCGGCCAACGGCCTAATCCCGCGCAAAGCGCAAATCCCGGCCAACGGCCTAATCCCGCGCGAAGCGCAAATCCCGGCCAACGGCCTAATCCCGCGCGAAGCGCAAATATCCATCTAATATATGTACGACCTGAGCAAAATCATGTTCCTCGACATCGAGACCGTGCCGCAACGGGCGGCGTTTCACGAGCTGGACGACGAGCTGGCATCGTTATGGGAACACAAATTCCAAGCCACCCAGCGGCAGCAGCCCGACCGCTACGGCGAGGGGACGACCGCCGAGCAGGCCTTTACCGCCTCCGCCGGCATCTACGCTGAGTTCGGCAAAATCGTATGCATCTCCGTGGGTTTCGTCTATCCCAAGGACGGGCAGATGCACCTGCGCACCAAGTCGTTCGCCCACGACGACGAGCGGGTCATCCTCCAAGGCTTCGCCCGGCTGCTGGATGCCAGCTGGAACACCCGGGAACACCTGCTGTGCGGGCACAACATCAAGGAATTCGACATCCCCTACATCTGCCGCCGCATGGTGGTGCACCGCATCCCCCTCCCCTCCCTGCTCGACCTGGGCGGGAAAAAGCCCTGGGAAACGCCCCTCATCGACACGATGGAGCTGTGGAAATTCGGTGACAAGAAATCGTACACCGCCCTCAAGCTGCTCACGGCCATCTTCGGCATCCCCACCCCGAAGGACGACATCGACGGCAGCCAGGTGGCGCAGGTGTATTACGAGGAACACGACCTGCCGCGCATCGCCACCTATTGCGAGAAAGACGTGGTAGCCACCGCCCAGGTATTCCTGCGCCTCAACCAACTGCCCGGCATCCCGCCCGAAAACGTGGAGCACCGGTGATTGCGGGACACAGAGCGCACAGAGTAGGAGACGGTGCGCCTCGCCTTCATGTAGAAGCACACATAGCCGCCCCAGTCCCGGCACATGAATGCCGGGACAGCTATGTGCGCTTCCTATACATTAATATTATAAAGGAAAGATAAAAAGCTATATGCGCTATGTGTCCATAAACATACGAACTATCCTCTTCGGCCTGCTGTTCGCCGCCCTGCCCTGGGCCGGATGCGGACGCACGGCAACGCCCTCCGCCCCGCCACCGCCCGTCCAAGACACCCCGCCCCGGCACGACACGTTGCACGTGGCCATCGTGCCGGACGTTACCTCCTGCTTCCTGCTGCACGGCACCACGCGGGGATACGACTACGAACTGGCCGCCGACTTCGCCCGCCACCTGCAAAAGCCCCTGCGCCTGCACCTCGCCCGCACCGAGGACGAAGCCATGCACCTGCTGCGAACGGGCAGCATCGACCTCGTGGCCTCCTGCGTGCCCGAAGCCAAGGCATGGAAGCGCGATTGCCAATGCGTGTTCCCCCAGTCCGAAGCCTGCCCCGTGCTGGTGCAACGCCGGAAGCACGGCCAAGCCGCCACCGCCAGCGACCTGTCCGGGCGCACCGTCCACGTGCCCGCCCGCTCCTCCCTGCACCGCCAACTGACCCGGCTGAACGAGGAAATGGGCGGCAGCATCCGCATCTGCGCCCTGCCCGCCACCACCGACTCGCTCATCGGCCTAGTGCGCGACGGCCGCATCGACTTCACCGTGGCCTACCGCGACCGTGCCGCCCTGCACCGCCGCTACGCCCCCACCCTGCACATCGCCGTGCCCCTGGGCTTCGCCCAACGCGGCGGCTGGATGGCCCGCCGGGACAACCCCGCGCTGCTCGCCGCCCTGGAGCAATGGCAAGCCCTGCCCGCCACCACGCGCCTGGAGCAGCGGCTCGCCGGGCGGTACAAGCACTCCAACCCCGCCCTGGCCGCCACCGCGCCCCGCACGGCGCACGCCCCGATATCGCCCTACGACGACCTCTTCCGCCGTCACGCCCCCGCCATCGGGTGGGACTGGCGGCTGCTGGCCTCCATCGCCTTCCACGAATCGACCTTCGACCCCGCCACCATGTCGCGCCGGGGAGCGGCGGGATTGATGCAACTCATGCCCCGCACCGCCGCCATCTACGGCGTGGACAGCACGGCCATCTTCGAGCCGGACAACAACATCCGCGCCGCCGTGGCCTACCTGCGGGACATCGGGTGGCTGTTCCGCCACGTGCCCGACCCCGACGAGCGGGCCAAGTTCATACTGGCGGGCTACAACGGCGGCCCCTTCCACGTGGTGGATGCCATGGCCCTGGCCGAGCGGTACGGGCGCAACCCGCACGTGTGGCAGGACAACGTGGAGTATTTCCTCCGCATGAAGAAACTGCCCTTCTTCTACCAGGACCCCGTGACGCGGTACGGCCGCTTCAACGCCCGCGAAACCGTGCGCTACGTGCAGGATGTGCTGGAGACGTATGAGGAATATGTGCAGAGGTGAGAGGTGAGAAGTAAGAGGTAAGAATCGTGCTCTCGGCGGTTTCTATCGTTCCGCGCATGGAAAACATGCGGAAAACTTTTGTGAAAAGATTGAAAAGGCGTACATTTGCACCGCAACATTTAAACACAACAGGCCTATGATATAAAACAGTAAGCACGGAGCACGTGCATTATAAATACTGGAAAAAGCGTTTGCTTCTAACAATGCAGAGGGGAAATCTCGCAAATTTGTTTTCTGCACCACCGTTAGTAAAGTTCAAGCGCCCATGCTTAACAGCGTGGGCTTTACTTTCGTGGTGCAAGGTAATGCGAGAACCTCCCCTCTGCGAGCAGTAATGTCCTCGCTTTTTTTATGCGCGTGCGGCTCCTCAAGGGGGAGGTTACGGACAAGAAAACAAGGCGGCACCCGAAAAGCCATACGAGTAGGGAAACATCTAATTTATAAAGTACTAAAATGAAAAAACTTGTTTATATTGCGGCCATCGCCGTTGCATTTATGTTCTCCAGTTGCGCTATGTTTGCCCCCATGGGCGGCCAGTTGAGCGGCGTGTTGTACACCGGGGTGCAAGCTCCCGTAACCGCCACCTCGAATGAAGTAGGCACGAAAGTCGGCACCTCCAGCTGCATCAACGTGCTGGGATTGGTCAGCGTGGGCGAAGGCAGCATCCAGGAAGCCGCCAAGCAGGCCGGCATCACCAAGATAAGCCACGTGGACAAGAAGACCACCGGCGTGCTGGGTCTGTTCTCGAAAGATGAAATCTTCGTATATGGCGAATAACCTCCCGCACGGGACATGACACGAGGGAAGCCGCCCCGAACAAGCGGGAGGGCTTCCCTTTTTCCTATCTAAACAGACACCGCATATGAAAAGATGGATATTCTTCCTCCTCCTGGCGTTGGCCGGGATACAAGGCAGCTTGTGCGCCAAACGGCTGCCCCACGTGATGCGTGCCAACGGGGATGCGTTCCTGTACTTCGTGCAGCCGTTCGACGTACCCTCCGAGACCAAAGGACTGCCGCCCCTGAACGTGGACATCACCTACCTGACCAGCAGCGACACCGCCGACGTGCGCATGAGCCTGACGTGGCCACAATGGGTCGATGCCGCCACCCTAACGATAGGCGGACGGACGTATGCCTGCCAGCAACTGTACGTGGAACAGACCCGGAAAGGCTTCCTGCACCGGCTGCACGCCCGCGTGCCGATGGACGAACTGGAACGGCATTGCACAGCCGAAAGCCCCCTCCGCCTCACGCTCGCACACGGCGGGGAGACGCTGAACGCCTACTCCATCCCCGCCAAGAAGTGGGCAAAGTGGCTGCCCGCCTGGCAAGGCTTGTTCCAACTCATCCGGCTGAACAACGCAGGACTGCCCCCGGCGGCGGATTGACCGATGCCAATTTCCCCCTCTTCTTCCAAAACAGGGACAAGGCGTGGCTTTGTCTCTGTTTTTTTTATACTTTTGCGCCGTTTTTTGGGAATGGTTATGATAAAAGGTCTGTTTTTCATCCTGCTGTTCTACTTCTTGGGCGAGGTGTGCAGCGTGCTGGTCAACGGGTTCATCCCGGGCAGCGTCATCGGCATGATATTGCTGTTCCTGTGCCTGTTCTTCAAGCTCATCAAGCCCGACATGGTGCGCGACGCGGCCACGGTCATCACCAAGAACATGGCGGTGTTCTTCGTGCCGCCCGCCGTGGGGCTGATGGCCTATGCGGAAGTCATCTCGAAAAGCATCTGGGCCATCGCGCTGGCCATCATCGTGAGCACCGTGCTCACCATCATCGCCGTGGCATTGGTGCAGGAGAATATGGAGAAACGACAAAAGAGTAAACGGGTAAACGGGTAAACGAGTGAACGAGTGGACACGCACCCTGCTTTCGTCCAAGGCCAACGGCCTTGTGGCGTTCAGCGTAGGGCAACGCCCTACGAAATAGGGCGAGGGGCTCGCGACAAATGTACATCTATTTGAATATGGAAAAGATTGAAACTATCCGCGCGTTGCTGCATGGCGACGTGTTCCTGTTGGGATTGGTGCTCGGCTCGTTCCTGCTGGGCATCTGGCTGTACCGCAAACTGAAGGTGCCACTGCTGCAACCCTTGCTGGTGTCGGTGGCCATCATCATCCCGGTGCTGAAGGTGGCGGACATCGACTACGAGACGTTCTACGAACAGACGCGCTTCCTCAACTTCATGCTCGGCCCCAGCGTGGTGGCCTTGGGCTACGTGCTGTACGAGCAATTGGAACACCTGCGGGGCAACGTGCTGTCCATCCTCACCTCGGTGTTCGTGGGATGCGTGGTGGCCATTGTGAGCGTGCTGCTGGTGGCCAAGCTGTGCGGGGCGGACAAAGTGCTGATGTCGTCGCTCGCGCCGAAGTCGGTCACCACGCCCATCGCCATCAACATCGCGCAGAGCACGGGCGGCGTGCCCGAACTGGCGGTGGCGTTCGTGGTGCTGTGCGGCATATTCGGCGGGCTGGTGGGACCGCTCATCCTGCGCAAGCTGAAGATAAAGAGCAGCGTGGCGCGGGGATTGGCCATGGGCTCGGCGGCACACGCCCTCGGCACGAGCCGCGCCCTGGAGATGGGAGCGGTGGAAGGTGCCATCAGCGGACTGGCCATCGGCATCATGGGCGTGATGACGGCCTTGCTTGTGCCGTTCGTAGAGCGGTTCCTGCTGTAAAGACCACCCAAAGGACTATAGGAAATAGAAACTATAAGACAATCACCAGGAAACTAATAGAAATATTCAGCTACAAGCTACGAGCACGGATGTGTAGGGACGAAAAATTTCGCCCTTTTGGTTCATCCTAAGCTAACGGCCTTGCAACATTCAACGCAGGACAACGCCTTAGCCTCCCCAAGCTCAGGAAGTTTGTCCCGATGCGATTGGAAAGCGGGGACATGCAGTGGCACAAAAGCACGAAAAAAAAGGAAATGGATGGGTGGTAAATATGCAATCCGCGAATCAGCAGGAGACAACAGGGTTGAAAGGAAAAAGGCTCATCCGTGTAAATCTGTTCATTCCGTGCCATCCGTGTGCCAATCTGAAATTTGAAATCCAAAATCAATCACATAATTGTGGAAAAAGCCTTATCTTTGCGCTCTTGATAAAAACAAACAAGCTATGAACATATCGTATAATTGGCTGAAGGAATACATTAATATTAATGTGGAACCGGCTGAACTGGCAAAGATATTGACTTCCATCGGACTGGAAACCGGTGGGGTTGAAGAAGTGCAAACCGTCAAAGGCGGGCTGGAAGGCCTCGTGGTGGGCGAGGTGCTCACGTGCGTGCCGCATGAAAACTCCGACCACCTGCACGTAACCACGGTGGACGTGGGTGGCGAAGCCCCGTTGCAAATCGTGTGCGGTGCCCCCAACGTGGCTGCCGGGCAAAAGGTGGTGGTGGCGACCATTGGCACGAAGCTGTACAGCGGTGATGAGGAGTTTACCATCAAGCGGTCGAAGATACGCGGCGTGGAGTCGTGTGGCATGATTTGCGCCGAGGACGAAATCGGCGTGGGCACGAGCCACGAAGGCATCATCGTGCTGCCGTCCGACGTGCCGACGGGCATGCTGGCCAAGGATTATTATGATGTGAAAAGCGACTACGTGCTGGAGGTGGACATCACGCCCAACCGCGCCGATGCCATCTCGCACTACGGCGTGGCGCGGGATGTGGCGGCTTATTTCTCCATCCGCGACAAGGAAATACAGGTGCGCAAGCCCTCGGTGGATGCTTTCAAGGCTGACCAGCCTGGATGCCCGGTGCGGGTGACGGTGGAAAACGCCCAGGCGTGCCCGCGCTACTCGGCTGCGGTGATTGAGGGCGTGACCATCGGCGAGTCGCCCGCCTGGTTGCAGGACCGCCTGCGCACCATCGGCGTGCGCCCCATCAACAACGTGGTGGACGTGACCAATTACGTGATGTTCGAAATGGGACAGGCCCTTCATGCCTTCGATGCCGACAAGATACCGGGCGGCGAAGTGCGGGTGAAGAACCTGCCCGAAGGCACGCCGTTCGTCACCCTGGACGGGGTGGAACGCAAGTTGAGTGCCGATGACCTGGTGATATGCGGCGGCGACGTGCCCATGTGCCTGGCCGGGGTGTTCGGCGGGCAGGACTCGGGCATCTCGTCCTCCACGTGCAACGTGTTCCTCGAAAGTGCTTATTTCAACCCCGTCTCCATCCGCAAGACGGCACGGCGGCACGGGCTGAACACGGATGCCTCGTTCCGCTACGAACGCGGATGCGACCCCGACAATACGATTTACGTGCTCAAGCGGGCGGCCTTGCTCATCCAGGAAGTGGCGGGCGGCCGGGTGTGCGGCGACATCATCGACGTGTATCCCCAGCCCATCGCCCCGTTCGACGTGCGGGTGTCATTGGACAAGGTATATAATTTAATAGGAAAGAACATCGGGCAGGACACGGTGGAAACCCTCTTCGCCGCCCTCGAAATGAAGGTGACGGGCAAGACAGACGATGGCGTGTACTCCCTGCAAGTGCCCCCTTACCGGGTGGACGTGCAGCGTGATGTGGACGTGATAGAAGACCTCCTCCGCCTGTATGGCTACAACAACGTGGAACTGGGCGACCGCCTGCAATCCAACCTCAGCTACTCGCCCAAGCCGGACAGTGTCCGGCTGCAACGCCTCGTGTCCGAACAGCTCACGGCGCAGGGCTTCAACGAAATCATGAACAACTCGCTCACGAAGAGCGCTTATTATGCCGACCTCGCCTCGTTGCCCGAAGCCCATTGCGTGCGCATCATGAACCCGCTCAGCTCGGACCTCAACGTGATGCGGCAGACGCTCCTCTTCGGCGGCCTCGAAAGCCTGGCCCGCAACATCAACCACAAGCGGGGCGACTTGAAGTTCTACGAATTCGGCAACTGCTACTTCTACGACAGCGACAAGCGTTCGGACGAGGACGCGCTGAAGGCTTATTCCGAAGAATTCCACTTGGCCTTGTGGCTCACAGGCAACAAGCAAGCCCAGTCTTGGGCGGTGCCCGAAGCGAAAACCACGGTGTTCGAACTGAAGGCGTATGTGGAAAACATCCTGCGCCGCCTGGGCATCGACCTGCACAAGCTGGTGTGCGGCGACTACGCCGACGACCTGCTGAGCGAGGCGTTGACCCTGTACACCCGTTCGGGCAAGCAATTGGGCGTGTTGGGCGTGGTAAGTCCCAAGCAGCGCAAGCGGCTGGACATCGACGCCGAAGTGTACTACGCCGACCTGCATTGGGGCAACCTGCTGGCGGAAACGAAGCATCACAAGGTGCTGTTCCACGACATCGCGAAGTACCCCGAAGTGAAGCGCGACCTGGCCCTGCTGCTCGACCGCGACGTGCGCTTTGCCGACATCGAGAAGATAGCCCGTGACAGCGAGCGCAACCTGCTGCGCGACGTGTACCTGTTCGACGTGTACGAAGGCAAGAACCTGGAAGCGGGCAAGAAGTCGTATGCGGTCAGCTTCGTGTTGCAGGATGCCAACAAGACCCTCACCGACAAACAGATTGAAGCCATCATGAAGAAGATACAGACCAATCTGGAAACGAAGCTGGGGGCGAAGTTGAGGTAAGATACCCCCTTGCCTCACTAAGAGGGGAAATAAAAAGGCGGAGAAGCAGGAGGTTGCTTCTTCGCCTTTTTTGTGCGGTCTAAACCTGTTATCGGCTTGATTAGTCCACGTCAGGGTAGTGTTCGGCTATATATTCTAGTTCCTTTTTAGCCTGTTCGCAGCAGCGAGGGTCGTCCAGCAGTTGGGTGTAAAACCTTTTTGCATCCTTTATCTGCCCCCGTTCGACCATGGTGAAGCCTATTCGGCGTCTCAGAAAAGCTAAATGATGTTCAAACTCCTCTTCCGACAAGTCCTTATAAAAATCAGTTTGGGTGAACCGCTCGTATTCGTGCCTTAAAAAACTATACGCTCGGACATCCCGTGAGTTCACCAGGCTGTTGATGTATTCGCCCGCCCAAAGTGTTTTTCCCGCGTTGCATATAATGCCCAGATAGTATAAGGCGTATTCGTATTGATGAAGCTCGTTGTACACGAACCCCAGCTTATGACAAGTTTCTCCCAGCAAGCACTCGTCATTTTCGTCTATTTCATCCGTGTTCCACAGCGGAACAAGCATTCTGTACACATGTGTCAGGTAAAAAATCGCATCGCCCCATAAACGCTTTCTAAATGCGATTACCCCCTGGGCAAACAGATAATGCGCCTGTTTCAACTTGCCAGGGGTACAGTACGCTATTTCCGATGCCTGTCCGGAGGCCGGTACTCCTGCTGCGGCATCTTCCCTTATTTTTTCAAACTCTTCCACGGACAATAGGTTGCCAATGGCAAACCGCACCGTCACGCACAAAGGAAGTTGATTGTTGTTGTTTTTAGAAAGTTGGAAGGTGGGAACCATGACCGTCATGGCGCACGCATCGCCTTCCCGCTCCAGCGCAAGGATGATAACGCCATCTTGTTGGCAAATGGACTTGTCAACGCACCCCCGTGAAGTCCTTTTTAGGAAACTGTCTTTATTCTTAAACCCTTCCGCTTGCTTTTCTGTGTAATCCTCATTCGGGTCCAGGTATGCATCGTCCACGATTGCATTTATTTTCCTGTATGACAAATATATGGATACATCGTTTCTGTTTGCCATCAAGGCCTTCACATCATAGCCCCATATCAAGGGTTGCTTTTCAACCTTGCCGGTTTCCATCGTTTCATTGTCAATCCACAAGAGGTTCGACAGCTCACAGGGCAATACTTGAAAACAAGATGTTAATATCTCGCCTAACAAAGAGAGGTCTTCCGTTTGGCATGGCGTGTCTTTTTTGACGCGGATGTCGTTCAACCTCTTCAGGCAGTCCATAAGCGGCTCCCTCGGGAAGGACTTGTCGGGCGAGGCCAACTCAAAATACGTGATGGCCTTTATGTAAGAACCCCTGTTGTAATAGCATAGTCCAAGGTCATGGCAGATGTCAAAGAAGATTTTCATGTCCTTTTCATCCTGCTCGTTTTTAAGGACTATTCTGCTCATTCGGTCATATGCTTCTTGTAGGTCCGATGCGGCATCCCCCCATCTTTTCCATTCCATCCTACTTTTGGCAGACTTTCTCAATCCGCCTATGGTTCCTGAATATGCAAACAAAGCCGCGTATTCATGCTCGGTCAGTTCCTTGCCTTGCTTTGCTTTTGCCAACGCTTGCTTGCGGCAGGACTCGATGACGTTCATAAGTTTTCGGGGAGTGTGCAGGTCAAAAACGAACAGCACTTTGTCGGAACTTGCATATTCCTCATCCTCCATGCGCTTCGTTATGGACAATCTGACCATAATGCTTGTTTCTTCCATCCAGGCCCTCAATGGTTGAATATGGAGATGGAGCAATCCTGCCTTACCTTCTTTTTTGAACTTAATGTGCCATATCACACTCCTGTTTCTGCCTAAAACTGGTAGAAATGTGGCGTGCCACGTCTCGGCAATGTGCCATATTACACTCCTGCATCTGCCTAAAGCCTTCACATTAACGCCGAGGTAGTCGTCCAAGAGGTTGTAACCACGGATGTCGGGTATCGGCTTGTAAAACTTGTTGTCTTCATCCTCGACCACGATGTACGAGGAGACAATCTCGGCATCCGACAAATCAATGTCGGCTTTGAAGAGCATGTCCAGCAACTTGTATTGCGGATTGCCCACCAGCCGTATCACTTCGTGTTTGTCATACTCGGCGGCTTCCAACTCAAAGGACATGCGCTCATGCAAGGCTGTGTTCTCAAATCCGAACTGGTGCTCTTTGATTTGGTCTGGGGAAAAGGATTTGCCCTTATCCCGCTTGACGGCATTCTTGATTTTTTCGATTATTCCCATCTTAAAACTGATTTGATTGAAAAACAGGGGCAAGTTATGAAAAAGATTCTAAATTCACAAAGTCGGGACTTACAATTGCACTTCTATCCCGTTACTTTCAATTTTTTCTTACTTTTGCACCCCGAAAAAACAGGGCTGTCAAGACAATGCAAAATCAGCAAAAGGTGCAGGTGGCATCGTGCAAGGTGCGCCTGTCGTGGAGGGACAGGCTGGCACTCGTCGGGTTGGCGTGTGCGGCGTTCATATTCAATACTTCCGAGTTTATTCCTATTGGCTTGTTGAGCGACATCGCCCGCGACTTCGGCGTGACCGAGGCGCGTGCGGGGTTGCTCATTTCCGTGTATGCGTGGGCGGTCATGCTGTTGTCGTTGCCGCTCATGCTGCTTGTGTCGCGCATGGAGTTGAAGCGGCTCATGGTGGGGCTTACATTGTTGTTTGCCCTGTTTCAGCTGTTGTCCGCCGCCGCGCCGGGTTACTACGCCCTCATGCTGGCACGCATCGGGGTGGCGTGTACCCATGCCGTGTTTTGGTCCATCGTGTCGCCGTTGGCCGTGCGCCTGGTGCCCGACCGCTTCCGTCCCCTGGCGTTGAGCGTGATTGTGACGGGCAGTTCCGTGGCCATGGTGTTCGGGCTGCCGTTGGGGCGGGTCATCGGGTTGTATGTGGGATGGCGCGCCACGTTCCGTTGCATCGGGGTGTTCGCGCTATTGGTATGCCTGTACCTGACGTGCATCCTGCCCAAGGTGCCGAGCCGGGGAGGCTTCTCGCCGCGCAAGCTGCCCGTGCTGCTGACCAACCCGTTGCTGGTCGGCATTTACCTGCTGACGCTCGGGGTGGCGGGCGCTTATTTCACGGGCTACAGCTATATCGAACCTTTCCTGAAACAGGTGGCCGACATGACGGACGACGGGGTCACGGCCACGCTCATGCTCTTCGGCGGCATGGGCATTGCGGGCAGCCTGGCGTTCTCGCACTGGTACGGGCGGTATGCGCGGCGTTTCCTCACGCTGGTGCTGCTGGGCATGGCCGCTTGCTTGGCGTTGTTGCGTCCGGCGGCGGAGTGGATGCCGGCCGTCGTGCTGCTGTGTGCGCTGTGGGGCATGGTGGCCACGGCCTTCAACGTGTCCTTGCAAAATGAAATCATCACGCATTCCCCGCAGGATGCCACGTCGGTGTCCATGTCCATTTTTTCCGGCATCTTCAACCTCGGCATCGGGTGCGGCACGTGGGTGGGAGGCGCGGCCTGCACGCATCTCTCCATCGCCTCGGTGGGGTATGTGGGCGGCGCGATAGCCTTGGCGGCGTTCGCCTTCTGGCGGTGGCGCGTGTCGCGTCTGCTGGCGGCGAAAGGCATGTAAGAACGGCACTTGCACGCAAGGCAAGCATTTTTGTCCTGTTTTGTTTGCGTTTTCGGTTGATTTACATTACTTTTGTGCCCGATTTAAGCGGACATCAAGAACAATAATATAAAATAAGAGAAGAAAATATGATTAATGCACAAGACAGTAAAATCGGAACAGCTATCCGCATGGACGGGAAGTTGTATTTCTGCATCGATTTCCTGCATGTGAAGCCGGGTAAGGGCAACACGTTCATGCGTACCAAGTTGAAGGACGTGGTGAACGGCTATGTGCTCGAACGCCGTTTCAACATCGGTGAAAAACTGGAAGACGTGCGGGTGGAACGCCGTCCGTTTCAATTCCTGTATCACGATGGGGAAAATTACCTGTTCATGAACCAGGAAACGTTTGACCAGGTGCCCATTGCCCGCGACCAAATCAACGGGGTGGACTTCCTGCTCGAAGGCATGGTGGTGGACGTGGTATCGGACGCTTCGACCGAAACCATCCTCTTTGCCGACGTGCCCGTGAAGGTGCAGATGAAGGTGACTTACACCGAGCCGGGCCTGAAAGGCGACACGGCCACCAACACGCTGAAACCCGCCACGGTAGAGTCGGGTGCCACGGTACGCGTGCCCCACTTCATCAACGAAGGCGAAACGATTGAAATCGACACCCGCGACGGCGCGTATGGGAGCCGCGTGAAGGCATAACTCAAGATTGATTGGTTAGTAGAGAGGAAGCCCGGTAAGCTCGGTGACGAGCTTGCCGGGCTTTTTTTGTTTCTTGCCCTTTTCTCCTTTCTCCTTTCAACTTATCCCTTTTCTCCCTGTATGTTTTCTGTTTTATGAGCATGAGTTTTACTGCCCAGCATAAATCGGAAAACATATCAGCATAAATCGGAAAACATATCAGCATAAATTGGAAAACATGTGAGCATAAAACAAAAAATATCTGCCTGCGATGAAGGAAACATGCCCGCATGAGACGGGCGGGTGAAAAGGACGAAAAGACACCTGCAATGGCTGTTAAATAAGATTTTTTCCGTATCTTATAGACAGCGTTGCGCTTTTTTCATTAGATTTGCATCGGTAAAAACAATACATTATAAATCATCTAAAACGAAAAGTGCATGAAAAAGTGTTACTTGACCCTTGCTTTGCTGGCCGCATGTGCCATGTGGGGCGTTCCGCCGATGCAGGCGGAAACCGTGTCGCCGTACACGGAAGACTTTGAAAATCTCGTGCTTGACCCGCAGGAAGACTTCGCCCCGCCCAAATGGAGGCGCATTGTGGATGCCGGTGAAGACTGGTGGGGTGACCCGGACTATGTGGATTATGAAAATCCTGCAACAGGCGGAGCGGTCGATGGCAAGGCCTATCTTAAACTTAATAGCCGCTCATTGACGGATGGAGATATGAATCAGTTTGAAGCAAAAGACTTGCTGATAACCCCTGCCGTGACAGGTGAGGTTCGCTTTTGGCTGAAGCAGGAAGGGGAAAGCTATCAGAACCCAACCGTGAGAGTATATACCTGCACGGCAAACGGCAACAGCTTCGTACAAGGTGAATTGCTGCACGATTATGCAGGAGAAATAACAACGACCTGGAAAGAGTTCACGCTGAACGTAGAGCCGGGCACGTATCTGGGCTTTTGGCTGACCTATGCCGCCTTGGACGAATTCCAGGCTGCCAGCGCGGAAATCGAGCTGAAGAAGTCCATGCGCTTTGGCTCGGTGGAGCTGACGATTGCCTCGTGGGCCACGATTGAAGCCGATGAAACGAACCACATCACCATTCCGTTTGAGTTCACGGTGATGAACAATGGCGACTTCGACCTCAACCCGGGGGATGAAAACTACAGCGTCAGCCTCGTGAACCTCACGAGCGGCAGCCCGGTGGAGGAAAAGACCGTGCCGCTCAACTTCGTGTTGGCCCAAGGTGCAACCAGCGAGACGCAGACCATCGAAGCCGAAGTGGATGCTACCGCTACCAAGATGAGCTTTGCCTTGGTGGAAAACGTGAGCGGGAACATGTCTGCCGCTGAAGATCTGGACGTGCTGCCCTATCTGCCGGTGCTGACGGTACACAAACCGGGTGAATACGACGCATTGACCACCCCCATCGACTTCGGCGTTGTGACGGACAAGTCCGAAGTGAAAGTGGAAATACACAACGAGGGCGGCGCACCGCTCCGCATCACCGAAATAAAATTGCCCGAAGGCTTTACCACGACTGTGGGAACGCCCTTCTCCGTGGAAGCGCGGAGCGACAGCACCATTAGCCTGACCTACACGGCTACCACGCCGGGAGAAAAGACCGGGCAGGTGGTCTTCGTGGCCGATGTAATCGGTGAACAGGTGCACGACCTGCTGGCCACCGTGCCCGAAGAAGGCGTGTGGTACGAAGGCTTCGAGGCCGGCACGATGCCCGGCAACCTGATAGTCGGTGCGGACTGGACAGTGGCCAACTCGCCTGCCGGACTGGGCACGACAGGCAACACCGCCTGGGCCGAGCACACGAACGACAATGATTGGTCCATGATCATCACCCCGCTGCTCGAAGTGCGCGAAGGCGAAGTGCTCACGTTCTTTGCCGGGAAAGTCGGGTATAGCTCTTCGTTGGAAATCTATTACTCCTCTGACCGTTCCGACTGGCAATCGGTTATGGAAATTGGTTCTTACCTGGATCATGAATTCTCCAACGCTTACGACCCGGAAGCCGATGATTACGAACTGACCCGCTTCACGGTGGACAACATCCCGGCGGGCAAGTGGTACGTGGCGTTCGAGTCGGGCAATGCCCGGTTGGACGACATCTATGGCTATCACCTCGCTCCGGTAGAACAGGATTGGTACATCACGACCTCCGACCTGCCCGGCAAGGGCACGGTGAACCACGCCTATACGGCTTCCGTCACGGTCAGCAACCTGGCCACGAAGGCGGTTGAAGCCGGGGCGTACACCGCCACGCTGTACTTCAACGACGAAGCGGTAGCCACCGCCGAAGCCACGGCATGGGCGGCAGGCGAAAGCAAGACCTTCGAGTTTGCCTACACGCCCCACAATGCAGGCGAATACACCGCCCAAGTGGTGTTGGCATCGGGCGACTACACGGTGCTGACCCCGGAAGTAACGGTGAAGGTGGCCGAAGAAACGGCCTCGGAAGAAATCATCGTGGGCAATGCCACTGGCACAGGCTCTAGCAAGGGAGTGTTTGGCTTGAATTGGTATAACAGCGGGTCCGAAACGGTGTACACCGCAGAACGTTTAGGATTGGAAGCCGGTGTGAAAATCACTTCCATCGCGTTCTTAGGGTACTCCTCTATCGACAATTTCAACGCCCACATTACGGTATGGATGGAAAATACGACAGATGGAGGCTATAGCACCCTCACCCCACGCCCGGTAGCCGAATTGACCCAAGTATATGACAACACGGTGCAGATAACAGCACAAGGCGACTATTCAGATTACATGTATCCGATCATCGACTTGACGCTGAATGAGCCATTTGTCTATACCGGCGGAAACTTGCGTATAGCAACCCAAGCGGCAGGGACAGACTACACTTCAAGTATAAGCTTTGCGGTTGAGAACGGCAATATCGACTATTCGATTTGTTATGCAGACGACTATAATGCCGACCGCAACAGCGCAAGTTGGGAATTCAGCTATTCTTTACCGGTTATTCGTCTTGCCATAGCGAAGGAGATTTCCACCATCTCCGGCACGGTGACGAACCAAGACGGCGCTCCCGTGGCCGATGCAGAGGTGACGCTGGTATCGGGCGAAGTCATCTACAGCGGCACGACCGATGCCGAGGGACATTATAATATTGAAGTGTTCCAGCCCGACAAAGACTATGTGCTGACTGTAACGAAGGAAGGCTATCCCGAAGGCACAGCTGCCGTGTCGTTTGCCGATGGCAGCGTAGTGCGCGACATCGTATTGGGTGAGACCACCGGGCTGGATGCCGTGACCGCCGCCACCTTGGTGCTTTCCGCCGAAGGCCGCGTGCAGGTCGTTACCCCCGTGGCTGGCGAAGCCATGGTGTACAGCCTCACGGGCGTGCAAGTGCAACGCAGTCCGCTGGCCGTGGGCAGCAACGACCTCTACTTAGCTCCCGGCAGCTACGTGGTGAAAGTCAATGGCAATGCCTATAAAGTGATAGTGAAATAACAGAAAAAACAACACCAAACCCAATCAACCACCCCCAACCCCCTAAAGGGGGCTTTAAAGCGACTTGGCTTGCCAAAGCCCCCTTTAGGGGGTTGGGGGTGGTTGGAGGTGGTTAGAGTGGTTGATTAATTTAGACGATATGAAAAAGTATTCATCCATTTTATCAAAAGCCCCCTTCAGGGGGTTGGGAATAATAGCCGCTACCCTCTTGTCCGCCCTGTGTGGCGTGGCGCAGACGCTTGACGGCGAGGTGAAACTGACGGTGAACAAACTGTACAACGAATCGCTGACGTTCAACATCCGCCCTGCCGAAGCCGGAGAAAACAACATCCAGATAGACTGGGGCGATGGGGCCGTGACGAACTACACCATCAACCCGGACGGTTATCCCTACGAACTGAACATATCCAGTGCGTACAAAGGGGCGGATAACAGCAGCACCGACACCATCCGCATCTACGGGCAGATAGCGGAACTGGATTGCACGGAAAGCGACATTACCTCCATCGCAGTGGTGGACCAGCCCTCGATGTGGCTGCTGCGTGCCAATAAAAACAGCATTGCCAATGACAGTGAGAACCGGGGTTGCATCTTGGACGGCGCACCCAACCTGACCAACCTGGACTTAAGCAACAACCAGCTGACCCTGCTCGACGTGCGGACGCTGACCAAACTCGAATTCCTGACTTTGTATGAAAACCCCGACTTGACCACGGTGTTCTTCGTGGAAGAAGGCGGCACATTCGAGTCCATCCAGCAAATCAACCTGGCCGATTGCGACATCAGCCATTTCTATCCGGTGAACATGCCTAACCTCAGTGCGCTGGACTTGTCCAACGGTGCACTGATGGATTTGGAAATAGGAACGTATTATCCTAAATTGTCCTCGCTGAAGGTGGGAGGCAATTACCTGCAAACGATTGATGTGACCCAATGCCCGGCCTTGAACATCCTGGACGTGTCCGACAACCTGCTGACCGATATCAACGTGTCGCAAAACTCGGCACTGACCGGGCTTTTCTGCTCGAACAACCAGATCAAGGAACTGAACCTGAACGGCAACCCGACGCTCAACAATCTGAGTTGCGCCAACAATGGATTGGAAAAACTGGACGTGTCCATGCTGCCGCAGCTTGAAGACCTCACGTGCGACTCCAACCGCATCGCCCGGCTGGATTTCCACAACAACACCTACCTGCGCACGCTGTCCTGCCGCGACAACCTGCTGGAGTTCCTGGATTTCTCCACAAACGGTGGCCGCCTGAACAAAGTGGACTGCCGGGGCAACGAGCTGATGTCGGCCTGTGCGCTGAACTACATGTTCTCCACCATGCCGGCACGTGACGACGAGGCTTATTACGCAAACCTGTTCGTGGAAGGATGCGACTGGGAAACGGCGGACATGAGCGAGATAACGAGCAAGGATATGAAATGGATGTGCGACTCGGTAGGCGACGGCACGGCCGATTGCGGCGAGGTAGCCATCACCCTGCTGCCTTCCGAAAACGGCACGTACACCTTGGAACAGGCCAGCGAATACGGGATGGGCTACCAGCCGGTAACCGACCAGGCCGCAGTGGGTCGCCCCATCCGTGTGGTGGCTGCACCGGCTGCGGATTATGCCTTCAAAAGTGTGGAAGTGAACGGCGTGGCCGTGGCCGATACGTTCTTCGTGGTGCGCGAACCTTCGGAAATTGCCGTGAACTTCCGCTCCGCCTTGCAGCCTTACATCACGCTCAATGTAGCGGAAGCCGGGCAGGAACTCACCATCTCACTGGGGGCGGCAGAGGACGAGACACCCATTACGATAGACTGGGGCGACGGAGTGGAAACGCCTTATGTCATCAATGCAGCTTCCGCTTATGTCGATGGCGTGGCGGCAGGCACGACTGTCAAGATAACCGGCGAAGTGACCCACCTGGATATGGCCAGTTATGAAGGGGTCGGTTGGGTAAACAACATCACCGGCTTGGACGTGTCGCACAACGACCGTTTGGTCTATATTGAAACGTACATGAACCCTATCCAGACCCTCTCGGTGGCCAACTGCCCCGACTTGGAATACCTGGACTGCGCCTATAGCGAACTCACGGAACTGAGCGTGGCCGACAATCCGAAGCTGAAGAACCTGATTTGCTACGGCAATGCCCTGACCACGGTGGACGTAAGCGGTTGTCCCGAACTGGTGGAACTGGACGTGCGGAACAATGCACTGACCACCCTCGACGTGACGGACAACTCCAAATTAGTCAGCCTCAACGTGCACGGCAACCAGCTGGCCGCATTGGATGTAACAAGCTTGGCCGCATTGGAAGAATTGGAAGCAGGCATGAACCAACTGACCACGCTCGATGTGACGCACAACCCGCTGCTGTGGTCGCTGTCCGTGTCGAATAACCAACTGACGGCTCTCGACGTGACGAACAACCCGGAACTGATGCGCCTGCAATGCGCCAACAACCAACTGGCCGCGCTCGACCTCGGTGCGCAGGAGGCCATGTCCTACATCGACTGTGCAGGCAACGGCATGACGGCTTGTGCCTTGAACGACTTCTACTTCAGCCTGCCGCCGTATGAAAAGCCCGCCAGTTCGCAACCCGGCATGGAGACTTTCTCCCTGTGGGTATTGTATGACGAAGATGCCACGCCCAACGATGCCACCCACGCCGAGCACCTGATAGCGACCTCCAAGGGCTGGACGGTGAACCAGGAGGGCGACGGCACCGGATGCGAAGAAGTGTACGTGGTGGCCAAGGAGGCAGAGAACGGCACGGTGCACCTGCTCAACGGCGAAACGGAACTGCCCGCCTCGGGCGGCAAGGTAGCCAAAGGGGCTACCGTGAGCGTGCAGGCCGAACCGGCTGCGGGCTACGAACTTTCAAGCCTGCGAGCCAACGGCCAGGACGTATTGGCGGCGGGCGAATTCGTGGCCAGCCGCTTCACGGAAGTAGTGGCCCGCTTCTCCCAGGAAGGTTCGGGCATCGACAAGGTGGATAGCCACGTCACCCTGCTCAACGTGCACGGCGGCTTGCAAGTGCTGGCCGATGGCGATGTGCAGGTGAGCGTCTATGCCCTCAGTGGCGTGCTGCTGCAACGGCAGAACCTCTCAGGCAACGGACACATCGCCTTGGAAGCCGGGGCATATGTGGTTTCGCTCGAAGCGGACGGCCAGCAAGTGACGAAAGCCGTGGTGGTGTGGTAGAAGCAGAGGCAAGGAGCAAGGAGTAAGAAGTAAGAAAGCTCGTAACTCGCAGCTTAAAGCAAGAAAGCGTGTCCTTTTAAGGACGCGCTTTCTTGCTTTAAAACACCCGCCATGCATATAATCAAACCCCAAAACCTTGTAACTTTGCATCCAAGTTAAAAGGAAAACAAAATGCAACCGTCCCTGTAACAGCTATTCGCTTTGCATCGCCTTACCGCTGATGTTGTTCTTCTGCTTTCATCTCCTCTTCGCCAAGGTGCCGTAGAAGGCCATCTTCGACAATTACCTGCGCTCCAAGCGCATCATGGGAGTGGCCATGCTGCTGCTTGCGGCCAACTATGCGGCACATTTCTTCATCGGCATCCGGTTCGTGGATGTCCATGCGGCCATCCTGATGAACCTGTCCACTCACGTTTTCTTATAGAGGAAATATATTCTCTCATAACTCTCTTTACTCCTAAAATAAAAAAGAGACGTGGCACGCCTCACGGCTGCCCCAAAAGATTTTTAACATGTCGTTTCATGCATCTGTTCAAGTGCGGACAATGACAAAATGTCAAAACTCATTTTGGAACAAAGACGGGCAGGGGACGACCTCCCCGCGTCTCTCCCACGCCTTTTCGTAACACCTCAGGA